>NZ_JBTLMO010000057.1:0-47351 GCF_054462255.1 Streptomyces sp. SD15 | reverse complement strand
ATCCCGTTCCTGGGGGCTCCGCCCCCAGACCCCCGTTCGGCCTGAACGGCCTCGTCCTCAAACGCCGGACGGGCTGGAAGTGGTCAGGGGCGCGGGGAACTGCGCGCCCAGCCCCCACCCTCCCGCAGCAAAAGAACCACCTGCCGGGGGTCCGGGGGCGGAGCCCCCGGGGGATGGGACGGGTAGGGGCGGCGGGGGCGAAAACCGGCTCGGCGGGCCCACTCCGACCCCCGGTAGACTTGGTGCACCACACCCCTCGCTCACCGCCGGAAGGCAAACCGTGCCAGAAGTGTCCCCCGCCGCCCCCGACACCGTCCTGGTCGTCGACTTCGGTGCGCAGTACGCCCAGCTCATCGCCCGCCGCGTCCGCGAGGCCCGGGTCTACAGCGAGATCGTGCCGAGCACCATGCCGGTCCAGGAGATGCTCGCCAAGAACCCGGCGGCGATCATCCTCTCCGGCGGCCCCTCGTCGGTGTACGCGGAAGGCGCCCCCCGCCTCGACCGCGAGATCTTCGAGTCCGGTGTCCCCGTCTTCGGTATGTGCTACGGCTTCCAGCTGATGGCGACGACCCTCGGCGGCACCGTCGACAACACGGGCGCCCGCGAGTACGGCCGTACGCCGCTGCACGTGTCGCAGTCAGGGTCTCGTTCCACCCTCTTCGAGGGCACCCCGGACGAGCAGTCGGTGTGGATGTCGCACGGCGACGCGTGCAGCGCCGCCCCCGAGGGCTTCACGGTCACGGCGTCCACGGACGTCGTCCCGGTCGCGGCCTTCGAGAACGACGAGAAGAAGCTGTACGGGGTCCAGCACCACCCCGAGGTCATGCACTCCACGTACGGCCAGCAGGTGCTCGAGCACTTCCTGTACCGGGGCGCGGGCCTCACCCCCTCCTGGACCACCGGCAACGTCATCGACGAGCAGGTGGCGCTCATCCGCGAGCAGGTCGGCAGCAAGAGGGCCATCTGCGGCCTCTCCGGCGGCGTGGACTCCGCCGTCGCCGCCGCCCTCGTCGCCAAGGCCATCGGCTCCCAGCTGACCTGCGTGTATGTCGACCACGGCCTGATGCGCAAGGGCGAGAGCGAGCAGGTCGAGAAGGACTTCGTGGCCGCCACCGGCGTGCAGCTGAAGGTCGTCGACGCGGAGGAGCGGTTCCTCGCCGCGCTCGCCGGGGTCTCCGACCCCGAGGAGAAGCGGAAGATCATCGGCCGGGAGTTCATCCGGGTCTTCGAGCAGGCGCAGGCGGAGATCATCGCCGAGGCCGCGGAGGGCGAGGACGTCGCCTTCCTGGTGCAGGGCACGCTCTACCCGGACGTGGTCGAGTCCGGTGGCGGCACCGGCACCGCCAACATCAAGTCCCACCACAATGTGGGCGGTCTCCCCGAGGACCTCGAGTTCGAGCTCGTCGAGCCGCTGCGCAAGCTGTTCAAGGACGAGGTGCGGATGGTCGGGCAGGAGCTCGGTCTTCCGGACGAGATCGTCCAGCGCCAGCCGTTCCCCGGCCCCGGCCTCGGTATCCGTATCGTCGGCGAGGTCACGAAGGAGCGGCTCGACCTGCTTCGCGACGCCGACGCGATCGCCCGCGAGGAGCTCACGGCCGCCGGCCTCGACCGCGACATCTGGCAGTGCCCGGTGGTCCTGCTCGCCGACGTCCGCAGCGTGGGCGTCCAGGGCGACGGCCGTACGTACGGCCACCCGATCGTCCTGCGTCCGGTCTCCTCCGAGGACGCGATGACGGCCGACTGGTCGCGTCTCCCGTACGACGTCCTCGCCAAGATCTCGACCCGGATCACCAACGAGGTCGCGGACGTCAACCGAGTCGTCCTCGACGTGACGTCGAAGCCCCCGGGCACCATCGAGTGGGAGTAGTCCCGCGGCTCATGTCCGCCTGAGAGTGCGCACCGGCTCTCCGGGCTTCCAGATCTCGACGACCAGATAGGTGTCGTCCTCGATGTAGGTCCGTACGACCTCCGTCAGCTCGGTGCGGAAGAGGTGGAACGGCTGCGGCGGTTCCACCTCTTCCACGTACAGGGCCTTCGCCCCGGGCTCGTCGACCTCGACCGCCCGCCCGCTGATCCGGACGTCACCCCCGGCCATCCCGGTCCCCGGCCCAGGGTTCGCCTGGAGCGCGAAGCGCGGGTCGCGGCGCAGGTCGAGCGCCTTGAGCGAGTCCGGCATCATGCCGAGCCAGAGCTCGCCGTGCACAAAGCGCACCTCGAGGCCGCTGGTGCGGGGCGAACCGTCCGCGCGGAGGGTCGCCAGGACGTGGTGCGTGAAAGCGCCGAAGCGGTTTTCGGCCAGCTGGGCGAGGTCGGGTTCGGCGGCCGTGAAGGCTGCCCAGTTCGTATGACTCGTATGGCTGGTCTGGCTCGTCTGGCTGATCCGGCTCATACGGTGAGTCTCGCGCCGATACCTGACATCTTCTGTCTGGTATCGGCGAGGCCTTTTCGCCGGACGCGGCCGTACGACATCCCGCTCCACACCCTGCGTAACGGTTGCGCACTCTCTTCACGGAACGGCTCTGTTCTCCTGCACCGGCCGGAGGTACCTTCCGCTCCGTCACCGCCGAACAAGCCAGCGCTGGAGGACCTATGCAAGGGCCCACGCCGCCCCTGCCCCTGCCCACCGACCAGCTGCAGTTCGCCATGCCGCCGATGCACGAGTCGCCGGACGACGAGCGGCGGCACCGCAAGGAGCGGCTCGCCGGGGCGTTGCGGATCTTCGGGCGGCTCGGATTCGAGGACGGGGTCTCCGGCCACATCACCGCGCGTGACCCGGAGTACAGCGACTGCTTCTGGGTGAACCCCTTCGGGATGCCGTTCAAGCACGTGACCGTGAGCGACCTGGTCATGGCCAACCAGGACGGGCAGGTGATCGAGGGCCGCTACCACGTGAACCAGGCGGCGTTCACCGTGCACGCGCAGGTGCACGCCGCCCGCCCCGATGTCGTCGCCGTCGCCCACTGCCACTCCGTGCACGGCCGCGCCCTCTCCGCCCTCGGCGCCCTCCTCGATCCGATCAGCCAGGAGAGCTGCGCCTTCTACGAGGATCTCGCGCTGTACGACTCGTACACCGGTGTCGCCGTGGACGCCGAGGAGGGCCGCCGGATCGCCTCCGCGCTCGGCACCCGCAAGGCGCTCGTCCTGCGCAACCACGGGCTGCTGACCGTCGGCGACTCGGTGGACGCGGCGGCTTGGTGGTTCCTGTCGCTGGAACGCTCCAGCCAGGTCCAGCTCCTTGCCCAGGCCGCGGGCCGCCCGATCCTGATCGACCACAAGCAGGCGACCGCGACGCGCGAACAGCTCGGCGGCGACCTGGTGGCGTGGATCAACTACCAGCCGCTGTGGCAGGACATCAGCAGGAGCGAGCCGGACCTGCTGAGCTGAACGTCCCGGAAGCCCTCCAGACAGGCCCTGGCTCAGAAGCCCCGCAGGACCGCCGCTTTCGTCGCCGCGAACTCCTCGTCCGTGAGCACGCCGTCGCGATGCAACTCGCCCAGCTCCCGCAGACGCCGCAGGAGTACGTCGTGGTGGTCGGCCTGGGGCGGAACCGCGGAGGCGAGTTGCGGGGGCTGGTCGACGTGTTCGCCCGCCCGCGCGGACGGATGCGGCAGACGGGCCGTCACAGCGGCGGCGACGAGCGCCGTCAGCAGGTCGCGGCGGGCGCTGCCCCACAGGTCCAGGGCGAACGGGTCCTTTTCGGGGGGCAGTTTCGAGAACACGGCCTCGCGCGTCACGAAGCGCAGAAACCCGTCCTCGTAACCGGAGTTGGGCAGCCACTCCACCTGCACCAGGTCCCCGACGGCGATGATCCGCGGGCCCGTCGCCCGCTTGACCCGGTCGGAGGTGTCCGCCCAGTCGATCCGCACCTGTGTGCCGTCGAAGGAGACCGTGCCGTCGCTGGAACGGACGGACACGGGCACCGGCGGGCCCGCGAGGAGGTAGGCCTTGGACGGCTCCTTGGGGATCTGATCGAGGAGCAGGGCATGCCGGATCTCCTCGGCCACGTACTCGGCGACCCCGGAACGGTCGATGTCGACCATCAACCGGTACGGATCTGCCGCGTCCGGAAGCCGGCCGCCGGTCGCCTGGAGCAGCGGATCGGCGCCCTCGCGGAGCCTGAGGCGCAGCCGGCCGCGCTTGCGTTCGGGTTCATAGACGATGCCGGAAACCGCCTCCAGGGGAACGGTGATCTCTCCGTACGTCTGCCGGAACAACGGAACGGAGCGGTGGAGTCCCGGCGTGATCCTGACCGTGCTGCCGTCGAAGGCCCAGGTCCCGTCGCGCTGGATGATCTCGGCCATGGACAAATTCTCGCAGCCCGGTCAACACGGAGTCCGCCGCTTCACCCGCGCTGACCAGACCTGCCGGATGCGAGCGCTGTTACGTACGGCACAATGCGCTGTCATCGCAAGGCAGTTGTACGGCGGTCAGGCGTACGGAACTCGTACCGAGCAAGGCCTGGCCGCACGAGAGTTCTTGGCGCGGAAGGCGGCAGTGGGCGTGGCGGTGCAGGAGGCTAGACACGGCGCGGAGCGCGGTGGGGGGTCCGGAGGCGGGCTCGGCGCCGGGCAGGGCGCGCACGGGGGCGGCTGCACCTGCGGGGACTGTCCGCACGGGGCGCGCGAGGGGCACCGGCGGGCGGTCGCCGCGTTCCTCGCCAAGCGCGACGAGTTGGCGTCCGGGCAGGGGCTGCCCGCAGCCGTCGCCCACTCGGCGTCCGCGTCCCGGCAGTGGGTTTCGGACGAACTCACGCAGTCCGCGGACCTCGTCGCCGAGCGCGGGCGCGTCGACGGTGAGGCGTGGCTGGGGCGGCTGTGGCGGCGTACGGCGTTCGCGGTCTGGGGAGCTGTCGGCGTACTGCTTCTCGTACAGGCACTCACCGCGATCGGCGCGGGATGGACGGCCGCGCGGACGGCGGGCCTGCTCGCCGCCGTGCTCGTGGGCGGCCTGCTGACCGGCGCGGGCTACCTGCACCGGGCCCGCGGCGGCGCCCTCGCCCCCGTCATCGGCGAGGACAACCGTCTCTCCACCTCGCGTGTGATGGCCGCGGGGTGGGTGTTGTTCGTGGTGTACGCGGTGCTCGTCCTGGTGGGCCAACTGGCGGCGGCCTCCGCCCATGGGAAGCGCGACGACCTGATCGCCGGTCTCGAACTCGCCCGGGGCGCCGGTGCGGTGACCGTCGTCGCCGTGGTCTGCGGGATCGCGGTACTGGTGCGGCGGGTGGTAGGCCTGCGGGTCCACGGACAACGTCTGCAGAAGGTCCCCGCCGACCGGCCGCGCGCCGCCGACCTCCTGACCGACGACTCCGGCCGGGGCAGCTTCGCCGACATCCAGTACGTCGTCATCGGCGCCGTCGCCCTGGTCTTCGCGGCGGTACGACTGGCCCGACGGCCGGAGCAGCTGCCGGATCTGCCCTGGGGGCTGGCGCTGCTCGTGCTGGTGTCCGCGGGTACCTACCTCGCCGGGAAGTACGCCGAGGGCGGGCGTCCCGTGATCCTCTCCGTCGTCCGCTCCCGCGAGGCGGGCGACCTCGACGCGCCGATCCGCACCGGCGACGACATCGAGATCCGCGGGGCCGGATTCGTGCCCCCGGGAGCCCAGACCGCCGACCGACTCTCACGGATGGTCGTACGGATCGGCGCGGTCCATGTCCATGTGCCGTTGGTGCCGGTGCCGGGCGGCTTCAGCAATCCCACGGACGCGGTGCTCACCGTGCCGGTGCCGGTGGATGTGGAGCCGGGGCGGGTGGAGGTGCAGGTGGTGACGGCGGCCGGGGTGGAGACGAACCGGTGCGTGATCGATGTGACGGACTGAGGGGGCTCCGCCCCCGCTGCCCCCGTTCCTGGGGGCTGCCGCCCCCAGACCCCCGCTTCGGCCTGAACGGCCTCGTCCTCAAACGCCGGACGGGCTAAAAAGATTGCCCCCGGCGCTGTTGGCGTCAGCCTTTTGGGCGAGCGGGGGTTTGGGGGCGGGCGGGGGCGAAAACCCACCCCGGTCAGCCCCACACCGATGGGCCGGAGTAGGGCCGTAACTCGGCCGAAGTCAGGAAAACCGCCCCCAAGTATTGAGCGGGGACCGGCTGTCGTACGTATGGTCTCTTGAGGGGTCAACGGCACGCGGGCGAGAGGCGGCGGAGAGCGATGACTCACGGTATGCGGACGGATACCCCTACCCCCTACCTCGACGGCGGCGGTGGACGGGACTGGCGAGACACCGCCACCCGCTACGCTCTGCTGCCCCTGCGCGTGTTCCTGGGTGTCACCTTCATCTACGCCGGCCTCGACAAACTCACCGACAGCGCCTTCATGTCCGACTCCGGCTCCGGTTCGGTCGGCGACATGATGCGCACGGTGCGCGACTCCTCGGCGATCCCGGCCCTGGTCGACCTCTCGCTGAAGAACCCCGTCGGCTTCGGTTACGCCATCGCCCTGGGCGAGCTGGCCGTCGGCATCGGCACCCTGATCGGCCTACTGGCCCGCCTCGCCGCGTTCGGCGGTGCGCTCATCTCCCTCAGCCTGTGGCTGACCGTGAGCTGGGCCGCCGACCCGTACTACTACGGCAACGACCTCGTCTACCTCATGGCCTGGCTGCCCCTGGTCCTCGCGGGCGCGTCCGTCTTCTCCCTGGACGCGGCCCTGCGCACGAGGCGCAGGCAACGGGCCGGTGACTACGGTTACTAGTAGTCCTGGGCAGGGCGCAGGGCGCAGAGGGCCGCTCCTATGCCGGCCCCGGCTTCCGTCGCCTCGAGCGGTGTCTGCGTATGCCCTGGGTCAGGAGCGCCACCGCCCACGCCAGACAGAGCCCACCCGTGACGACGGGGATCACCGCGAACCACGGGGTTTCCCACAGGCCGCCCGCGTCACCCGCGTAGATGACGCCCGCCAGGGTGAGGAAGAAACCCGCGACCAGTTTTCCCGGCTGGAACTCATGACGTAGCACGGGTCACCTCCGCCTGGCCCAGGCCGACGTGCAGGTCGAGGTCCAGCGTGCCGCCGTTCTTGTCGGCGGTCGGGGGTGACAGCGTCACTTGCTTGCTCTTGCCCGGCTCCACGTCCACGTCCTTCTCGTCGTCGCCCGGCAACTGGATGTCTCCTACGCCCACGTCCACGTTCAGCTTCACGGTGGCGTCCTTCGGGACCACGACCTTGAGTTGGCCCACGCCCACTTCGGCGCTTGTCGTCACTGTCTGGCCCTTGGTGAGGTTCAGGTGGGTGAGGTCGAGGGTGCCGACGCCCGTGCCGAGGTCGTACGTCTTCTGTACGTCGGCGGTGGCGGTGGGAGCCCATTCCGTGCGTATCCAGTGCGTGCTGATGTCCTTGGGCAGAGCCGTGGAGCCGGCCAGCAGGCCCGCCGTGATCACGGCCAGGAAGATCGAGCCCGCTCCCGTACGCCCCAGGAACGCGCTGAGCGCGATGCCCACGCCGAACACGATCAGCGCGCAGGACAGACCGGTCTGCAGGCTGGTGCCGAGCGCGTGGTCCTCCCACGTCAGGCTGGTGCCGAGGCCGCACGCGAGGAGCGCGAGCAGGAACACCCAGCCGCCTGTCCAACGCGGGCCGCGCGGCTGTGGTTCCCGGGTCGCGCGCTCCGGGCGGGTCGTGCCGCGGGCGATGTTGACCGCCGCCGCGACATCGCGGTCCCGGGTGTCCTGCGGCCCCCACAGATAGCCGGTGCCTCCTACATGCGAGCCGTCCTTGACGATCGGGTCGCGCCACCAGGAGGGGTAGGAGGTGGGGACGGGTGGGGCCTGCGCCTCGGGCGGGGCGTCAGCGACGGCCTGGGCGGCGAGGGGGTCGGGGTCGGGGGCGCCGCGCTGCTGCGACCAGAACCCGGCGCCCGCCAGGAGCAGGGAGAGGACCACGGCGAAGGTCAGCACCCCGCCGTTGTTGAGCATGGAGAGGAACACTCCGCAGCCGACCAGCGCGAAGAGGACGGCGGCCAGCGCATGTCCGTCCACGCGGCCGGTGAGGAGCCTGCGGACCTCGTTCTCCTCCTCGTCGTCGTACGACACGAACAGCCATACGAAGCCGTAGAAGATGAGGCCGATGCCGCCGGTCGCGGCGAGCACCGCGAGGACGATCCGGAAGATCACCGGGTCCATGTCGCAGTGCCGCCCCAGCCCGGCACACACCCCGCCCAGCATCTTCTGCCGCCGGTCGCGCCGGAACTTGCGCGGCACCTCGGGCGCGGCCGGGTCCGAGGGCTCGGCCGCGCCCTCGTGCGCGCGCGACTCCTCACCGCCGGCGCGGGTGGCGCCGGTGGCGGTTCCCGGGGCGGGCGGGACGGCTTTCCCCGGCCCGGCGCCCGATGGTGGGGGGCCGGGGCCGCGGTCCGGCTCCGCTGCCGCGTGCTGCTGATCCGTCATGTGTCCATGGTGACGGGCGAGGAGCCGCGACGGCAGTCGGGATGACCCTGGCCGAACCCTGATATCGGCCCTGACGGAGGCGGCGGGATCCGTTCGGTCACCGGTTTCTCGAAGATCAGGGGAGTCTCGGGGGTCGACCCTGATGCTCCGGCCCTCCCGCCATGTGAACATCGATGGCATGCCGGAAGCCGCAGCAGTGTCCCTCGACGACCCGCGGCCCCCGCGCAAGCTCTACCGCAGCAGCGACGGGCGCTGGCTCGGGGGAGTGGCGCGAGGGCTCGCCGGGCATCTCGGGCTGCCCGTCATCTGGGTGCGGCTGGTGTTCGTCGGCCTGTTCATGGCGGACGGGCTGGGGGCGCTGCTGTATGCCGCGTTCTGGTTCTTCGTGCCGCTCGGGGTCGGCGGCGTCGGCTCCGGGCGTACCTCGGCCTTCACCACCGAGACCGCCCCGGACGGCCGCCGCCGACTCGTGGCCCGCAAGCCGGACAAGGGCCAGATAGTCGCCCTGCTCCTCATGGTCGTCGTGGCCATGGTCTTCGTCGGCAATGTGAACCTCGGCGGCGGAGCCACGGCGTATCTCTGGCCGACGGTGCTCGTCGGCGCGGGCGTCGCCCTGGTCTGGCGCCAGGCGGACAACGCGCGGCGGGCCCGCTGGGTCGAGGTCGGCCGTCGCCGGCGCACCCTGACGCTGCTGCGGTCCGCGGCCGGTGTCCTGCTCGTCACCGCGGGCGTCTCCGGCATCTTCGTGCTCCAGGGCTCCGCCGCCCACCTCGGCTCCGTCCTGCAGGCCGCGCTCGCCGTCCTGGTCGGGATAGCGCTCCTCGCCGGTCCCTATCTCGTGCGCATGACCCAGGACCTCTCCGAGGAGCGCCTGATGCGCATCCGCGCCCAGGAGCGGGCCGAAGTCGCCGCCCACGTCCACGACTCGGTGCTGCACACCCTGACCCTGATCCAGCGCAACGCGGAGAACGCGAACGAGGTGCGACGGCTCGCCCGCGCCCAGGAGCGCGACCTGCGGACCTGGCTCTACAAGCCGGAGGGCACCGGCAAGGACGAGGCCGACGAGCCCACGACCCTCGCCGAGGCGGTGCGGCGCAACGCGGCGGAGGTCGAGGACAAGCACGGCGTTCCCATCGAAGTGGTCGTCGTCGGTGACTGCCCGCTCGACGAGGGCCTGACCGCACAGATGCAGGCCGCGCGCGAAGCGATGGTGAACGCGGCCAAGTACGGTGGCGAAGGCGGCGCCGTACAGGTCTACGCCGAAGTCGAGGGCAGTACGGTCTTCGTGTCCGTCCGTGACCGAGGCCCAGGCTTCGACCTCGACGCGATACCCGCCGACCGCATGGGCGTCAGAGAATCGATCATCGGCCGCATGGAGCGCAACGGCGGCACGGCGCGGCTGCGCGCGGTGCCGGGCGGCGGCACGGAGGTCGAGCTGGAAATGGAGAGGGCGGAGAAGACGTCATGAGCGACGCGAACGGACCGACCGAGGCCAAGGGAGCTGCCGAGCCCGGCAGTTCGGCCACCACGGACGAAGCCCCGCTGTCCGGCGAGTCCGCGGCCGCCCCTGAGCCGGCCGCTGCCGGATCGGCCGCCGCCGGGTCGGGCAGCGGTGCGGGCGGGCGACGGGCCCGGGTCGTGCTCGTCGACGACCACCGCATGTTCCGTACGGGGGTACAGGCCGAGATCGGAGAGACCGACCGGACCGGAGTCGAGGTGGTCGGTGAGGCCGCGGACGTGGACCAGGCGGTCACGGTCATCACGGCCACCCGGCCCGAGGTCGTCCTGCTCGACGTCCACCTGCCGGGCGGCGGTGGCGTCGAAGTACTGCGCCGCTGCGCCCCGTTGATGGCCGACGCCGAGCAGCCCGTCCGCTTTCTCGCGCTGTCCGTCTCGGACGCCGCGGAGGACGTCATCGGCGTGATCCGTGGCGGCGCCCGGGGGTACGTCACCAAGACGATCACCGGCACGGACCTGGTCGACTCCATCTTCCGCGTCCAGGACGGCGACGCGGTCTTCTCGCCCCGCCTGGCCGGATTCGTCCTGGACGCGTTCGCCTCGACCGACGCCCCGCCCGTCGACGAGGACCTCGACCGCCTCACCCAGCGCGAGCGCGAGGTTCTGCGTCTCATCGCCCGCGGTTATGCGTACAAGGAGATCGCCAAGCAGCTGTTCATCTCGGTGAAGACGGTCGAGTCCCACGTCTCGGCGGTCCTGCGCAAGCTCCAGCTCTCCAACCGGCACGAGCTGACGCGGTGGGCGACCGCGCGTCGACTGGTGTGACCTACGCGGTCCCGGCTGTGTGGAGTCGGAGTGGCTGCGCGCGTACCCGGAGGGCCGGCGCCGGTTCCCTACTGGTGTTTGTCTACGGGCGCCGGCCCCAGCATTCGTAGCGCCCACCGGTAGTGGCGTACGGCCTTCACGATCCCGATGAGGCCGGTCAGCCACAGAATCAGGCCGATCCCCATGCCGAGCACGACATCGCTGTACAGGCTCCGGCCGTGCTCCGCCTGCGCGGCCGCGGCGAAGGAGGACCAGGCGCCGATCGCGCAGACGCCGAGCGAGGAGAGCAGCCAGAAGAGACTGAGGCCGGGGGAGCGGAGCCGGGAGTCGGTCGCGGGGTGACGGTCCAACGCGGACCAGACGTCGAGCAGTTCGTGTATGTGGCGATCGTGGCGGACGGAGAGGGTGACGGCGACGACGGACGGGGCGAGCGCGGCCAGGCCCAGCAGGGCGAAGAGCGGACCCAGGATGAATCCGGTGGGGTCGTGCTGCTCGAACTGTTGCAGCGGCAGCACCAGCAGGGCCCAGCCGACGATCGCCGCGAGCGCCAGCAGCCAGAGCAGCAGCACCCGGTGCACCCCGAGACTCCGTCTCCGCAGCTCCTCCAGCGCCCGTCCCCGGTCGGCCAGCAGCGCCGCCCGGTCCGGCCAGGTCCTGATGTGCGCGGGCGGCGGGGGCGGCGGCAACAGGGAGGAGGGCATCAGAACCTCTCGAACGGCCGGACGGGACGGCCGACGCTACCGCGATCCGCCCGCCTGCCCCATCACGCCCTGTCGGTTTCGGCCGCGCGCCCTCATGCCCTCACGCCACCCGAGTGGCCCCCGCGAACGGCATCTCGTCGACCGGCGCCACTCGTACGGGCGCCGACGGATTCGGGGCGTGGATCATCATGCCGTCACCGACGTAGATCCCCACATGGCTGATGCCCGAGTAGAAGAACACCAGGTCACCGGGGAGGAGTTCGGAACGTGAGACCCGGGGGCCGGCGTTGATCTGGGCGTACGTCGTGCGCGGCAGCGAGATGCCCGCGGCGCGGTACGCGGCCTGGGACAGCCCCGAGCAGTCGAAGGCGTCGGGTCCGGTGGCGCCCCAGACGTAGGGGCTGCCGAGCTTCCCGTAGGCGTACGAGACGGCCGCCGCCGCACGGGAGGTGGGGGCCGCTGCGGAGCCGGACGGCATGGGGCCCAGGTCCCGTGCGGCGGAGCGCGAGGCGTGCTGCCCCGCGTACCCGGCCGCTCCGGTGCCTCCAAGCCGCGTGCGCTGCTCGTCGGTGAGTTGCGACAGCAGCCGCCGCGCCGCGTCCAGCTTCCCGGTGATGGTCTGCTTGGTCCGCTTCAGTTCCGCCTGGCGCGACTTGAGCGAGGTCAGCTCGACATGTGCGGCCCCGCGCAGCTGTTCGATCTCCCGCAGCTGCTTGCGTACGCGGCCCACCGCCTGCGACTGCCGGCTTCCGGCCCGCTCGGCGTACGCGGCCCCTTCGAGGTACTGGTCGGGGTCGTCGGAGAGCGCGAGTTGCAGCGCGGGGTCGAGGCCCCCGCTGCGATACTGCGCCGTGGCGATCGCACCCAGCGATTCCCGCGCCGAGTTGAGCCGGTCCGCCTTGCGCGCCGCCTCGTCCTGCAGCGACCTCAGCCGCCGCCCCGCCGTGTCGGCCTTCTCCTTGGCGCCGTTGTACTTCTCGGTGGCTATCTCCGCCTCCTCGTACAACTTGTCGACCTTGGCCTTCACCTGCGCCGGGGACAGTTGCGGCTCCGCGTGCCCCGTCCCCTCGAAGCCGGTCGCCGTCGCCGCTCCCGCGAGGGCGATGGTCACGGCCGTGCGGGCCGTGTTCCCGCCGAGCGAACTCTGTCTGGGCTTGCGGTGCGCTGCCACTAGGGCCCACATCCTTCCCGGGGGCTTCCGTACGACCGCCGAGGCGAGACGACCGCCAGGACGAGCGCGGTCAGCCCTTACGCGTCCGGCGGCGGCCTACACAGGGGGAGCGGGCCGCCGCCGGACCTTCTCGGCGGTGGTGTCCGGCTGCCGCCCCTGGCCCGGGCGGCGGTGGGGAGCCGGTCACCTGGTGGAGGACGCTAAACCTGAGAGTGATGCCTTGGTAACACCATGTACGGAACTGGCGTGACTGGATCGCCGGCTGACCGCATCAGGCCGTGATCCCGGCCCGGCGCGGGCGACTTCGCACAGCGTGATGACCGATGGGGTGGTTCCGGGACGACCGTGGGTTCCCGGGTGCTAGGGGTCTACATGGGGTGGGCCGGTGACAAGGAGGATGGGTAGCGCCGATTAGGGTCGTGCGCAGTGCTCCTGATGGCCTGTGCATCCTTGGTGCGACTGGGTATCACGGGGTGGTGCTCAATGTGGTGCGATCAGGTTTTTGTGGCACTTTCCAGTGACGGTGCGTCTGTGAGGTGCAGGAGCGTGATGGTGGGCCCGGTAACGTGCGTGCCACTGCGAGGCCGGTGGGAGCAGCAATCACGATTCCGGTCTCCTTGAGAATCCGCCCCGTGCCCAGGAAAGCGACGCGGGGTCCCCGCCCCGCCCGGGTCCACACCGGAGCGGAAAGCGTCCGGCGGGGCGGATACCGCAGCCTCCGAATCGCCGCAGCCGGCAGCGCCACAGGCGGCAGGTACCGCACACGATGAGCACCCGCACCGCACCCGGCGGCGACGGCCCACGGTCCACCGGCAGGCGTCCACACCCCGCCCGGCACGACGGACCGCTTCCCGGCATCCAGGAAAACCCAGGATCGCCCAGGGAACCTCAGCTCATCAGCGACGCTCCGGTTTCATGGACGTACTCATCCATCTCGAGGATCCGCCGCCTGCCGCGGACGCGACGGCTCCCGCCGCGATGGCCAGCCAGGCCGCGACCGCGATCCACAGCAGTACCTGCCCGGTCCCCCTGAGCCACGGGACGTCGGCGGCGGCCGCGACCGACAGGGCCGCTGCCGCAGTCATCCCCATCGGGAAGACCGTCGCCCAGCGCCGCACGTCGTAGCGCGGGCGCGGCCACCCCAGCTCCGCGAGGACCAGGACGCCGTACCAGCCGAGGGAGAGCACGGCCAGGGCGAGGGTCACGGCGCGCAGCACACCGCTGTCGTCGTCGTTCCACAGGTAGGCGTTCACATGGTGCGCGGCGATCAGCTTCGACCCGGCCAGCGCCGAGATGGCGAGCGCTCCGCCCGCGATCCAGTGGTCCCCGGTCCCCACGGCGATCTCCCGGAAGTCGAAGCAGAGCAGCGCCACCACATACAGCACGATCCCCAGCCAGAACAGCACCAGCGCCGTGTGCGCGAGCCAGTCCGCGTGTGTGACCGGGGCGAGCACCGCGCCCAGCACCGCGAGCCCCTGCGTGGCCACACACCCGAGGAACACGGCACCGGGCATACGGGGCCTGAAGCGCCGTACGACCAGGAAGAGCAGCCCCGGCCAGAGCACGGCCGAGAGGGCGAGCAGGGCCTCGGCCACTTCCTGCCGGCCCAGTGTGGTGAGCCGGGTGCCGAGCACGGTGGTCGCCGCGACCGCGGTGAGCGCACCCGGCGTGCCGGCCTCCGCCACCCACCGCACCCGCTCCCGCAGCAGCCGTACGACGAAGTCGGCGGCGAGCCCGAGCCAGGCGACGGCCGTCAGGACCAGCGCGATACGGGACAGGGTCTCGTGGCCGGTCTCATACAGCCCGACCGAGATGATGCCGGTGGCCATGACGGCGGCTCCGTCGCTCGGTGGACGCCGCGCCCACCAGGCGCGAAGTCGGGCCCACCGGGTGCGGGGCGGGGAGGTGGCTGGCATGGGCCTGATGCTAAGGAACTTTGGACCGGTTGCCCGCGGGGCACGCGCGCGTGGAGCTCGACGAGTCTCACGCGCGCGTGCCCCGCGGCCAAGGCGTTACGCCGGACGCACCACGCTGTGGATGATCGACTCGCCGGCGTAGAAGATCGACTCCTCGCGGACGTACGTACCCGGCTTGGGGGCGTGGATCATCATGCCGTTGCCGACGTAGAGGCCGACGTGGCTGATGTCGTCGTAGAAGAAGACGAGGTCACCGGGTTTGATGTCGGAGAGGGCGACCGTCGTGCCCGCCGTGACCTGGTCCCAGGTGGTGCGCGGGAGGGTGACGCCGGCGGCCTTCCAGGCGGCCTGGGTGAGACCGGAGCAGTCGTACGAGCCGGGCCCGGTCGCGCCCCAGACGTACGGCTTACCGATCTGGGCGCGGGCGAAGGCGATGGCCTTGTCGGCCTTGGCGGTGTACGAGGCGTCGGTGGCCGAGGTCCCGGAGGAGCTGGAGCTTCCCGTGGTCGCGGACGACGAGTCCGTCTCCTGCTGGGCCGCCGCCTCCTGGCGCGCCTTCTCCTCCGCCTCCGCGGCGGCCTGCTGCTGCGCCAGCTCCGCCGCCTTGCGATCGGCCTCTTCCTGCTTCTCCTTCTCGATCGCCGCGAGTCGCGCCTTCTCCTCGGCGGTCAGCTTCGAGAGCAGTTCGCGCGCCTCGGTGAGCTTGCGCTGCACCTCCGTCTTGGACGTCTGCAGCGCGTTCTCGGAGGTGGTGAGCGTCTGCAGGCTCTGGGAGGCCTCCGCGCGCTTCTTCGTGGTGTCGGCCTGCTCGGTGATGTAGTCGTCGACGGCCGCCTTCTGGCGGGTGGTGAGACGGCTCATCAACTGGGTCTGGTCGAAGTAGTCCTGCGGGTCGTCGGCCAGCAGAAGGGTCGCGGTGTCGGGGGTGGTGGCGCCGGTGCGGTACTGGGCCGCGGCGAACGAACCCAGCTCCTCACGTGCGGTGTTGAGACTCTCGGTGCGCTGGGCCACGTCGTCGAGGAGGGCGTCGACGCGCTTCCGCTGCTTGGCGGTCTTCTCCCTGGTCGCGTTGTACTTCTCGGTGGCCGTCTCGGCCTGGTGGTAGAGGTCGTTGACCTTCTTCTCGACCTCTTCGATGCTCGGCTTGGGCTCCGCCGAGGGCGCGGCGTTGGCCGTCTGGGAGAGCAGGGCCATGGAGGTGAGGGCCGCCGTGGCGAGGGCGGGAGTCCGTATGCCCGCTACCCGCGCGCCCCTGGAACTCCTCTTGTGTTGCGACGCCAAGAGAGGCGACTCCTTCCGTGATCCGCCTACCGAGTTAGCTGTCGGGTTCGGGCGGGTACTTCCGGAAGGTTTGCCCTACGGTCCTTGTCCCCCAGGACAGTTGGACCGATTCACCCCAAGGTCGGTTGGGTCCCCGGCTCCGACTGCCTTACGGCGCACCGGACTCGGCGGAGGCCGCACGGCCCGGCGACGTTCGCCGGTGAGTGTCGAGCGGCCTGCCCGGCACGCTAGCCAATGCGTGTGGCTTCTGTGAAGTTTGATGTGCGATATGCCCGATACATTTTCGTGACCTTATTCGGTGGCGTTGTTGTGCGCGGGAAATCCTGGGGGGATAACTGGTGGTTTTTCGCTTTCTGTCCATTCATTACTGGCGGATTGCCGACCGTAATGGAGCGATTCTGGAGGGTGATGGGGCGGCGACTGGGACGGCGACGGGGTGGTCTGCCCGTCCCGGGTCACGGAATCCGGTCGAGTTCGCGGGGTGGCGGCGGGGTGTCAGTGGGGCGGCCTAGACTCGGAGAGCGATGAGCAGCCTCTTTGATGACAGCTTCCTGGCGGACCTCAAGCCCTCGCGGGGCCATGAGGGAGAGCCCCCGCCGCCGCCCGAGGACGATCACGTACCGGAGCCGATTCCGGACGATCTGTTCGGCGGCAAGTTCGACGTGCCGCCGGACCGGGACGCGTACTACCGCGACGGCGCCCCGCGCCCCGCCGTGGACCCGGCCGCGCTCCTCGACGGGCTGAACGAGAACCAGCGAGCGGCCGTGGTGCACTCCGGCTCCCCGCTGCTCATCGTGGCCGGCGCCGGCTCCGGCAAGACCCGTGTGCTCACCCACCGGATCGCGCATCTGCTGGGCGAGCGCCATGTCCACCCCGGCCAGATCCTCGCGATCACCTTCACGAACAAGGCCGCGGGCGAGATGAAGGAGCGCGTCGAGCACCTCGTCGGCCCGCGCGCGAACGCGATGTGGGTGATGACCTTCCACAGCGCGTGTGTGCGGATCCTGCGCCGTGAGTCGAAGAGGCTCGGCTTCACCTCCTCCTTCTCGATCTACGACGCCGCCGACAGCAAGCGCCTGATGGCTCTGGTCTGCCGCGACCTGGACCTCGACCCGAAGCGCTTCCCGCCCAAGTCGTTCAGCGCCAAGATCTCGAACCTGAAGAACGAGCTGATCGACGAGGAGGACTTCGCCGCCCAGGCCACCGACGGCTTCGAGAAGACCCTCGCCCAGGCGTACGCGATGTACCAGTCGCGGCTGCGCGAGGCCAACGCGCTCGACTTCGACGACCTGATCATGACGACGGTCAACCTCCTGCGCGCCTTCCCGGATGTCGCCGAGCACTACCGCCGCCGCTTCCGCCACGTCCTGGTCGACGAGTACCAGGACACCAACCACGCGCAGTACGCGCTGGTCAGGGAGCTCGTCGGTCCGGCGACCGGCGACCGGCCCGAGGACGCGCCGCCGGCCGAGGGCGACCTCGAGCCCGCCGAGCTGTGCGTCGTGGGCGACGCCGACCAGTCGATCTACGCCTTCCGCGGCGCGACCATCCGCAACATCCTCCAGTTCGAGGAGGACTACCCGGACGCGACGACGATCCTCCTGGAGCAGAACTACCGCTCCACCCAGACGATCCTCAGCGCGGCCAACGCGGTCATCGAGCGCAATGAGTCACGCCGCCCCAAGAACCTGTGGACCAACGCGGGCGCCGGTTCCCACATCACCGGGTACGTCGCCGACACCGAGCACGACGAGGCGCAGTTCGTCGCCGACGAGATAGACCGTCTCACCGACGCGGGTGAGGCCAAGGCGGGCGACGTCGCCGTCTTCTACCGTACGAACGCCCAGTCCCGTGTTTTCGAAGAAGTCTTCATCCGCGTCGGCCTGCCCTACAAGGTCGTCGGCGGAGTCCGCTTCTACGAGCGCAAGGAGGTCCGGGACGTCCTCGCGTACCTCAGGGTCCTGTCCAACCCCGAGGACTCGGTCCCGCTTCGTCGCATTCTCAACGTGCCCAAGCGGGGCATCGGTGAGCGGGCGGAAGCGATGATCGACGCGCTCTCGCAGCGCGAGCGGATCAGCTTCCCGCAGGCGCTGCGCCGCGTCGACGAGGCGTACGGGATGGCGGCGCGCTCGACCAACGCGGTCAAGCGGTTCAACACGCTCATGGAGGACCTCCGTACGATCGTCGACTCCGGAGCGGGCCCGGCGACCGTCCTGGAGGCGGTCCTCGAGCGCACCGGCTATCTCGCCGAGCTGCAGGCCTCGACCGACCCGCAGGACGAGACACGCATCGAGAACCTCCAGGAACTCGCCGCCGTGGCCCTGGAATTCGAGCAGGAGACCGGCGAGGGTGAGGGCGGGGGCGAGGCGCAGGCATCGGGCGGACTCTCCGACTTCCTGGAGCGGGTCGCCCTCGTCGCCGACTCCGACCAGATCCCCGACGAGGAGGACGGCAACGGCGTCATCACTTTGATGACCCTGCACACCGCCAAGGGCCTCGAGTTCCCGGTCGTCTTCCTCACCGGCATGGAAGACGGCGTCTTCCCGCACATGCGCGCGCTGGGACAGGTCAAGGAGCTGGAGGAGGAGCGGCGCCTCGCGTACGTCGGCATCACGCGCGCGCGGGAGCGGCTGTACCTCACCCGGTCGGCCCTGCGCAGCGCGTGGGGCCAGCCCTCGTACAACCCGCCGTCCCGCTTCCTGGAGGAGATCCCGGACGCGCACCTGCAGTGGAAGCGCACGGGTGCGACAGCTCCGGTGTCGTCGGGTCCCGTCTCCGGCGTGGCGGCCTCGCTTTCGTCCTCGCGCTCGCGGTCCGCGGCGTCCGGTGCCTCCGGCTTCGCGACGCGCCGCGGGGTCTCCGAGAAGCCGGTGGTCTCACTGGCGGTCGGCGACCGGGTCACCCACGACCAGTTCGGCCTCGGCACCGTGGTCGGGGTGAAGGGCACGGGTGCGAACGCGGAGGCGACGATCGACTTCGGGGAGCCGAAGCCGAAGCGGTTGCTGCTGCGGTATGCGCCGGTGGAGAAGCTGTAGCCCCTCGGGGGCTCGCTGGTGGGGACCCGGCCGTTGCCTACGTCGGGTTCGGGGCCCGGCGGTTGGTTACGTCGGGTCCAGACCGTGGCTGCGCAGCCACGCCAGCGGGTCGATCGCCGAACCGCCGGCCGGGCGGACCTCGAAGTGCAGGTGCGGCCCGGTGGAATTGCCGGAGTTCCCGGAGAACGCGATCGTGTCACCGGCCTTCACGGTGGTGCCGGACGCGACGTTGTAGCTGGAGAGGTGGCAGTACCACGTCTCCGTGCCGTCCGTGCCGGTGACGATCATCATGTTTCCGTACGCGCTGTTCCACTGCGTCCGTACGGTTCCGTCGGTCGCGGCCAGCACCGTCGTGCCGTACGACACCGGGAAGTCGATGCCCGTGTGCACGGACATCCAGTTGACGCCGGCCTGGCCGTAGTAGGCGCTGAGCCCCTGCTGCGCGACCGGCAGCGCGAACTTCGGCCGCAGCCGCTCCTTGCGGGCCGCTTCCTCTGCCGCCTTCTTCTTCTCGACGGCCTGCTGAGCCTTGAGGTCGATACGCTCCTGCGTGCGGCTCGCCCGGTCGGCGAAGTCGTCCGCGCCCGCGGAGAGGCTCTCGAGCTGGGTGTCCAGCTTGTTGTTGACGGCCGAGGGCTTCACGGCGACCGCGTCGGACGCGCTGGTCGTCGTGTTCTTGCTGTCGCTCGCGCCGCCGCTGCCCACGGAGGCGGCCGCGATCCCCGCGACACCCATCACACACGCCGAGGGCACGGCGACGGTCAGCATCGCGGAACGTTTCGCGGGGGTACGGCGGCGGGAGCGGGAGGCCGACCGGGACGCGGAACGGGGGGCCGGAACCACTTCTTCCATGTCGTCGAGCAGCGGCGTCTCGTGCGCGTCGCCGACATCCCCGAACTCGCTCTCCACCGCGGCGGACTGCTCGTGCGCGACCTGTTCGAAGGTGGCGGTCGCCTGCTGGTCGAAGGTCTCGGGTTCGGATTCCGGTTCGGGCGCGGGGTGTTCGTACGTATCGGTGGGCTGCTGCTGTTCGTACGCCTCGTACGTCTCGTACGTCTCGTGCTCGCCGGTGGTGTTCCACTGCGTGGCGTCGTACGCGCCCGTGTCCTGGGTCTGCGCGGTCCACTGTTGGGCCTGGCCGGCCGTCTGCTCGGGCTGGAGCCAGGCCGCGGCGTCCCACTGGCCGGTGGCGTCGGGGCCCGGGTGCTGCGCGGGGATGTGGGCGAGCTGCTGGTAGCCGGTCGCCCAGGCGGTCGTGTCGTAGGCGCCGGTGTCGTACGCGGCCTGGTGCTGTGCCGCGTACGGGTCGTAGTTCAGCGTCTGGTGGCTGCCGGTGGACCACTGGGTGGCGTCGTACGAACCCGTGCCACCGTTGTCCTGCATGTCGCCGAAGAGGGGGTCGGTCGCGAAACCCGCGGTCTCGAAGCTCGCGGTCGGGTAGGCGCCGGTGCCGGTCGAGCCCGGGTCAAAACCGGTGGTGGCATAGCCGTCGTACGTGGTGAAGTCGCCGTACGAGGCTTCCTGGCCGCCGTAGGACGCGTAGTGCGCCGAGACGGCATCGGGAGCCGGAGCCGGGGGAGTTGCGGTCCCCGACGGGTGACGGTCGTTCACCAACTTCTCTTTCGCCTCGACAACAGGGGCTGGCAGAGCAGTGCGGCGACTGTACCCGGCGGTAAGCGGGCGCGACAATCTTCGGCAGGTTTCCCGCGCGCAGGAAACGGGCATTCGGCCGTGTTTCGGGGGACTGTGGGCACGGCTTTGGCCTGGTGTTCGACGAGTGTTCGAAGTTGGGTCGGTGTCCGGTGGCTGTCCGGCGGGTCTCCGGCGGTGGTTATGCCACTGTCAGGTCGCCGGTGTCGGCGGTGGGGCGGGCTTCTGTCTGCTCGATGTCGAGTGCCTGCCGTATGCCGGCGGCGACGGCAGGATGGACGGGCAGGGCGAGATGGCCGATGCCGCTCACCTGAACGCTCTGCGTGAGCAGGTCCGGATGATCGATGGCGGCCGTCTCGAGCGGGTCCATCAGGCCGTCGAGGTCGCTCCAGAAGCTCACGAACTGCGTGCGGCAGCCCGGCGCGGGCTTGCGGAGATCCTCGATCACCTTCGAACCCGGGCGCATCTGACGGACGATCGGGTGTGCGTTCATCAGCGGGAGGACCCGGGTGCCCGCGTGGGGGGTGCCGAGCGTGACGACCGTGCGCACCCGCAGGTCACCGCCGAGGCACTGCACGTAGTACCGCGCGATCAGTCCGCCGAGACTGTGTCCGACGATGTCCACCTGGTCGCGGCCCGTGCGCTCGCAGATCTCCTCTATGTGCCGGCCGAGAAACTCTGCGGCGGCGCGGATGTCGCGCGTCAGCGGCGAGTAGTTGAGCGACTCGATGTGCTGCCTGCCGTGCTGCGCGAGATTGCGGCGCAGGAAGAAGAAGACCGAGCGGTTGTCCACCAGCCCGTGCAGCAGGACGACCGGGGGCTTGGCCTCGGTGGGCAGTTGGGTGGCATCGGACGGCGGGGGAGCGGGGGCGGTGCGGCGCTCCTGCACGATGCCGGATGGATAGAGGAGGAGGTGTCCGGCGAGGATCGCGAGCTCGAGAGCCGTCGCCTTCAGCAGGGCCATCGAGAGCCCCGCCAGCGAGCTTGGCAACAGGCGCTGGCGGAAGGGGAGAAAGGGCGACTCTGCCCTGGTGACCTTCATGGCCGACCTCCAGTCGGCACGCGACGGGACCGCTCTGTCCCCCGTGTGCCCTCGTGGAAAGCCGTGATGACGGTGCCCGACGGTGCGTACGCGGCGCGTGGTGCGCCGGTGACGCGAGGGGAATCCCTGCCGTCGTGCTCTCGCCGGTGTGTCGCACCGCCGCCGCCGCGCCTCAACGGCACGACGGCGGTGCGACCACCTGATGGCGGCTCTCCTTGCGCAGACTCCGGCTGCGGCCCGTGCGCCGCAGGTCCATGCGGTGCGCGGGCCGCGGGTAGGTGGAGTGGTGCGCGGCGAATGTGTCCCACCGTGTGATTTCCCCCTCGGTCTTCAGCGGGAAACTGCGGTTTGCACGCTTCTGACGATAACGTTCGTTCACTTGCCCGGCCGGTGCGGTGCGGGCTGCCTGCGCCGCCGAGACGCGTCCGGTGCGGTGAGCGGCAGAATGTTCCATATGTATCGGTACGGTTCGGTGTAGTCGGTTCATGGAGGCAGTGATGGGTGTGGCAGCCGGTCCGATCCGCGTGGTGGTGGCCAAGCCGGGGCTCGACGGCCACGATCGCGGGGCCAAGGTGATCGCGCGGGCGCTGCGCGACGCCGGTATGGAAGTCATCTACACCGGGCTCCATCAGACCCCCGAGCAGATCGTCGACACCGCGATCCAGGAGGACGCCGACGCGATCGGCCTGTCGATCCTCTCCGGCGCCCACAACACGCTGTTCGCCGCCGTCATCGACCTGCTCAAGGAGCGCGACGCGGAGGACATCAAGGTCTTCGGCGGCGGGATCATCCCCGAGGCGGACATCGCGCCCCTCAAGGAGAAAGGCGTCGCCGAGATCTTCACACCGGGTGCGACGACCACGTCGATCGTGGAGTGGGTGCGCGCGAATGTGAGGCAGCCGACGGGGGCGTAGCGCCTTGCCGGCGGGGGGTTGGGCGCGTCGTCTGCCGGTGGTGTTGCGGGTTGGCTCGGTGCCAGTGCCAGTCTCGGTGGCAGTGGCAGTGCCGGTGCCGGTGCCGGTGGCGGGTTGGGGCCGGGTGGCAA
The DNA here is from genome assembly GCF_054462255.1 of Streptomyces sp. SD15. Taxonomy (NCBI): domain Bacteria; kingdom Bacillati; phylum Actinomycetota; class Actinomycetes; order Kitasatosporales; family Streptomycetaceae; genus Streptomyces; species Streptomyces sp. SD15. Next base: position 24,862 of record NZ_JBTLMO010000057.1, on the reverse strand, counting down.
TTTCCAGCCCGTCCGGCGATTGAGGACGAGCCCTTCGGGCGACCGGGGGTCTGGGGGCGGAGCCCCCAGGGGACGGGACCGGGTAGGGGCGGCGGGGGCGAAAACCCCCGAGCCCGGCACTCACGGCACGGTCAGCTCCGAGGCCATCGCCGCGCGGAGCCGCAACGTGGTGACGAGGCGTTGGAAGGCCTCGGCCCAGTACCCCCCGGCACCGGGCGCCGCGTCCTCCGGCTCGTCGGGAACCGCCAACAGCCCGTCCAGCCGCCCCGCCTCCACCGGATCGAGGCACCGCTCGGCCAGCCCCATCACCCCACTGAAGCTCCATGGATAACTCCCCGCGTCCCGCGCGATATTGAGCGCGTCGACCACCGCCCGCCCCAAGATTCCCGACCACGGCACCGCACAGACTCCGAGCAGCTGGAACGCCTCGGACAATCCGTGCGCGGCGATGAACCCCGCCACCCATTCGGCCCGCTCGGCAGAGCCCAGCGTGCTGAGCAGCTTCGAACGCTCCGCCAGTGACACCGCCCCCGGCCCGCCGGCCTCCGGGGCGGAGGGTGCGCCGAGGAGCGCCCGGGACCACCCCGGGTCCCGCTGCCGCACCGCTGCCCGGCACCACGCGGCATGCAGCTCGCCCTGCCAATCGTCCGCCACGGGGAGTGCCACGATCTCCTCCGGCGTACGTCCCCCGAGTCGCCGTGGCCACGTCCCGAGCGGTGCCGCTTCCACCAACTGGCCCAGCCACCACGATCGCTCACCTCGTCCCGCCGGGGCTTTCGGTACGACACCATCCCGCTCCATGCTCGCGTCGCACTCGTGCGGTGCTTCGACCACGATCGTGGGCACCCCCTGTGTACGGTCGACGGCCACACACGAACCGGCCCGGGCCGCCATCCGCGCGGCGAGCGCCGAACCGGGCAGCGCGGACAGCAGCTCCGCCGCCGTGGCCCGCACATTGCGGCTCCGGTCGGTGAGCGCCTGCTCCAGGAACGGCTCGTCCGCCGCACACAGCCCCGACCGCAGGGAGTCGAGGAACATCAACCGATCCTCGGCCCGCTCCGTCGCCCAGGTGGTGGCGAGCAACTCGCGTGCGGCCGTGGGGTCCTGGGCCCGCATCGCCGTGAGCAGCGCGACCCGCTCGGCGAACAGCCCTTCCTGCCACAGCTGTTGCGCGGCTTCGGGCTCCTCGGGGTCGGGCAGTGCGGCGCCGCCGCCCGGTGTGGAGCGCAGGGCGAACCGCCAGTCCGGGTTCAGCCGGGCCAGCCACAGGGCGCGCGGCCCTGCGAAGGCGAGCGCGGCCGGCCGCAGGTCCGTACGGCCTCGTGCCGCGTCGAGGAGGGCGGGCAGTGTTTCCGGGGGCGCCGCGAAGCCACGCGTGTTCGCCAGCGCGAGCCACTGGGGCAACAGCTCCATGAGGTCGGGCGCCGTTCCCCTGCGGCCTCCGCCTCCCGTGCCGGGCCGGTCCGTCAGCAGCATCGCGAGTCGGCGTGCCGCGGCGGGTGGGAGGGACGGTCGTGGATCGGGTGCCGCGGGCTCGGGCCGGGCAGCCGCCGGCGCGGGCCGCACCCCGGCCCGCCGCCGCAGGGTCTCCACGGCGGCGGCGTCCAGCAACGCCACCGGCGCTGCATGCCCGGCCGCCCCTCTCGGAGGCGTACGCCGCTCTGTCCCGAGCAACGCCACGGTGACGAGCTCCTCCCAGGAACCCCCGACGGGCGCGCCCGCGGAGGCGGAGGTCGTGTTCATGAGCGTCCTTTCCGCACGGAGGTGGGTGAGGTCGTGGAGGTGGAGGTCGAGGTGGTGGAGGTCGAGGTGGTGGAGGTCGAGGTGGTGGAGCCGGTGGAAGTGGTGAAGCGTGTTGCGGTGGTGGAGGTGGCGAAGCCGATGGCGGTCGCGGCAGTGGTGCGGATCGCGAAGCCGGTCAGCACAGCGGCACCGCCTCCCCCGCTCCCTCCGGCCAGGCCGTCAGGGGAGTGAAGCCGCGGTGGCCGCACTCGCCGAAGACGGTGACGGGGGCGCCGCCGGAGAGGGCGGCGAGGCGCCACAGGCCGGGGCGGGAGAGCAGGGAGGGCGCGATCGGGAGCGCGAAGCCGCCTTCAGCGTCCGCGAGTTGCCAAGCGTCGCCGTCGGGGGTGGGTATCACGCGGGCCAGAGTCACTGGATAGGAGTCGAGCCAGGGGTCGGCCCGCAGGGCTTCGCCGTAGCAGGCCGCCGCCTGGGGGGTGGTCACCCCTCGTGGGCGTATCCGCGCGGGTGCGGGGGGCGTGAACCGCTCGCCCAGGGCCGCGCGGAGCTGCCCCGCACCCGGGTACGCGGACACCTCCGCCTCGAAGGCCAGCCCCACGGGCAGCGTCAGCTCAGGTGCGCGCCCGGCGGCCCCGTAGGAGAGGAGCAGGGCGGTGCGGTCGGACTCCGCGCCGTGCAGCCAGATCCTGCGCGTCGTGAGCCGGCTGTCCGCCGTGTCGTACTGAGCGAGGACCAGCCAGCGGTCCCGCACCGGCGGCCCGTCCGCCGATCCGGGCAGCCCGACCCGCGAACGGACCGTCTCGGCCAGCCCGTCCGGCAGCCGCTCACGACGCAGCCAGCCCTGATCGAGGAGATGGAGCAGCGCGCACTCCTCGAGCAGTCGCACCGGCCAGCCGGCTCCGGAGGAGGGGATCGCCCCCAACTCCCTCACCCGCGCGGCCAGTCCGGGCGCCTGCGCGTCGACCATCCGGGCCGCCGTCTCCTCCCACTGCCCATACCCCGCCTGCTCGGCAGCCGCCAGGCCGCCCCGCAGCAGATCCGCCAGCCGCCGCTCCAACTCCTTCGCCCCCGCGGTGATCCGCTCGGCCCGCCGCTCCGCCCTGCGCCGTGCCGCCTCCGGATCACTCGGTGACGCCGTCCCAGATGCCCCGCCCGTCGTCCGCTTCTCCTCCGCGCGCTTTCTTCTCCCCTCTATCCACTGCTCCGCCCAATCCGGCGCCTGTCCCCGCGCCACCGTGCCGTCCTCGCCCGCCCAGAGCAGCAGCAGCCCCAGCGCGTGCTTGCACGGGAACTTGCGGCTCGGGCAACTGCACTTGTACGCGGGCCCGCTGGAGCCCGCGATGTCGATGACCGTCTGATAAGGCTTGCTGCCACTTCCCTTGCACAGTCCCCACACCGTCCCCTCGTCAGAACTGCCCGTCTCCGACCACGGCCCGGCCGCGCCGAGCTTGCTGCCCGCTTTGCGTGACGCGACGTCAGGCGCCAGTGCCAGCACCTGATCCGCCGTCCAGCGCACCCCCTGCTGAGTCATGTCATCGAAGGTAGATCCCACCACTGACAATCGGCCGCGACGAGCGCGTTTGTGCAGGTCAGAACGCATTGTCAGTGGCGTGGTGCACGGTGGAACCAGATCCGAACCGGCCGAGCTGGAGGGGGACCGAGCCATGTCCGTGTCCGTTGAACCGACGACCATCAATCCGTCCGTGGGAGAGCCCGTGGGAGAGCCCACGGGCGAGCACATGGGAGAGGCGGGTGAGGCGCTGCGGCCGCACGCCGAGCACGCCTTCGCCGCCGAACTCGCCGCGCTGGCCGCGCAGGACGACCGGCCCCGCCCCGCCCGCTGGCGGCTCTCGCCGTGGGCGGTGGCGACGTATCTCCTGGGCGGCACCCTGCCGGACGGCACAGCGATCACGCCGAAGTACGTGGGACCGCGCCGCATCGTCGAGGTCGCCGTCACCACTCTCGCCACCGACCGCGCCCTGCTGCTGCTGGGCGTGCCCGGCACCGCGAAGACCTGGGTGTCCGAGCACCTGGCCGCGGCGGTCAGCGGCGACTCGACGCTGCTGGTGCAGGGCACGGCCGGGACACCGGAGGAGGCGATCCGCTACGGCTGGAACTACGCGCAGCTGCTCGCGCACGGGCCCAGCCGGGACGCCCTCGTGCCCAGCCCCGTCATGCGGGCCATGGCCGAGGGCATGACGGCCCGCGTCGAGGAGCTGACCCGCATCCCGGCCGACGTGCAGGACACGCTGATCACGATCCTGTCGGAAAAGACCTTGCCGATCCCTGAGTTGGGTCAGGAGGTGCAGGCCGTCGGCGGCTTCAACCTGATCGCCACGGCCAACGACCGCGACCGCGGGGTGAACGAGCTGTCCAGTGCCCTGCGCCGCCGCTTCAACACCGTGGTGCTGCCGCTGCCGGAGAGCGCCGAGGCCGAGGTCGACATCGTCTCGCGCCGCGTCGACCAGCTCGGCCGCTCCCTCGACCTGCCCACCATGCCCGACGGTATCGACGAGATCCGCCGTGTCGTCACCGTCTTCCGCGAGCTCCGCGACGGCGTCACGGCCGACGGGCGTACGAAACTGAAGTCGCCCAGCGGCACACTGTCCACCGCCGAGGCGATCTCCGTCGTCACCAACGGGCTTGCGCTCGCCGCCCACTTCGGCGACGGCGTTCTGCGGGCCGGCGACGTCGCCGCCGGCATCCTCGGCGCCGTGGTCCGTGATCCGGCGGCCGACCGTGTCATCTGGCAGGAGTACTTGGAAGCGGTCGTCCGCGAGCGGGACGGCTGGAAGGACTTCTACCGGGCCTGCCGCGAGGTGAGCGTATGAGCGGACTCCAGAAGGAGACGGAGGAGGAGCGTGGCTTCGGCATGCCGGAAGGAGGGCCACTACTGCTCGGTGTCCGGCATCACGGGCCCGGTTCGGCACGTGCCGTGCGGGCAGCGCTGGAGGCCGCGGCTCCCCGGGTCGTGCTGATCGAGGGGCCTCCGGAGGCCGACGCGCTCATCCCGCTCGCCGCCCACCAGGACATGCGTCCCCCTGTCGCGCTCCTCGCCCATGTCGTGGACGAGCCCGGCCGCTCCGTCTTCTGGCCGCTGGCGGAGTTCTCCCCGGAGTGGGTGGCGATCCGGTGGGCCCTGGACCACGGAGTCCCGGCCCGGTTCATCGACCTCCCGGCGACCCACACGCTGGCGTGGGGGAGGGACGAGCCTCCTTCCGAGGAGATCGCCGAATCCGCCCGGCCCGTCGACGAAGCCGTGCGGATCGACCCTCTCGCCGTGCTCGCGGAGACGGCCGGTTACGACGATCCCGAGCGCTGGTGGGAGGACGTGGTCGAGCACCGGGGCGGCGTCGGCGCCGACCCGTTCGCGCCGTTCGCCGTGCTCGAGGAGGCGATGGGAGCACTGCGGGAGGCGTTCGGGGCCGGGGGCCACGACCGGGACCTCGTGCGGGAGGCGTACATGCGGCTCCAGGTGCGGGCGGCGCAGCGGGAGTTCGGGGACGACGTGGCCGTGGTGTGCGGCGCCTGGCACGTGCCCGCGCTGCGCGGCAGGAGCGCCGTCGCCGCCGACCGGGCGTTCCTGAAAGGGCTGCCCAAGGTGAAGGCCGACATGACATGGGTGCCGTGGACGCACCGTCGGCTGTCCCGGGTCAGTGGGTACGGCGCGGGCATCGACTCGCCAGGTTGGTACGGGCATTTGTTCGGCGTCCCCGATCGCCCCGTCGAGCGCTGGATGACGAAGGTCGCCCGGCTGCTGCGCGACGAGGACCGGATGGTGTCGTCCGCGCATGTCATCGAGGCGGTGCGGCTGGCCGACACCCTCGCCGCCATGCGCGGTCGGCCGTTGCCGGGGCTGACCGAGACCACCGACGCCGTGCGGGCCGTGATGTGCGAGGGCTCGGACGTGCCGCTGGCACTTGTGCACGACCGGCTCGTCGTCGGCGACGTGCTGGGCGAGGTGCCGGAGTCCGCCCCCGCGGTGCCACTGCAACGCGACCTCGTACGGTCGCAGAAGCGGCTCCGGCTCAAACCCGAGGCCCTGGCGCGGGAGTTGGAGCTGGACCTGCGCAAGGAGACCGACGCCGGGCGGAGCAGGCTTCTGCATCGGCTGCGGCTGCTGGGCATCGAGTGGGGCGAGCCCACCGCCTCACGCGGCAGCACCGGCACCTTCCGCGAGACCTGGCGGCTGCGCTGGGAGCCGGAGCTGTCCGTGCGGGTCGCCGAGGCCGGAGTGTGGGGCACGACCGTGCTGTCGGCCGCCACCGCCAAGGCCGAGGCGGACGCCGTCACCGCGCACGCCCTGGCCGATGTCACGGCACTCGCCGAGCGCTGTCTGCTCGCCGAACTGCCGGACGCGCTGCCCGTGGTGATGCGCGTCCTCGCCGACCGGGCCGCCCTGGACGCGGACGTCGGCCACCTCGCGCAGGCCCTGCCCGCGCTGGTCCGCTCCCTGCGGTACGGCGATGTGCGCGGCACGGACACGCACGCCCTCACGGACGTCGCGGCCGGCCTCGCCGAGCGGATCTTCGTCGGTCTCCCACCGGCCTGCGCGGCCCTCGACGCCGAGGCCGCCGAGCAAATGCGGCGCCATGTGGACGCGGTGCACGGCGCGGTGGGGTTGCTCGGGGAGACGAGCCCGTCGTCACCCGACGGCATACGCCCGTCGGGCGGCCCAGGGTCCTCCGCCGACACACCGTCATCCTCGTCCGGCGGCATACGCGACCGTTGGCACTCCGTGCTCCGGGTGCTGGGCGGGCGCGACACCGTGCCGGGGGTGATCCGCGGGCGGGCCGTCCGGCTGCTCCTGGACGACGGTGAGTTGGGTCAGGACGAGGCCGCGCGGCTCATGGGGCTCGTGCTGTCGCCGGGGACGGCGCCGGGGGACGCGGCCGCCTGGATCGAGGGGTTTGTCGGCGGCGGCTCCGGGGGCGGGATGCTGCTCGTGCACGACGAGCGACTGCTCGGGCTGGTCGACACGTGGCTGACCGGGGTGCCGGCGGCGGCATTCACCGATGTGCTGCCGCTGCTGCGACGCACGTTCTCGGCATACGAGGCGGGGGTGCGCAGAACGCTGGGAGAGCTCGTCCGGCGCGGCCCGGGGGCGCGGGGGAGCGCCGAGGCCGCCGCCTCCGGGATCCCCGGGTTCGCGTCCGACCTCGACCCCGAGCGCGCCGACGCCGTCCTGCCGGTGCTGCGCCTGCTGCTCGGGCTGGATGAACGGGATGAACCGGAAGTATCCGATGACGTCAACGACCTTGTGGGGGTGGCCCGATGAGCTCAGCACCGGTGGATGTGAGCGACGCGACCGACGAGCGGTTGCGTCGCTGGCGGCTCGTGCTCGGGGGCGATGAGGCGGACGGCACCGGGTGCGTGCTCGGCGGGCAGGACGCCGCGATGGACGGGGCGCTCACCGCGCTGTACGGGAAGGAAGGCAAGGCGGCGCAGTCGGGGCGGGATCGTTCGGCGGGGCTCGGGGCGTCTGCGCCGTCGGTCGCACGCTGGCTCGGGGACATCCGGACGTACTTCCCTTCCTCCGTCGTCCAGGTCATGCAGCGGGACGCCATCGACCGGCTCGGGCTGTCCACCCTCCTGCTGGAGCCAGAGATGCTGGAGGCGGTGGAGGCCGATGTGCACCTGGTGGGCACGCTCCTCTCCCTCAACAAGGCCATGCCGGAGACGACGAAGGAAACGGCGCGGGCTGTCGTGCGCAAGGTCGTCGAGGACCTGGAGAAGCGGCTCGCCACCCGCACCCGGGCCACGCTCACCGGCGCCCTCGACCGCAGCGCCCGCATCAGCAGGCCCCGTCACCACGACATCGACTGGAACCGCACGATCGCGGCGAACCTCAAGCACTACCTGCCCGAGTACCGCACGATCGTGCCCGAGCGGCTGATCGGCTACGGCCGCGCCTCGCAGTCCGTGAAGAAGGAGGTCATCCTCTGCATCGACCAGTCGGGGTCGATGGCGGCGTCCGTCGTCTACGCCTCCGTGTTCGGTGCCGTCCTCGCGTCGATGCGGTCCATCTCCACCCGGCTTGTCGTGTTCGACACGGCCGTCGTCGACCTCACCGACCAGCTCGACGACCCGGTCGACGTCCTCTTCGGCACGCAGCTCGGCGGCGGCACCGACATCAACAGGGCGCTCGCGTACTGCCAGTCGCAGATCACCCGGCCCGCCGACACGGTGGTCGTGCTCATCAGCGACCTCTACGAAGGGGGCATACGGAACGAGATGCTGAAGCGGGTCGCGGCCATGAAGGCGTCGGGGGTGCAGTTCGTGACGCTGCTCGCGCTGTCCGACGAGGGGGCGCCCGCGTACGACCGCGAGCACGCGGCGGCACTCGCGGCGCTGGACGCACCGGCGTTCGCCTGCACGCCCGATCTGTTTCCCGAGGTGATGGCGGCGGCGCTCGAGAAGCGCCCGCTCCCGATACCGGACACCGTGTGAGGAGATGTGAGGAGAGTTGAAAAAGCGGACATGAGTACCCATCGGTAACAGGGGGCTTGCGCAACCTCGGGAGTCCCGTGCGAGGATCGAGGCGTCTTCGAATCGAAGAATCGAACGGTGCGCAGTGTTCCGCCCCGTTCCGCTGGTCCCGCCGCACGGAGGCTTTCCCCGTTTTGACCCCGCCCGCCGCACTGCCCTTGACCGGTGCCGCTCTGCGCGTGCTGCGCACGGCGGCCGGGCGGCGTGCGCTGCAAGTGGCGCTGCTGGTGGGTGGGTTGTTCGCCCTCGGGTTTCTTTGCGGGGAACAGGCGAATGCGGCGGCCGGGTTGGCGCCGACGACTCGGGTGACCCCCACGGCTCCAGTGACTCAGACGGCTCCGGCTGCTTCGGCGACTCCTGAGACTCCTGCGGCTTCAGCGGCTCCGGTGGCCGAGGTTGTGCGGTCGGCGGAGAGTTCGGTGGAGCGGGTTGTGAAGCCGGGCGCCTCCGCTTCGACCCCGTCGAGGGGATCGGTACTGCCCTCGGCGGGACGGACCGTCGCGCATGTCGCCGGTACCGACGACGTCACGGACACCGTCCGGCACGTCGCACGACCGGTTGGCGGCACCGTTGTACCGCCGGCCGCAGACAAGGCCGTACGGCCGATCGGCGCTCTCGTGGAGGCACTCACCGGCGGGTTGGCCGAAGCCCCGCCGAAGATCCTGCCGTCGCTGCCGTCGCTGCCGTCGCTGCCGTCTCCGCCGGAGCTTTCCGGGCTGCCAGGGCTTCCGGGTGTGGGGGGACAGCCTCCGCATGCAGGTTCGGGTTCGCAGCCGTCGGGTGGGGGGTCCGTGCCTTCGTTCGGCGCGACCGTCCCGCATGTGGCCGGTCGGCAGTCCGGCGCCGGGGTCACCTCCGTGTACGGCCCCGTGGTCGTCGGTGCGAACGTCGACGGTGTGGTCGCGCTTCGTGCCCGACACGGCGTGGCGGCGGGAGTTGCTCCCGCGCATCAGACACCCCCGGGTGCCCCCACGGGCGCGCTGGGTGATCAGTCGGCCGTCGGTAACGGCGCGCCGCGGCACGGCGATCCGTGTGCCGTCACTCCGAACCACCGGGCGCCGCTGCGGCTCGTGCCCGGTGCATCCGCGGTCGTGACCGCGGCCGAGACCCGGGACAGGTACCGGGACATTCCGGTTTTCCCCGGCTAGGGCAGTCCTTCCCCCGCTGACGACCTGCCGCGCGGGGGCGGAACAGGTCTGCCCGCCGTCCGGACACCCCTCCGATCCCCGGACGGAAGCCTCAGGAATTCTCCCGATTTCACGGTGATCAGCAGAAATCGGCTGTGATCGTAAGAAATCAATCGAATCTCCGGAATGTCCCGAACTCTCGGAATCCCGAAGGATCTGACGTACGCATGAACAAGAACATCCGCCGTTCCATTGTCATAGCCGCCGGAGTCACCGGCGCGTGGGCACTCGGCTCCGCCGTCGCCAGCGCCGATGAGCTGCCCTCCGCGGCAGTCTCCGCGCCCGACGCGGCCGTCGGCGTCACGGACACCGTCAGCGCGGTCACCGGCTCAGTGACCGGCTCGGTGACCGGCTCGGTGACCGACGCGGTCACCGACACCGTCGACGGCGTCGTCGGGAACGTGCCGAACGACGTGCAGAAGACGGCCTCCGGCACCACTGCCGCCGCCGGCACCACCGCCACGACCGGCACTACGGCCATCACCGGCACCACCGCCACCGCCGACACCCAGGCCAAGGAGACCGCCATGGCCGCCACGGACGCGACGGCGGAGACCGCCGACCACGCCCGCCGTTACGTCGACGCCAAGGTCCCGACCGTCGCCCACCTCTCGCACGCCGTGGACCCCACCGCCTCCGCAGCGGACCACGCCGCGACCAGGGTCACGGCCGCAGCCAAGGAGACCATCGCCGACGCCCCGGCTCGCCAGGGCGAGATCGACTACCTCTTCGGCCCGCTCGCGGCCTTCGCGCCCGAGCTGGAGCAGGCCCTCGCCGGGACGCAGACGAAGCTCGCGGCCGTCCAGGGCGCGACCACCGCCACCGCAATCACCGCCACCAACCTCGCGGGCCCGGTCGCCCACGAGACCGCGTCCGCCGCCCTCCCGCCGGTCGCGGCCACCGCCGTGCAGGGCGTCATCCCGGTCGTGGACCGCGCCGTCGGTCAGGTCGTCGGCGACACCGCGGCCTCCGTCCTTCCGCCCGTCGCCGCGACCGCTGTGCACGGCGTGGTCCCGGTTGCCGGGCAGGCCGTCGGGGACGCGGGGGCGCTGGTGTACGGCGTGGTCGGCGACGTGCGGCCCTTCGCGGGCGGGGTCGTGGCCGACGCGGGCACCCTCGCGTACGGCGTCACCGGTCCGGTCGGCCCCTTCGCGCAGGGCGTCGTCGCAGACGACGTGCGGCCCTTCGCCGGGGGCGTCGTCGGCGCGGTGCAGCCGGTCGTCGACCTGGTGCAGCCGGTCGTGGCGGGCGTCGGGGGCAGTGCCACCGGCCTCGCGTACGGCGTCGTGGGCGATGTGCGGCCCTTCGCCGCCGGTGTGGTCGGCGAGGTCGGCCCGTTCGCGGGTGGCGTCGTCGGTCAGGTCGGTGCGCTCGGGCAGGACGTGACCGGGACCGTCGGGGCGACCGGCGGACCGCTGGCCGGGCACGCGGTGACGGGCGTCCAGGGTGTGACCGAGTCGGTCACACCGAGCTACGTGCAGGACGTGCAGGACGTGCAGGACGTGCACTACGGCACGTACAGCGCCTGACGGTCCCCTCCCTCGCCGTACGGCCATCCTCGGCGGAACAGCCGTACGGCATCCGACAGACTCCGCGGGGCCACGGCCCCGGACGGCCGAAAGCCGTCGGTCCCGTCCGACCTAATCCCGCGGGTGGGGAGAGCGGTCCCCATGGGGGTGGGGACCGCCCGCCCTGGGCCCCTTCGGGGCTGTTCAAGGGGCCTCACCAGGCAAACCCCAGCCTGGTGAGGCCCTGCTCTGTGACAGGTATCACCGCTCAGGTGTGATCTGCGATTTAGGGACCCGCGTCCAGCGGCGATAACCTGCGAGACGGACATGCCGCGCTCTCGGACACCGTGTGCGCCACCCTTGTGACAGCGGACGTCACGTTGCCCTTCGCGGCACGCCCACGCATCCAACGAACCGCGAGATCACTGATAGGGATGACGCGCGTGGACCTGTTCGAGTACCAGGCGAGGGACCTCTTCGCCAAGCACGGTGTACCGGTGCTGGCCGGTGAAGTCATTGACACGCCTGAGGCAGCCCGCGAGGCGACCGAGCGTCTTGGCGGCAAGTCCGTCGTCAAGGCCCAGGTGAAGGTCGGTGGCCGCGGCAAGGCCGGCGGCGTCAAGCTCGCCGCCACCCCGGACGAGGCCGTCGCCCGCGCGACGGACATCCTCGGCATGGACATCAAGGGCCACACGGTCCACAAGGTGATGATCGCCGAGACCGCGCCCGAGATCGCCGAGGAGTACTACGTCTCGTACCTCCTCGACCGCACCAACCGCACTTTCCTCGCCATGGCGTCCGTCCAGGGCGGCGTGGAGATCGAGGTCGTCGCCGAGGAGAACCCCGAAGCCCTCGCGAAGGTCCCGGTCGACGCCAACGAGGGCGTCTCGATCGAGAAGGCCCGCGAGATCGTCGCCCAGGCGAAGTTCCCGGCCGAGGTCGCCGACCAGGTCGCCGACATCCTCGTGACCCTGTGGGACACCTTCATCAAGGAGGACGCCCTCCTCGTCGAGGTCAACCCCCTCGCCAAGGTCGCCGACGGCCGCGTGATCGCGCTCGACGGCAAGGTGTCCCTGGACGAGAACGCGGAGTTCCGTCAGCCGGAGCACGCCGCCCTCGAGGACAAGGCATCGGCCAACCCGCTCGAGGCCGCCGCCAAGGCGAAGAACCTCAACTACGTCAAGCTCGACGGTGAGGTCGGCATCATCGGCAACGGCGCGGGTCTCGTCATGAGCACCCTCGACGTCGTCGCATACGCCGGTGAGAACCATGGCGGCGTCAAGCCCGCCAACTTCCTCGACATCGGCGGTGGCGCCTCCGCCGCGGTCATGGCGAACGGCCTGGAGATCATCCTCGGCGACCCGGACGTCAAGTCCGTCTTCGTCAACGTCTTCGGTGGCATCACCGCCTGTGACGAGGTCGCCAACGGCATCGTCCAGGCGCTGCAGCTGCTCAAGGACAAGGGCGAGGAAGTCACCAAGCCCCTGGTCGTGCGCCTCGACGGCAACAACGCCGAGCTGGGTCGCAAGATCCTGTCGGACGCCAACCACCCGCTCGTGCAGCGCGTGGACACCATGGACGGCGCGGCCGACAAGGCCGCCGAGCTCGCGGCTGCGAAGTAAGGGAAGAGGGACTAAACAGCCATGGCTATCTTCCTCACCAAGGACAGCAAGGTCATCGTCCAGGGCATGACCGGTGCCACGGGCATGAAGCACACCAAGCTCATGCTGGCCGACGGCACGAACATCGTCGGTGGCGTGAACCCGCGCAAGGCGGGCACGTCGGTCGACATCGACGGCACCGACATCCCCGTCTTCGGCACGGTCGCCGAGGCCATGGAGAAGACGGGCGCCAACGTGTCCGTCCTCTTCGTGCCGCCGGCCTTCGCCAAGGCCGCCGTCGTCGAGGCCATCGACGCGGAGATCCCCCTCGCGGTCGTCATCACCGAGGGCATCGCCGTCCACGACTCCGCCGCCTTCTGGGCGTACGCGAAGTCGAAGGACAACAAGACCCGCATCATCGGCCCGAACTGCCCCGGCCTGATCACGCCTGGCCAGTCGAACGCCGGCATCATTCCGGGCGACATCACGAAGCCGGGCCGCATCGGTCTGGTCTCGAAGTCCGGCACGCTGACGTACCAGATGATGTACGAGCTCCGTGACATCGGCTTCTCGTCGGCCGTCGGCATCGGTGGCGACCCGGTCATCGGCACCACGCACATCGACGCGCTCGCCGCGTTCGAGGCCGACCCCGACACCGACCTGATCGTCATGATCGGCGAGATCGGTGGCGACGCCGAGGAGCGGGCCGCGGACTTCATCGCGAAGAACGTGACCAAGCCGGTCGTCGGCTACGTCGCCGGCTTCACCGCGCCCGAGGGCAAGACCATGGGCCACGCCGGCGCCATCGTCTCCGGTTCCTCCGGCACGGCCGCCGCCAAGAAGGAGGCCCTCGAGGCCGCCGGCGTCAAGGTCGGCAAGACGCCGACCGAGACGGCCAAGCTGGCGCGCGAGCTGCTCGCGGGCTGACTTTTCAGCTGAGTACGCCGACGGGCCCGCACCCTGGAAAAGGGTGCGGGCCCGTCGGCGTACTCAACGACTCTGCGGAACCAGTCGCTCCGGACCGCTCACCGTCGCCTTCTTGAGCCTGGAGTGCAGCGCCAGCTGCTGCGCGGACAGCGGCCCGGGAGCGGCCCGGGGCGGCAGCCCGCCGACCGTCTCGCCCGGGGCCAGCGGGGGCTCGTAGTGGTCCGGGGCCGTTCGGAGCGTCAGGCTGGTGACCCCGATCAGGACGGCTGTGAACGCGATGGCCGCACGGGTCCAGCGACGGGCGCGGCGTTCGCTGGACCAGCGCACCGTCCGGGGCTTCGCGGCGCGCAGTCGCTCCGTTCCGGCGAGTTCGGCGAGCCGTCGGTGCAGATCCTCCGGCACCGCCAGTTCCGGCAGACGCGCGGCGACGGTCCCGCGCGCGTGCAGCAGCCGGTTGGCCGCCGCGGGCGTGCTCGCCTCCGTCTCGGCCGCGGTCTCCGGCAGGTCGAGCCCGACCCCGTCGTAGAGCACCAGGGTCCGCCGGTACACGGGTGGCAGCTGCAGGAGTACGGCGAGCAGCGTGCGGTCGGCGGCCTCGGCGGGCGGCGCCTCCGGATGCCGGTGCCGGGGGCGGAATCGGTGCCAGGGCGAGAGCGCGTACTCGTATGTCGCCGCCCGCACCCACCCCGTCGGATCCCGGTCCACGGCCACCTCGGGCCAGCGGTGCCAGGCCAGTTGAAAGGCCCGCTCCACGGACTCCCGCGCCAGCTCCCGCCGTCCGGTGAGCAGATAGGCCTGCCGTACGAGGGCGGGGGCGCAGAACGCGTAGAGCGTGTCGAAGGCCTGAGCGGGCGTCAGGGCCGTGGTGGATTCGGATTCCGGCGGGGGCGACGGTTCGGATTCGGATTCGGATTCGGATTCGGGTTCGGGTTCGGATTCGGGTTCAGGGTCGGGCTCGAGCTCGGGCTCGGCGTGATCGTCCGAAGGGTGCGGCACTTCTGGAGGCGGGGATAAGGGGCTGGAGGCATCGCCGACCAGTACGGGGGCGGAGTCCTCCTGTCGGGCAGTCGCTTCAGTGGAGGTCAGCAACTTTGCGTACGCTTCCCGTTTGCGGCCGCGCGGCGTCGTGCGGCCGTTCTCCCACGAGCGCACCGTCTTGGGGGTGACGCCCACCTCGGCCGCGACGTCGGCGTGGCTCAGAGCCTTCGCCTCGCGCAGGCGGCGGAGCTCCTCGGGGGAGGGCAGCGGGGTCGCAGGGCTCTGTGTCATTGCGGACCCCACAGGGCGCCCCCGCGTACGAAAAAGTGCATAGCTGCATATTGAGCGACACATCCGAGGTTCGCCTGTTACGACGAGAAAGCGCGTGTCGTTGGGAGCATGGCGGTCGTGACCCCAATGACCGACCGCAGGCTGTCGTTGTCGTCCTTGCTCACCCGGATGCGCGACCGACCACCAGGATTGGCCGCCAGCCTCCTGGGTGGCGCCCTCGCCGCGGGGCTCGGACTCGGCTCGTTCGCCGTTCTCGTCATGGTGCTGTGGATCAGCTCGCCTTACCCGGACAGCGGGCCGGGCGGCGCGCTGCACGTCGCTGCGGCTCTTTGGCTCTTGGCGCACGGTGTCGAACTCATCCGCACCGACACGCTGTCCGGCCTGCCCATGCCGGTGGGCCTCACGCCGCTGCTCCTGGTCGTCCTGCCCGCGTGGCTGCTGCACCGGGCGGCGCGCGACGCGGCGGCGGACGCCGACCTCGAGGCCACGGCGCGCACGGTGTGGGCCGGGTCCGTCGTGGGCTATCTGACCGTCGGTGTGGCCGCCGCGCTGTACGCCACGGGCGGGGAGCTACGGCCGTCGTGGCTGTGGACGGTCGTATGCCTGCCGCTGCTCGCCGTGAGCGCGGCGGGGGCGGGAGTGTGGACGGCGTACGCGCGCCCCGGTGGGCCGTTGCCTGTCTCGTTGCGCCGGGTTCTTGCCACGCTGCCCGCCGGCGTACGCCGTCACGTCACCCTTCGTGTGCCGGCGCCGTCGACCCGGCGGTGGGTGGGGGCCTCGACGCGTGCGGCGGGGGCCGGGGTGGCGGTGCTCGTCGGGGGTGGTGCGCTGCTGGTGGGGGCGTCGCTGGTGTGGCACGGGGGCTCCGCGCGGGACTCGTTCGTGCAGCTCACCGGGGTGTGGTCGGGGCGGTTCGCGGTACTGCTGCTGTGTCTGGCTCTGGTGCCGAACGCGGCGGTGTGGGGGGCCGCGTATGGGCTGGGGCCGGGGGTCGTGCTGGGGGCGGGGCATGTCGCGGGGCCGTTGTCCGCGGCTGCGCCGGGGCCGTTGCTGCCGGCCTTTCCGCTGCTGGCGGCGGTGCCGGGGGAGGCGGCGGGGGGGCCGTGGAGTTGGGTGGGTGGGGTGGTGCCGGTGGCGGCGGGGGGGACGGTGGCGTGGTTCCTGGTGGCTGCGGGGGTGTCGGGGGCCGCGAGGGCTTCGGGGGCTTCGAAGGTGTCGGGGGTGTCGAAGGTATCGGGAGTGTCGAAGGCGTCGGGGGTGTCGGGGGGTGCGGCCGGGGTACGGGGTGATGTCTGGTCGCGGGGGCGGACCGTTGCGGGGGTGGGGCTCGCGTCCGTGTTGTGCGGCCTTGTGCTGGCCGGGCTGGCCGGGCTGGCCGGGGGGCCGCTGGGGGTTGCGGCGTTGGCTCACTTCGGGCCGGTGTGGTGGCAGGTAGGGGCTGCGGCGGTTGCTTGGACGGTGGGGGTGGGGATTCCGGCGGCGGTGGGGGTGCGGGCGTGGAGGCTTCGGGAGGGGGCGGGGCGATCGGGGCGGGGTTTTCGTCGACCTTCGTGGCTGGGTTGGGCGGTGTGGCGTGGGCGGATCTCGTGGCCTTCGTGGCTGTCCCGGGGGAGGCGGGTGCGGGGTGACGGGGGTGAAGGTCCGCCGGTTCCGCAGACGGGGGCGGCGGAGTGAGGACATCTTCCGTGAGTCTCGCTGGGCGGCGCTGAGGGAGAGGGGGCGGCTCCTGCGGAGGCGCCGGAGCCGAGGCGGTGGGGGTGGCCGTGGGGTTTGCTCGCCCCCGCCGCCCCTACCCGTCCCATCCCTGGGGGCTCTGCCTCCAGACCCCCGCCTAAGCCCGAAGGGCTCGTCCTCAAACGCCGGACGGGCTGAAGATTGCCGCCCGGGGCCGAAAACATTCAGCCCCGGCCACAACCCTCGAGCCCCCGGCGAAGCTCTCAAGCCTCGACGGAAGCCTTCAGGCCGCGGAGCCCTCAATCCCCAGCCGGAGCCTTCGATGCCCCCGCGGATCTGAAGCTCCCGGCGGAGCCTTCGAAGCCTCGGTCGGGGATACCCCAGCCCGTCCGGCGTTTGAACGAGGCCGTTCAGGCCGAACGGGGGGGTGGGGGCGGAGCCCCCAGGGGGTGCGGGAACGGCTAGCTGCGCGTTCCCAGCAGGCCCCGCAGCTCCTTCGGCAGAAGGTCGTTGCAGGACTGCTTCGACGCGTTGGTGAGGGCGTCGTTCGTACAGGCGTAGTAGTCGCTGTAGACGAGCTGGGCGGTGAACGTCGCGGCGACCAGGACGATGGCCAGGGACGCGGTGACGAGACCGCTCACCGCGGCTGTCCTCTGGGGCCGGGTGTTCGAGTCGGGGGCCGGTGCGTCCGGGTCCGGTGTGCGGGGCTTGGCGCGCAGGGCGCTGCCGCCCCAGTACAGGGCGAGTGCGCCGAGCAGCAGGGCCACGTACGGCCAGCTGAACAGGGCGAAGAAGAACGCCCACATGCCTGAGAGCAGTGCGTAACGCGCACGGCGCTGGGCCGGGTCCGTCGGGTCCCAGCGCATCCCAGCGCCCGGGCCGCCGCCGGGACCATCCTGGCCGCCCTGGCCCTGGGGAGCCCTGGGCCGGTCACCGAAACCGCCGCCCGTCGAACGTCCCGGCTGCCGGTCGCTCCACTGGCCACCCCAGGGGGACCGTCCGGAATCACCTCCGGATCCACCGCTCCCGTCAGAGTCCTGCCCCTGTCCGCCCGCGGGCCGCCTCGGCTGCCAGGGCCGGTCGGGCGTCCCCTCCGGCGGCGGAGCGAACGGATTGTCGTCGGAGCCGGAGCCGGAGCCGGAGCCGGAGCTGTTTCCGTCCGCGGAGTCACGTCCGTCCGAGGAGCCGTGCCCGCCCGAGGGCGCGTCCCCGCTCTCCCGCGGCGGGGTAGGCGAAGGGCGCCGCTCGCGCAGCAGGAGCGGAGGGAGTCGGAGACTGCGGTCCGGCATCAGGTGTGCGTCTTCCCCTTGGTGGTTCTGGCGGGCGGCGTGTCCGCACAGCATCGTGCTCGCGACGCGCACCCCGGGTTTCCTGCCCAGGGCTCGCGCCCCGGACGTTCGTATCCAGGACTCGGCGCCCCGGGCACTGCGACCCAGGACTTGGCGCCCCGGGCACTGCGACCCAGGGCTCGCACCCCGGGCGTTTGCTTTGAGGGTCCGCTCCCTGGGCTTCCCGCTCGAGGCCCGCACCTCGGACGTTCGTTTCCCAGGCTCGCACCCCGGACGTTCGTTTCCCAGGGCCTGCGCCCCGAGCATTCGTACCCGTCCCCGATCAACGTCCCACGCGCACAGGGCGTTCCCCATGCCGCAGGGCGTTCCCGGGAGGATCCTCCCCAGACGCTACCTTCCGGCCACGCCCCCGTCCCGTGGGGGCCGCCCGGAGTGCCGGTATCGTTGCTGACGGTCGGCCGCTTCGTAGACTTCCCCGTATCCCGGGGCGCGAAGCATTCGTACGACCGTACAAACGCTCCCCCGAGAAAGGGCCCCGCCGTGGCCAAGACCAAGCGCCTCGTCGTGCTGGTCTCCGGATCAGGCACGAATCTGCAGGCACTGCTCGACGCCATCGCGGCGCACGGCACCGAGGCCTACGGAGCCGAGATCGTGGCCGTCGGCGCCGACCGCGACGGCATCGAGGGGCTCGCGCGTGCCGAGCGGGCGGGGCTGTCCACCTTCGTCCGGCGCGTCAAGGACTACGAGACCCGGGACGAGTGGGACGCGGCGCTCGCCGAGGAGGTCGCCGCCCATGAGCCCGACCTCGTCGTCTCCGCCGGGTTCATGAAGATCGTGGGGAAGGAATTCCTCGCCAGGTTCGGGGGGCGGTTCGTCAACACGCATCCCGCCCTGCTGCCCAGTTTTCCGGGGGCCCACGGCGTGCGTGACGCGCTCGTGTACGGCGCGAAGGTCACCGGCTGCACCGTCCACTTCGTCGACGACGGCGTCGACACCGGACCGATCATCGCTCAGGGCGTGGTGGAGGTCCGGGACGAGGACGACGAGAGCGCTCTGCACGAGCGCATCAAGGAAGTCGAGCGAAGGCTGCTCGTCGATGTCGTGGGGCGGCTCGCCCGCAACGGCTATCGCATTGAGGGACGAAAGGTAGTAATCCAGTGACCGCCGAGAGCAACAAGCGGCCCCTTCGCAGGGCGCTCGTCAGCGTCTACGACAAGACCGGCCTGGAAGAGCTGGCACGCGGGCTGCACGAGGCCGGTGTCGAGCTGGTGTCGACCGGCTCCACGGCCGCCCGCATCGCCGCCGCCGGCGTCCCCGTCACCAAGGTCGAGGAGCTGACCGGCTTCCCCGAGTGCCTGGACGGCCGGGTCAAGACCCTGCACCCCAAGGTCCACGCGGGCATCCTCGCCGACCTGCGGCTCGCCGACCACCGGCGCCAGCTGGAAGAGCTCGGTGTCGAGCCCTTCGACCTCGTCGTCGTCAACCTCTACCCCTTCCGCGAGACGGTCGCCTCGGGTGCGACGCCGGACGAGTGCGTCGAGCAGATCGACATCGGCGGGCCGTCGATGGTCCGCGCCGCCGCCAAGAACCACCCGTCCGTGGCGGTCGTGACCAGCCCCGCGCGTTACGGCGACGTCCTCGCCGCCGCAAAGGCGGGCGGCTTCGACCTTCGCTCCCGCAAGCGGCTCGCCGCCGAGGCCTTCCAGCACACCGCCGCGTACGACGTGGCCGTCGCCTCCTGGTTCGCGGACGAGTACGCCGCCGCCGACAGCAGCGGCCTCCCCGACTTCCTGGGCGCGACCTACGCGCGCAAGAACACCCTCCGCTACGGCGAGAACCCGCACCAGGGGGCGGCCCTCTACGTCGACGGCACGGGCGGCCTCGCCGAGGCCGAGCAGCTGCACGGCAAGGAGATGTCGTACAACAACTTCACGGACACGGACGCCGCGCGCCGTGCCGCGTACGACCACGAGGACCCCTGCGTCGCGATCATCAAGCACGCCAACCCGTGCGGTATCGCGGTCGCCTCGAGCGTCGCCGAGGCGCACCGCAAGGCGCACGCCTGTGACCCGCTGTCCGCGTTCGGCGGCGTCATCGCGGTCAACCGGCCGGTGACGAAGGAGATGGCGGAGCAGGTCGCCGAGATCTTCACCGAGGTCATCGTGGCGCCGGAGTACGAGGACGGCGCGCTCGAGGCCCTCACCAAGAAGAAGAACATCCGCGTGCTGCGCGCCCACCGGGCGCCCGCCAACCCGACCGAGATCAAGCAGATCGACGGCGGCGCGCTGCTCCAGGTCACCGACCGCCTCCAGGCCGACGGCGACAACCCGAGCTCCTGGACCCTCGCCACCGGTGATGCCCTGAACGAGGGCGAGCTCGACGAGCTGGCCTTCGCCTGGCGTGCCTGCCGTGCGGTGAAGTCCAACGCGATCCTGCTGGCCAAGGACGGCGCCTCGGTCGGCGTCGGCATGGGCCAGGTCAACCGTGTCGACTCCGCGAAGCTGGCGGTCGAGCGGGCGGGCGCCGAGCGGGCCCGCGGGTCCTACGCCGCCTCGGACGCGTTCTTCCCGTTCCCCGACGGCCTGGAGATCCTCGCCGAGGCGGGCGTCAGGGCCGTGGTCCAGCCCGGCGGTTCGGTCCGCGACGAACTGGTCGTGGACGCCGCGAAGAAGGCGGGCATCACGATGTACTTCACGGGGACGCGGCACTTCTTCCACTGAGTGGTACGCGTACGCGTACGCACGGCGGCGGCCCACCGGACCTTCCGGTGGGCCGCCGCCGTGCGCCTTTGACGGGGTGTCAGCAGGGGTGTACCGCGTAGATCACTGCGAGGCACTCCGGACGTCCACGCCGGGGAGGAACCGAACCGCTCGGTACTTCTCGGCTCAGTACTTGGGCCTGTTGAACCAGGCGTCACCGTCGGCCTTGCCGACGAACACCGCTATGAGGACCGCGAGCACGGTGTGCACCAGGCCGATGATGATGAACGGGTAGATGCCGAGGATCGCCGTGATGATGCCGAACACCAGCGCGGTGACGCGGACGCCGTTGCCGCCGTTGCCGCACTTCACGCCGAGCCAGATCGCGAGGACGCCCCAGGCCAGGATCGCGACGGTCACGCCCCACAGGGCGCCGGCCGAGTAGTCGGCGAGCTGCTGGAACTGGACGTCGTCCTTGAGGGACTCGTCGTTCTTCGCGGCCGAGACGGCGAGCGCGGACAGCGCGACCAGGATGGCGCCGAGTACTTGCAGACCGGCGATGACGAACAGCATCACGCGCGCGGCCTTCACCCCGCCGGGCATCACCATCGGGCCGCCGGGGTAGCCGCCGTACGGCGACTGCTGGACCGGCGGGGCCTGCGGGTAGCCGTAGCCGGGCTGCTGCGGGGCGCTCTGGGGGTAGCCGTAGCCGGGCTGGCCCGGGGGCGGGTAGCCGGACGGCTGCTGGCCCTGCGGGGGGCCGTAGGGGTTGTTCGGGTCGCCGAAACTCATGGCGGGGTTTCCTCCGTTGCGTAGTGCGGGGACGACGTGCGCGGCACGACGCGGAGGAGTTTTCTTCAGAGCGGTCTGTCCCCCCGGTACTGTCCGCGACACTGTGGCGTTCATCGTTCTAAAGGCCTTACTTACTTGTCCAGCGCCCTCACGATTGTGTTGTGCAAGTGCAACATCGCTGATCACAGGCGGAAACGAGGGTGGGGCGGGGACGGTACAGCGGATGGACAAGCGGCGCCCGGATTGGAACCGGGGCCGGGTCATCCGCGAGGATGGGGTCATGACCGCCCAGATTCTCGATGGCAAGGCCACCGCAGCCGCGATCAAGTCCGATCTGACCGTCCGCGTGGCGGCCCTGAAGGAGAAGGGCGTCACGCCCGGCCTGGGGACCGTCCTCGTCGGTGACGATCCCGGCAGCCAGAAGTACGTCGCGGGCAAGCACCGCGACTGCGCCCAGGTCGGCATCGCCTCCATTCAGCGTGAGTTGCCCGCGACCGCCACCCAGGAGGAGATCGAGGCGGTGGTGCGCGTGCTGAACGAGGACCCGGCCTGCACCGGCTACATCGTCCAGCTCCCGCTCCCCAAGGGCATCGACGAGAACCGCATCCTGGAGCTGATGGACCCGGACAAGGACGCGGACGGACTCCACCCGATGAACCTCGGCCGCCTCGTGCTGAACGAGCCGGCCCCGCTGCCCTGCACCCCCAATGGCGTCCTCACCCTCCTGCGCCGCTACGGCGTCGAGATCAAGGGCGCGGAGGTCGTGGTCGTCGGCCGCGGTGTGACCATCGGCCGCCCGATGCCACTGCTGCTGACGCGGCGCAGTGAGAATGCGACGGTCACCCAGTGCCACACCGGCACCCGTGACCTCTCCTCCCACCTGAAGCGCGCCGACATCATCGTCGCCGCGGCCGGCTCAGCGCACCTCATCAGGGCCGAGGACGTGAAGCCGGGCGCCGCCGTCCTCGACGTCGGTGTCTCGCGCAGCGCCGAGGGCAAGATCGTCGGAGACGTCCACCCGGACGTCGCCGAGGTGGCCGCCTGGATCTCCCCGAACCCGGGCGGCGTCGGCCCGATGACCCGCGCCCAGCTGCTCGTCAACGTGGTGGAAGCGGCGGAGCGCAGTGTCGGCTGACGGCAGGTCCGAGGGTGCCGGGGCGCGCGCCGGGCGGGGCACCGGCGCCACGCCGCCCGTACGGGACGCGGAGGCCGCGAGTGCGAGCGGCGAGCCGACCACGCTCGACGCCGTGAGCGCGCCCGACGCCGAAGGGCAGCCGCGCCGTGCCACGCGCCGGTTCCCGAGACTCACGCGGGACACCGCGCGTCCCGAGGGCGGCGGCCGGGCGGCGGCCCGGGACGCCCCGGCGCCCGCCCGTCAGTGGCCCATCCTCGCCGTGCTGTCGGCGGTCGGGCTGGGCCTGCTGCTGACAGCGCTGGACGCGTTCAGGATCGGCACGATCCTGATCGGCGCCGCGCTGCTGGCCGGCGCCGTGATGCGCTGGATGCTGCCCGACGTGGGCATGCTCGCGGTCCGCTCCCGCTTCACGGACCTGATCACGTACGGGGTGCTGGGCGTCGCCATCGTGCTGCTCGCCCTGATGGCGCAGCCCAACCCGTTGCTGGAGATCCCGTTCCTGGACGACACACTGCACTTCACGGTCCGCTGAGTCCCGTACGTCGTCCGCCGTCCGCGGACATGGCCGCGACCCGTCCCCTCCCCCGAGTAAGGACGGGCCGCGGCCGGGCGGTCGGGCCGCCCGGGAGTCAACACTCCTGCACAGGAACAAGCTGTTCAACAGCCGGCAGTTCGCTGTGGCACTGAGGTGACCATTCCGCTACGGTGTCCGCGCCGCGCAACGAGGACCGTCCGGCGTCCTCAGGGGGCCCAGCGGGTGAGTTGAGCGCTCCCGTGATGGCTGAGGTCGGACTTGTGTTCCCCTGGTGTCGATGTCTTGACAAGTTCAGGGATTTGCACTGATCCGCGCCAACAGCCCGGTTAACGTGGGCAATCGGGACGGTCCGGGACGTCCTGTGCGGAGCCCGAGCGTCCGATTGGCGTGCGCGATGTCGATGGGACACTGGACCGCAGCCCAACGGGCGTGCAACGGCGCACGCCCGGCCCGAATGCTCCCGTGCGCCCCCACCCCGGGAACTGAGATCCCGACCGAGGGCATCCCTGTGGGTAGCCAGAACGGGGACTCGGCGGAGATGAGGGGGTAGCCCCTGCTCGAACGTTCTTGAGAGCTTGGGGGAGCCACGCGTGGGAGAACAGTCAGGCACGTACGGGGGGAAAGAAGCAGGGGGGAGCAGTAATGCCTCGTTGGAGGGCTTTGCCGGATGAACTCGATCCGCAGGTCAGGGAGTTCGCCAGCCAGCTGCGCCGGCTGGTCGACCGAAGCGGGCTGAGCATCGCCGCAGTGGCCGACCGTACGGGCTACAGCAAGACGTCCTGGGAGCGTTACCTCAACGGCCGGCTCCTCGCGCCCAAGGGTGCGATCGTCGCCCTGGCCGAGGTGACCGGAACCAATCCCATCCATCTGACCACCATGTGGGAGCTGGCCGAGCGCGCCTGGAGCCGCTCGGAGATGCGCCACGACATGACCATGGAAGCGATCCGGATCTCCCAGGCGCGCGCCGCGCTCGGGGAGTTCGGGGCGCCCCCGGCGAAGGGGAGCAACGGCAAGCAGGCCCGCAAGGGCGGCAGCGCGACCGCGACACCGGGGATCGCCGGGCCCGCGGGTGTGGCACCGACTGTGCCGCCTCAGCCGTCCGCCACCGAGGTGGAGGACTCGTCGTACGGGGGTGGCTCACGCGGCGATTCCGGGTACGGCAGGTCCTCGTCCGGCGGCTCCTTGCCCGGGGGTTCCTCGTCCGGTGGGGCCTCGCGGGGCGGCGGCGGTTGGGGGGTCGTCGCCACACCTTCCGGCTCCGGCTCCGGTTCCGGTGGCGCGGGGCAGTACGGTCCGCCGGCTCCGGTCGGGCCGGCCGGTCCTGGCGCACCCTCTGGTGGTCCGCCGCGGGACTCCCGGCCGCGCACCGGCGCTTCGCCCGACGGGGCGCGGCGCAAGCGGCGGGTGACGATGTTCCTCGCGGGCGTCGTGGGCGCACTCGTCGTGATAGCCGCGGCCGTCTTCTTCACGGACGGCGACGACAAGAAGGAACAGAGCGCAACCAAGACGCCGCCGACCTCCGCCGCCGCCGACCCCGACCTGCCGGCCGGAGTGAAGTGCAGCGGCGACGGCTGCACCGGCAAGGACCCGGAGAACATGGGGTGCGGCGGCGAACTGGCGACGACCACGACCAGCGTCACGATCGGCACCACCCTCGTCGAGGTCCGCTACAGCAAGACCTGTGCCGCGGCCTGGGCCCGCATCACCCAGGCCGTGGCCGGTGACACGGTCGAGGTGTCCGCCGACGCCGCGGCCAAGCAGACCGGCTCGGTCGACACGGACACCGACGCGTACACCCCGATGGTCGCCGTCAAGGACGCCGGCGACGCGAAGGCGTGCGCGACGCTGGCGTCGGGCCAGAAGGGCTGCACGACGTGAATTAGGGGGCGTGTGGACGGGGGGGTGGGGGTGGGGAGGCGCGCGCGGGGGTTGGTTTCTCGCCCCCGCCGCCCCTACCCTCCCCCAAGCTCTCGGCTTCGCTCGAGCAGGGGGGACCCCCATCATCCCTGGGGGC
>NZ_JBTLMO010000056.1:0-52314 GCF_054462255.1 Streptomyces sp. SD15 | reverse complement strand
AGTAGGACGCCGCCGAACTAATTGTAGAGAAAACCCCTGTACCGGGAATCCGGTACAGGGGTTTTCTGCGTTCAGGGTCGTTTAGGGTCTTGTTATGCGCTACGACCTAGTCATCTTCGACAATGACGGTGTCCTCGTGGACAGTGAGCCGATTTCCAACACGATTTTGGCCGCCTATCTGACCGAGCTCGGGCACCCGACCTCTTACGAGGAGTCCATCAGGGACTACATGGGGTCGGCCATGCACCGTATCCACGACCTTGTGCACGCCCGCACGGGGCGTCGGTTGCCGGACGGCTTCGACGAGGTCTTCCACGGGCGGGTCTACGCCGCCTTCGAGCGGGAGCTGGAGCCGGTGCCGGGTGCCGTGCAGGTGTTGGAGAAGCTGGCGGCGGACGGGGTGCCGTACTGCGTGGCCTCCTCCGGGAGTCATGAGCGGATTCGGGTGGGGCATCGGAAGACCGGGCTCGATCGGTGGTTCGGCGAGGGGCGTGTTTTCAGTTCGCAGGACGTGGGGCGGGGCAAGCCGGCGCCGGATCTGTTTCTGTACGCGGCCGAACGTATGGGCGTACCGCCGCAGAAGTGTGTCGTCGTCGAGGACAGTCCGCTTGGTGTGCGGGCGGCGAACGCTGCCGGGATGGACGTATGCGGGTTCACCGCCATGACGCCTGCCGCGAGGCTCGTCGGCGCCACTCAACTTTTCTCCGACATGGGGGAGTTGGCCGACCTGCTCGTATGACGACGCCTACCGTCCGGCTCAGCTTCGGCGGTGCGGACCGTAGGGCAGCGGCGTCAGCAGTGTGATCGGCATCGGTGTGCTGGTTTCGGTGGGGCTCGGGAGGCCGGTTCCACAGAGCTGAGCAAAATTCATCTTCGGCTTGATCTACCCACCGGTAAGCCGGGGCCCTACGCTCGCCGCCATGACTGATGTGCTGCGGCGCGGTAGGGCCTCCTTGGCGTTCAGCTTCTTCGCCCAAGGCGCGGCCTTTGCGCTGCTCGTGACGCGCATCCCGGCCATCCAGGACCGCTACGGGATATCCGACGCGCTGCTGCCCGCCTTCCTCGCCGCCGTGCCGATTCTGGCCGGGGTGGGAAGTGTGGCCACTGAGCACCTGGTCAAGCGGGTGCCGCCCAGCCTCCTCCTGAGGTGGTCGCAGCCGGTCGTCCTGCTCGCCCTGCTCGGCGTCGGGGCCGGTGACCAGCTGGTCGAAGTGGCGGTCGCGCTCGGGGTGTTCGGGCTCGCGGTCGGCGTGCTCGACGCGTCCATGAACATGCTCGGGGTGAGCCTGCAGCGGACGTACGGGCGCAGCATCATGCTCGGTTTCCACGCCACGTACAGCCTGGGCGGGATTGTGGGTGCCTCGCTCGCGTGGGCGGGGGCGCACTGGGACCTCTCGCTCTTCGTGTCGTATCTGCCGGTGGTGCTCGTGCTGTTGCCGGCCGCGTTGGTGGGGAGTCGGTGGTACGTCGATGGGGGTGCGCCTGACAAGGAGGTGGCTGACGCGGCCGAGGGCGGGCCTGTCGTCTTCAAGCTGCTGCTGCCGCTTTGTCTGGTGATGACGTTCGCTTATATCGGGGACTCGACGGTCTCCAACTGGAGTGCGAAGTATCTGCAGGACGTGCTGGGGAGTTCGGAGCAGCTGGCGACCGTTCCGTACAACGTCTACATGGTGACGACCCTGCTGGGGCGGGCCATTGGGGACTTCGGGGTACGGCGGTTCGGGGCGGTCGCCGTCGTACGGCTGGGGGCGGTCGTGGCGGCGCTCGGGTTCGCGGTGGTGGCGGTGGCGCCGGGTGCGTGGGTCGGGATGCTCGGGTTCACATTGCTGGGTCTGGGGTTGTGTGTGCTGGTGCCGCAGACTTTCGCGGCGGCCGGGCGGTTGTTTCCCGGCGCTTCGGATACGGCCATCGCGCGGCTGAATATCTTCAACTATGTGGGGTTCTTGATCGGTTCGCCGTTGGTGGGGGCGCTGGGGGACGCGTGGAGCTACCGCGGGGCCATGCTCGTACCGATGGTGTTGGTGCTGGTGACGTTGGTGTACGCCCGGT
Source organism: Streptomyces sp. SD15 (assembly GCF_054462255.1). Classification (NCBI taxonomy): domain Bacteria; kingdom Bacillati; phylum Actinomycetota; class Actinomycetes; order Kitasatosporales; family Streptomycetaceae; genus Streptomyces; species Streptomyces sp. SD15. The sequence continues at coordinate 50,265 of NZ_JBTLMO010000056.1, read as the reverse complement.
CGTTCGATGCTCAACCGGACCGATACGGTGACGGGCATGAGCGGCCGCGCACAGCTGATGTGGGACGAGGCAGTAACGGGCTATGACTTCGGTCCGGACCACCCGATGGATCCGGTCCGGCTGGCGTTGACCAGACGGCTGGTCGACGCCTTCGGGCTCGAGCGGGACATTGACGTGGTCGCGGCGAAGCCCGCCGGGGAGTCGACGCTGCGGCTCGTGCACCGCGAGGACTATGTGGAGGCGGTCAAGGCCGCGTCCGCCGATCCTCAGGCCGCGGACACCTCGTACGGGCTCGGGACCGTGGATGATCCCGCCTTCGCGGGGATGCATGAGGTGTCCGCGATGATCGCCGGGCAGTCGGTGGGGGCGGCGGAGGCGGTGTGGCGCGAGGATGTGCTGCATGCGGTGAACTTCGCGGGTGGGCTGCATCATGCGATGCCGGGTGGTGCGTCCGGGTTCTGTATCTACAACGACGCCTCGCTGGCGATCGCGCGGCTGCTGGAGCTGGGGGCCGAGCGGGTCGCGTACGTCGATGTGGACGTGCATCACGGGGATGGTGTGCAGGCCGCCTTCTGGGAGGATCCGCGGGTTCTGACGATCTCGCTGCATGAGCATCCGCGGACGTTGTTTCCGCAGACGGGGTGGCCGGAGGAGACGGGGGCCGAGTGCGCGGAGGGGTCCGCCGTGAATGTGGCGTTGCCGGCCGGGACCGGGGATGCAGGGTGGTTGCGGGCGTTTCATGCGGTGGTGCCTGAGCTGATCGCCGACTTCCGGCCGCAGGTGCTCGTCACCCAGCACGGTGCCGACACCCACTTCGAGGATCCGCTCGCGCATCTCGCCGTCTCGCTGGATGCGCAGCGGGCTGTGCAGGTCGCGTGTCACGACCTGGCGCACGAGTACGCCGACGGGCGGTGGATCGCGCTGGGTGGGGGCGGGTATGCGGTCGTGGACGTCGTGCCGCGGTCGTGGACGCATTTGGTCGCCATCGCGGCGGGGCGGCCGGTGGAGCCCGAGACGGTGATTCCTGAGAGCTGGCGGCAGGAAGTTTTCGCTCGTACGCGGCAGTTGGCGCCTGTGCGGATGACGGATGGGCGGTGGCCTGTGTCCTGGAAGGGCTGGGAGGGTGGGTACGACCCGGCGGATCGGGTTGATCAGGCGGTGGTGGCTACGCGGCGGGCGGTGTTTCCGTTGCGGGGGATGTTGCCGTAAGGGGGGGGAGGGGTGGGGGTTTCTCGCCCCCGCCGCCCCTACCCGTCCCATCCCTTTCTGGGGGCTCCGCCCCCAGACCCCCGCCAGGGGCGCTGCACCCCCTGGACCCCCGCCTCGGGGTCGGGGGCTGCCGTCCCCGGCCCCCCCGCCTCGCCCGAAGGGCTCGTCCTCAAACGCCGGACCGGCGGGAAGAGCAAGCCCCGGTCGGGGCTGAAGCGGGCACGTGAGTGCGCATTACGCCAACTGTGCGGGCTTTTCGGGATTTTCGGGGTGAACCTCCGGCAAATGCGTCAGCATCGCTGTCGTGTTGAGCACCGGAGCATTGCGTGCGCACCTGCTGGCCGCTCGGTTGGCCGGGCCTGTTGCCACCTCGCGCGAGGAGAGCCTGCGGAGTTATCGGCTCTTCGCCGCCCGTGATCCTCGTGTGCTGCTTGGACTCGATCCCGAGTGGACATGGCGGCAGCGGGATGTGATCGAGTTGATGTCCGACAAGTGTGGGGTTTCGGCCGATCCCACGCACACCACAGGGCATGATGTGATCGATCCCGAGCGGACCCTGGCCGCCCTCGACGCCTTCGCGGAGCGGCTCGGGAAAGCGGCCCTCAACCGCGACCCGGTGCTTCTCGGTACCGGACATCCGCACCGACTGCTCGGTTTCTACGCCGCGCTCGCGGACGCCCTGTCGGCGGCGGGATGTACGGTCCTCACCCCCGCACAGGGTAGCTCTGTCGACATAACGACCCGGTTCGGTCTACGCACGTACAACCTCGACTACGTACAAGGAGTCGCGTTGGTACGCGAACCGGGCGCGCGAGCCCCCGGTGGTGCGACCGGCGCACACACCCACTCTCCGCTCCCGGTTCGGACCGTTCTGGCGGCCGCGGCGGAGGCCGGCGGGCGGCTCCCGGAGCTCGTCATCGGAGACCACGGATGGGTCTGCGGAGCAGGTCAGCTGGGGTTTGAGGCCATGGGGCTCGCCGATACGGACGATCCTGCGCTCTTCGTCGGAGAGGCAGAGGGGCGGGTGTCCGTCGTCGTTCCGCTTGATGACGCTGTGCGGTCTGATTACTACCGACCGCTTACTCGCTATGTACTCAATCGAGCGTGTCTGTCACAGTAGGCGGCCGATGGCATCCCCTCTTCCCCACTCGCATCACCCGCCCCTACATTGGGGAGTGAGCACGCAACGACGAAGAGTCACCGGAAGGGGAAGCCGGTGACCGTCGAGTGCGGAAGGTTCAGGTGTGTCATGGCTGCAGCTGGCGAGAGGCCTCTGAACGAGGTTCAGTTCCTTACCGTGGCGGAAGTCGCCTCGGTGATGCGAGTGTCGAAGATGACCGTGTACCGGTTGGTGCACAGCGGTCATCTGCCGGCGATCCGGGTGGGGAGGTCCTTCCGGGTGCCGGAGCAAGCGGTTCACGAGTACCTCCGCGAGAGCTATGTGGGGGTGGAGACCGCCTGACGGCGTTCCGGGAGATCGTCCAAGATCTCCCGGAACCCCTCGATTACGACCTCAGCGCTCGGACCGGTAGGCTGGCCCCTCATAGGTCGTGTGGGCCCATGCAGCCCAGCACCGAGTAAAGAGAAGTGAGCGAGGGTAGTCGTGGGCTCTGTTATCAAGAAGCGGCGCAAGCGGATGGCGAAGAAGAAGCACCGCAAGCTGCTCAAGCGCACTCGCGTTCAGCGTCGCAACAAGAAGTAAGGCCGTGCCCCGCCTCAGCGGGGCTCGTCCTTGCGCTTGTGCGACCGCTGCGAACAGCGCGCTCTGTGGTCCCCCACCTGCCGGTGGGGGGCCACGGTCGTTTTCCGGCCGCGACGGCCGCGCATCTGCGACGGGAGAGCCATCGGGGGCGATGCTGTGCGTATGCCTGTCGTGTCACCCGGCTCGGCCTGGACGTACGTCTGTGGTCGCCGTCACTTCGTGCATCGGGCGGTCATCACAGCGCAACATCAACCCGCTAGGTTGGCCGGACACGGGGTACGAGCAGAGCTACGTCCAGATACGTCCTGAACGGGAAGAGAGGCGCTGATCTTGGGGAAGGTCGTGCTCGTGACCGGGGTGGCCCGTCAGCTGGGGGGCCGGTTCGTACGACGGATCCAGCGTGACCCGCAGGTGGACCGGGTGATCGCCGTGGACGCGGTGCCGCCCGAGCACCATCTGGGCGGCGCCGACTTCATCCAGGCCGACATCCGCCAGCCCACGATCGCCCGGGTGCTCGCCGAGCACTCCGTCGACACGGTCGTCCACATGGATGTCACGGGCATCGCGCTGGGCGGCGCCAGCCGGACCACGGTCAAGGAGACCAACGTCATCGGCACGATGCAGCTCCTCGGCGCCTGCCAGAAGTCCCCGACGGTCAAGCGGCTGGTCGTGAAGTCCAGTACGAACGTCTACGGGTCCGCGCCGCGCGATCCCGCCGTGTTCACCGAGACCACCCCGCCCAAGTCGCTGCCGAGCGGCGGCTTCGCGAAGGACACGGTGGAGGTCGAGGGGTATGTGCGAGGGTTCGCGCGCCGGCGTCCCGATGTCGCCGTGTGCGTGTTGCGGTTCGCGAACATCCTGGGGCCGAGCGCGGACTCTCCGCTCGCCTCGTACTTCGCGCTGCCGGTGCTGCCGACCGTGTTCGGCTACGACCCGCGGCTGCAGTTCGTCCACGAGGACGACGTGATCGAGGTGCTGCGGATCGCGTCGCACGACCCGGAGCGCGGCACCCTCAACAGCGGCACGTTCAATATCGCCGGAGACGGTGTCCTGCTGCTCTCGCAGTGCGCTCGGCGCCTGGGCCGCCCCACGGTGCCGCTGCTGCTGCCGGCGCTCTCCTGGGCGGGCACGGCGGTGCGTACGCTGGGAGTGACGGACTTCTCGCCGGAGCAGCTGCGGCTGCTCACCCATGGCAGGGTCGTGTCGACGAACCAGATGCGCGAGACGCTGGGTTACAAACCGAAGTACACGACCGCGGAGACCTTCGCGGACTTCGCACGCAGCCGAGGCCCCGGACTCCTGCCCCCCGAGGCCCTTGCGGGGGCCGTCGACAGGATCGCCGCGCTGCCCTACCTGGGCGGCGGCCACCCCCCGACACTGAGCGCCAACTGAGGAGCGCATCGACGATGGCGGACGCCAAGGTCATTCCGTTCGACGACGACCGGTCGCGTGGGGGCGCTGTGCAGCGCCCGCCGCGGCGGCGGGCCGCGGGGAGCCGGCGCAAGGGCGATCCCGTGGTGGTACGTGAGGTCCAGCCCCTGCCTGGCCGGGCCTTTCCGCAGGATGATGTTCCTGTGACGCGTGAGGAGCAGTCGCCGCAGCAGCCCCAGCCACCCCAGCAGCCGCAGAGCGTTGGCGGCCTCGAGCGGCGCATCGCCGGCGGCCTCGCCTTCCTGCGCCGACGCCTCACCGGTGACTACGAGATCGACGACTTCGGTTACGACCAGGAGCTCACCGACCAGGTCCTGATGTCCATGATCCGCCCGCTGTACGAGAAGTACTTCCGGGTCGAGGTGAAGGGCATCGAGAACATCCCGTCCGAGGGCGGGGCGCTGATCGTCTCCAACCACTCCGGGACGCTGCCGCTGGACGGCCTGATGATGCAGGTCGCCGTCCACGACAACCACCCCGCGGGCCGCCATCTGCGCCTGCTCGCGGCCGACCTGGTCTTCATGCTGCCGGTGGTCAACGAGCTGGCCCGCAAGGCCGGTCACACCCTCGCCTGCGCCGAGGACGCCGAACGGCTCCTGGAGCGCGGTGAACTGGTCGGCGTGATGCCGGAGGGCTTCAAGGGCATCGGCAAGCCGTTCAGCGAGCGGTACAAGCTCCAGCGCTTCGGGCGCGGCGGCTTCGTGTCGACCGCGTTGCGGCAGGGCACCCCGATCATTCCGTGCTCGATCGTGGGCGCGGAGGAGATCTACCCGATGATCGGCAACGCGAAGACCCTGGCCCGGCTGCTGGGCTTCCCGTACTTCCCGATCACGCCGACGTTTCCGTGGCTGGGCCCGCTGGGCGCGGTGCCGCTGCCGACGAAGTGGACGATTCAGTTCGGCGAGCCGATCCCCACGGACGGCTATCCGCCGGAGGCCGCCGAGGACCCGATGCTGATGTTCAACCTGACGGACCAGGTCAGGGAACAGATCCAGCACACGCTGTACAAGCTGCTGGTGCAGCGGAGGTCGGTTTTCTTCTAGGTACTTCTGGCTACTTTCAGGTTCAGGTACTTCCAGTTCAGGTAGTTCCAGGTTTTTCCGTACGGCAATGGGGGCGCCCTTCGCAGGAAGGGCGCCCCCATTGCCGTACAGCCGCTGTCTCAGTCGGTGTTCTCGCCGTCGATGCCCAGGCCCGGGAGGAGACCGGGGAGGAGCGGGGGCACGGTGACGTCCGGGGCGCCGGTGGTCGGGCTGGTCCTGCCGGCTGACGGGGACGAGCTGGTGGGACTCTTGGGCGGGTCCAGGAGGCCGCCCGTGCTGCCGCCGAGCAGGCCGCCGTCGGCGCTGCCTGAGGTGGACGGCTTCGGCTTGCCGCTGCTGTGGCTGCCGCTGGCCGAGCCGCTGGGGGCGCTGGGCTTCGTCGGACGGTCCGTGCCGGACGGGCCGGTGGTGTCCGAACTGGCGCCCCGGTGACGGCCTGTGCCCTCCGGTTCGGGGAGCTGCGGCAGTAGCGGGTGGACTTCTTCGTCTATGGCGTCGAAGACCGACGAGACCTGGTCTCTGACGTCGCCGAGCTGGACGGGCAGCCTGTCGCGCAGTGCGCCCCACGCCTCGCGGTGCGACTGGGCGAAGGTGGAGAGGGCCTGGATCGGGCCCAGTGAGCCGTCCCGCTCGTACGCCTCGCGCAGCAGGCGGTGGCCCTCGGAGGCGTCGTGCTGCATGCCGGACAGGGCGCGGCGGATCTCGCCCAGGGACTCGTGGTCGAGATGGCCGGAGCGGCCGCGCTCCATCAGGCGGCGCGCCTCGCTCAGCCGGGTCGAGGCCTGGTCGAGGTAGAGCTCGCCCCGGTCGCTGTCGCCGTGGGCCAGGCCCCGTTTGATGTCCTCCATGCCCCGCTTGAGCCCGTAGAGCGAGTCTCCGGGCAGGGCGTCGGAGCTGGCGGCGGCCACGCCGCCGAAAGCTCCGGCGGCCACGCCGACGGTGAGCCCGCCCGCGGCCAGGCCCTTCGTCAAACGCGAACGTGGACGCAACTTCGCCAGTCCGTTCGCCCGGTGCGCGCCCCGTGCGCGGGGGGATCGCTGCTCGGGCACGGAACGGTCCGGGCCTGTGCCCCCCGCAGCGGTGCCTTCCAGCAGCATGGCCTCCATCGCTGCCACGAGCTGCGCTCGCTGCACGACTTTGACCTCGGGGTCCAGCTCCGGTTTGGGCAGTTCGCCGAGACCGATGGCGAGGGCCAACAGCAGGCCCTGCCCGGTCTGTTCCGCAGCAGCCTGGGACGGTGCCGACCCATCGGGCTGCTCGGCCGCCGTGCCCTGGTCGGAATGCTCCTCCAGGGCCTGGGCGAAGGCGTTCGCCCGCCGGTGTGCCGATACGTTCGCGATCACTGGCGGCACCTCCTCTCGTCATGACGGTCGACTCCCCAGGGGGTCCTGAGGGTTGCACGCCCTGACCACATCCACACGATCGAGTGATCGGTGGCGGTCAGGGAGTGACCACAGGGAGCCTGTATCCCGCACAACGAGCGTCGCGGCACTTGGGTTACGCACGGCGGATGATGGGACCGTGAAGTCAACGGACTGTCACGGAAGGTGAGTTGGGCGTCGCTGAATGTCGCTGAGCGTGGCGTGGGTGCCGGTGCTCAGCGGGCGTCGTCCGGGAGGAGTCGGGCCAGGGTGCGGACGGCTCGGTACTGGAGGGTCTTGATCGCGCCCTCGTTCTTGCCCATCACGCGGGCGGTCTCGGCGACCGAGAGGCCTTGCAGGAAGCGCAGGGTGACGCACTCCTGCTGTTGGGGGTTGAGGCGTCGTACGGCGTCGAGCAGTGCCGCGTTGGACAGTGATTCGAGAACCGAGTCCTCGGGGCTGCGCTCGACCTCGTTCGCGTCGAGCATTTCGCCGGTGGTCACTTCGAGTCGGAAACGGCTCGATTTGAAGTGGTCGGCGACCAGGTTGCGGGCGATGGTGACCAGCCAGGCGCCGAAGTCGCGGCCCTGCCAGGTGAACGTGCCGATGCGGCGCAGGGCGCGCAGGAACGTCTCGCTGGTGAGGTCTTCGGCGGTCGCCTTTCCGCCGACGCGGTAGTAGATGTAGCGGTACACGGTGTCGCTGTACTGGTCGTAGAGACGGCCGAAGGCGTCGGCCTCGCCGGCCTGGGCGCGCTCTACGAGGTCCATCATCCGGGCGCTGTCACTGTCTGCGGCCGGGCGGCGTGCGGTGGGCGTGGCGGCCGAGCCCGAGCGGCCCCGTCTGCCGACCGCCGCGCTTCCGTCGGCCAGGGCGTAGCAAGGGCCGACGGGGGCGGCGGCGAAGGCGGGGACGGCGGGGACGGCGTACGCGGTGGGGACGAAGCCGCGCAAGCGGTCTAGGACCGTTGCGCGCAGCGTAGCCAGGCCCGAGGCGTCAACCCCGACGTGTGAGTACACGGGACTCCCAGAGGCAGAGCTTCCATCACGTGCAGTGCGGGACCTTTCACCCGTCGTAGCGACGGAGGGGTACCGGTTTGCGTCTGAGGAGAATAACGCTTCGTACAGGCAGCGCTACACCCAGTTGCTCAAATCATCGATTACGTCGCTTCTGTAACCGATTGACGCCTGATCAAGTGTCGGACGGTGACTGATTGTTGATCGGATTGGTCCGGGTTACGTCTGGGTGCGGGGCGTGTTGTGGCCGTGTGGGGGTGGGGGGACTGGGTGGGGGGTTGAGGGGGTAGGACGGCGGAATTGGCTGCGGGGCGGGCGTTGTGCCGGGGTGGGGTGTCGCCCCCGCCGCCCCTACCCGTCCCATCCCCGGGGCTGCGCCCCGGACCCCGAGCCGCCTGGGCTGCGCCCCGGACCCCGAGCCGCCTGGGCTGCGCCCGGACCTGCCGCGGGGCTGTGCCCCGGACCTGCCGCGGGGCTGCGCCCCGGACCCCGAGCCGCCTGGGCTGCGCCCGGACCTGCCGCGGGGCTGTGCCCCGGACCCTGAGCCCGACGGCGCGCCGCTCGGACTCGCCACGGAGCTGTGTCCCGGACTCGCCACGGGCTGCGCCCCGGATCCGCCACAGGGCTGCGCCCCGGACCCTGAGCCCGACGGCGCGCCGCTCGGAACCTGCCAGGGGGCCGCCTCCCCCCGCCCGGAACCTGCCAGGGGGCTCCGCCCCAGGTGGGGGCTGCCCTGGGGGCTGCTCAGGGGGTGGTGTCCCGGGATCTGGGGTGGGAGGCACGTGAGCCGGCCGGGGGTTGGTCTCGAATCTGTGGTGCGGGGATGTTGTCGCGGATTCGGTTGGGGGTGTTGTTGCGGGGCTGTGTTCCGGGGCCCGGTGGAACGGGAGGGTCAGCGGCGGCGGCGGTGTAGGGCGATTGCGGCTGCTGTGCCGCCTGCTACCGCGCCGACTCCGGCCGCTGCGGGGATGCCGACCTTCGCTGCCTTTCGCGCCGTGCGGTAGTCGCGCAGGCGCCATTCGAAGGTGCGGGCGTGCTTGCGCAGCTTGGCGTCGGGGTTGATGGCGTAGGGGTGGCCGACGAGGGACAGCATGGGGATGTCGTTGTGGGAGTCGCTGTAGGCGGCGCAGCGGGAGAGGTCGAGGCCCTCCGCGGCGGCCAGCGCGCGTACGGCCTCCGCCTTCGCCGGGCCGTGCAGCGGTTCGCCGACCAGTTTGCCCGTGTAGACGCCGTCGACGGACTCGGCGACTGTGCCCAGTGCACCGGTGAGGCCCAGGCGGCGGGCGATGACCGTGGCGATCTCGACGGGGGCCGCCGTCACCAGCCACACCTTCTGGCCCGCGTCCAGGTGTGCCTGGGCGAGAGCTCGAGTGCCGGGCCAGATCCGCTCCGCCATGTACTCGTCGTAGATCTCCTCGCCGATGGACATCAGCTCCGAGACCCGGTGGCCTTTGACGATCGACAGTGCCGAGTCGCGCGCCTCCTGCATGTGCTCGGGATCCTCGACCCCGGCCAGCCTGAACCACGCCTGTTGCCAGGCGAATCGGGCGAGATCGCGTGTCTCGAAGAACTTCCGCTTGTACAGACCCCGGCCGAAGTGGAAGAGGGCGGCGCCTTGCATCACGGTGTTGTCGAGGTCGAAGAAGGCGGCGGCCTTGTCGTCGCCGAGGACCGGGAACTCCGGTTCCTCCGCGTGCACCACGGCGGTGTCCGGCGCGAGTTCCTCCAGTTCCTGGGAGGTTTTGCGCGCGGCCTCCGCCGAGGCCTCGCCTGCCAACACGCTCCGCGCGGTGGCGGAGCGCCTACGGGGAGTGAGCCATCCGAGAGCGGCCATGGCGTGAGCATAGCCAGTTAGTTACGTGGTTCCGGAGTCGAGAGGATTCGAGGCTGTGAACTCTCCGCGACCGAGTCGTTAAAGAAGCGATCCCATCGGTGCGTCGGCGGCGCGAGAATGGCCTGTATGAGTCCGATGTTCCGGCGCGGCGGGCGCCGTACGCAGAAGCTGGAGAACGCGGAGAACGCGGAGAACGCGGAGAACGCTGAGAACGTGGAGGCGAAGGTGGCCGAGGGACGGCTTGTCACGTTGATCGGGAAGCCCGGGTGCCATTTGTGCGAAGACGCACAGGGGGTGGTGGAGAAGGTGTGTGGGGATCTCGGGGTCCCGTGGGAGCAGAAGGACATCACCCAGGACGAGGAGCTGCACCGCGCCTACTGGGAACAGATCCCCGTGGTGCTCGTGGACGGCGCCCAGCACACGTTCTGGCGGGTGAACGAGGACCGGCTGCGCCGCGCGCTCACCCAGTGACCTGGGTGACCCTTTTCACCCGCGATCACCGCAACCGGCGATCGAGGAACCACGACGGTGAGCAACGAGCTCCGTGAGAGCGGCGCCGGTTCAGGCGCAGAGGATGCCCGGAAAGTCGCCTAGGATCGACGGCGATTGGTCTCGGGGGCGGGATTCGTTGAGGAGAGTGTTCGGTTTTGCCCCCTTCAGGTGCGGAACGAAGTTGTCTGCGCGCCGGTTCCATACGCGCGCGTCGGGAGTGCGTGACCCCCGTCACGTTGCCCGGGCAAATCGGACACTATCTTTGTGCACGCGTTCACAAAGACATAGCCTGCATTCGACGGGGCGGTCTAGGTACGTGTGACCGCCTGCAGCCCCGCGCTACCCGCAGGAGCACCGTGGCAACTGGCCGAACTCACCGACCGGCGACCCGCAGCCGAGGGATTCCCGAGGCCACCGTCGCCCGGCTTCCGCTGTACCTCCGAGCCCTCACCGCACTGTCGGAGCGCTCGGTACCCACCGTCTCCTCCGAGGAGCTCGCGGCCGCAGCGGGAGTCAACTCCGCGAAGCTGCGTAAGGACTTTTCCTACCTCGGCTCCTACGGGACGCGCGGTGTGGGGTACGACGTCGAGTATCTCGTCTACCAGATCTCCCGTGAGCTGGGCCTGACCCAGGACTGGCCGGTTGTGATCGTCGGTATCGGTAACCTCGGCGCCGCTCTCGCCAACTACGGCGGGTTCGCCTCCCGTGGGTTCCGGGTCGCCGCGCTGATCGACGCCGACCCGGAGATGTCCGGCAAGCAGGTCGCCGGGATCGCCGTACAGCACAGCGACGGCCTGGAGAAGATCGTCGACGACAACGGCGTCTCCATCGGGGTCATCACCACCCCGCCAGGCGTCGCCCAGGCAGTCTGCGACCGGCTCGTCGCCGCCGGGGTCACCTCCATCCTCAACTTCGCGCCGACCGTCCTGTCCGTCCCGGACGGCGTCGACGTACGCAAGGTCGATCTCTCGATCGAGCTGCAGATCCTCGCCTTCCACGAGCAGCGCAAGGCCGGCGAGGAGGCCGAGGCCCAGGCCAGTGCCATGGTCCAGGCGCCCCGGGCGAAAAACGGCAAAGAGCCTGACGGGGATGTCCCCGCCGTGATGCCGGCATGAGTCTCCTCGTCGTCGGGCTGAGCCACCGCAGCGCTCCGGTCAGCGTCCTCGAGCGGGCCGCACTGACCGCGGACACGCAGGTCAAGCTGCTCCAGGACACCCTCGCCGCCGAGCCGGCCGCCGAAGCCGCGGTGCTCGCCACCTGCAACCGGATCGAGCTGTACGCCGACGTGGACAAGTTCCACGCGGGCGTCGCCGAGCTGTCCACGCTGCTCGCCCAGCACAGCGGGGTCGGGCTCGAGGAGCTCACCCCTTACTTGTACGTGCATTACGAGGACCGGGCCGTCCACCATCTGTTCTCGGTGGCGTGTGGACTCGACTCGATGGTCGTGGGCGAGGGGCAGGTTCTCGGCCAGATCAAGGACGCCCTCGCGACCGCGCAGGAACTGCACACCGCGGGCCGGCTGCTGAACGACCTGTTCCAGCAGGCGCTGCGGGTCGGTAAGCGCGCGCACTCGGAGACCGGCATCGACCGGGCCGGGCAGTCCCTCGTCACCTTCGGCCTGGAGCAGCTGTCGTCCGGCGCCGCCGTCGACGCCTGGGCCAAGGGCAAGCGGGCCCTCGTCATCGGCGCCGGCTCCATGTCCTCGCTGGCCGCGGCGACGCTCGCGCGCGCCGGAGTCGCCGAGATCGTCATCGCCAACCGCACGCTGGACCGCGCGGAGCGACTCGCCGAGATCCTCAATGAGGGGAACGGCACGGACGTGTCGGCCCGCGCGGTACCGATGGACTCGGTGCCGGTCGAGCTGACACGTGCCGATGTCGCCGTCTCCTGCACGGGCGCGACGGGGCTCGTCCTGACGGCCGAGTCCGTGGCGGCCGCTGTGGAGGGACGTGTCGGGGAGCCCGTGGTGCACGGCGCCGACTCCGGTCGTACGGCCCCGGGCTCGAGCTCGGGTCGTACGGCGATGTCCGCGGCCACCAGCGTCGGCACCGATGACGGCTGCCCCCTCGATCTGTCCAGCGTGCAGGGCACGGCGGGTTTCTCCGTGCTCGGCGAGGCCGCCGTGGCCGGTATGGCCGCGGCCGAGCTGGAGCAGCACGCGGCCTGGGTGGACAAGGGCGACGCGGCGGGCCGCGCCCCGCGTGCCACGGCCGTCGTGCTCGACCCGCAGGCCGACGCGGACGCCATCGCGGCGCTCGCGGCCGCGGCTGCCACCGTCGGGCGCGTGCCCGAGCGCCGCAAGCCCGAACCCGTCGTCGAGGCCCCCCGGCCCGCGACCGTGCTCGCGCTGCTCGACCTGGCCATGCCCCGTGACATCGACGCGGCCGTGCACCGGCTGCTGGGCGTGCGGCTCGTGGACATCGAGTCGCTCGCCGAGGCGTCCGCCGACGCGCCGATGGCCGCCGATGTCGACCTGGTGCGCCGGATCGTCGCCGACGAGGTGGCCGCCTTCGGGGCGGCTCAGCGGGCCGCGCACATCACGCCCACCGTCGTGGCCCTGCGCAGCATGGCCGCCGACGTCGTCGCGAACGAGATCGCACGGCTCGACGGGCGGCTGCCCGGACTCGACGAGAAGCAGCGCGGGGAGATCACGCAGACCGTGCGGCGCGTCGTCGACAAGCTGCTGCACGCGCCGACCGTACGGGTCAAACAACTGGCCGCCGAACCCGGCGGCGCGGGGTACGCGGATGCGCTGCGCACCCTCTTCGACCTGGACCCCGAGACGGTCGCCTCCGTCTCGCGGGCCGAGAACAACACCGAGAACGCCAAGAACCGAGGGCGAGATGAGTGAGCAGGCACTGAGGCTCGGGACCAGGCGCAGCAAACTCGCCATGGCCCAGTCCGGGCAGGTGGCGGAAGCCGTGAGCCAGGTGACCGGACGGCCGGTCGAGCTCGTGGAGATCACGACGTACGGCGACACCTCCCGTGAGCACCTCGCGCAGATCGGCGGCACCGGAGTCTTCGTCACCGCGTTGCGCGAGGCGCTCCTCAAGGGGGAGATCGACTTCGCCGTGCACTCCCTCAAGGATCTGCCGACCGGGCAGCCCGACGAGCTGGCGCTGGCCGCCGTACCGCTGCGCGAGGACCCGCGTGACGTGCTCGTCGCCCGCGACGGGCGCACCTTCGCCGAGCTGCCCGACGGGGCGCGCATCGGCACCGGGTCGCCGCGCCGGATGGCCCAGCTGAACGCGTACGCACGCGACCACGGGATGACGATCGAGACGGTCGCGATCCGTGGGAACGTCGATACCCGGATCGGGTATGTGCGGAAGGGTGAGCTCGACGCGGTCGTGCTGGCCGCCGCCGGACTGAACCGGATAGGCCGTAGTGAGGAAGTGACCGAGTTCCTTTCGGTCGACACTGTTTTGCCCGCCCCCGGCCAGGGGGCCCTGGCGATCGAGTGTGCCGCGGACAACGCGGATCTCGTCGCCGCGCTCGGCGAGCTCGACGACCCGTTCACCCGGGCCGCCGTGACCGCCGAGCGATCCCTGCTCGCCGCCCTGGAGGCCGGCTGCAGCGCACCTGTGGGTGCCTTCGCCGACCTGCTGGCCGACGGGCAGATTGTCAAGGAAATGCGCCTGCGCGGCGTCGTCGGCACGACCGACGGCTCGACGCTGGTGCAGCTGTCCACCACCGGTCCCGTGCCCGAGACACATGACCAAGCAATGTCGCTCGGCCGTGAACTCGCCGCCGAGATGCTTGCCAAGGGCGCGGCCGGTCTGATGGGGGAGCGAGCACATTGAGCCCCACCACCCTTCCCGCCGGTCCCGAACACGGGCACGTCACCTTCCTTGGTGCCGGACCCGGAGATCCGGGCCTACTGACACTGCGCGCCGTCGAGGCGCTGGCGAACGCGGATGTCCTCGTCGCCGAGCACGAAGTGCTCGACGTGGTCCGCGTCCATGCCAGACAAGGCGTCGCCGTACTGAACACGGATTCGGATACGTCTTCACGTACGTATCCGGGCCCAGGCACGCCTCAGCTGACCGTTGTTGACGGCACGTCAACAACGGTTGGTGACCCCGCGTTGAGGGACGCTGCCAATCTTGTCATGGAGGCCGCGCGGGGCGGCAAGCGGGTCGTGCGTGCGGTGTCCGGTGACCCCGGGCTCGACACGTACGCCGCCGAGGAGATGCTGGCCTGCGCCGCCGCGGGGCTGCCGTTCGAGGTCGTGCCCGGGGTCGCCGCGGCCGTGGGCGTGCCCGCGTACGCCGGTGTGCCGCTGCGGGACGCGCAGGGCGCGGACGTGCGGTTCGTCGACGCGCGTTCGGCCTCGGACCGGTGCTGGACCGAGGTCGGCGCGTCGGACGGGACCGTCGTCGTGTCGGCGACGCTCGAGTCCGTGGCCGCGGCCGCGGGTGAGCTGGTCGCCGCGGGGCGCAAACCCGATACGCCGATGACCGTGACCGTCGCGGGTACCACTACGCGTCAGCGCACCTGGTCCGCCACCCTCGGGACCGTCGCGCAGACGCTGAAGCAGGCGAAGGTTCTGCCGTCCCCGGACGGTGGGCGGCCTGTCATAGCCGTGGTCGGTGAGCGTTCCGCCGCGGCTCAGCGTGAGCAGCTCTCGTGGTTCGAGTCCAAGCCGCTGTTCGGCTGGAAGGTGCTCGTGCCGCGCACGAAGGAGCAGGCGGTCTCGCTCTCCGACCAACTGCGTTCGTACGGCGCCGTGCCGTACGAGGTGCCGACGATCGCCGTCGAGCCGCCGCGCACGCCGCAGCAGATGGAGCGGGCGGTCAAGGGCCTGGTGACGGGGCGGTACGAGTGGATCGCCTTCACGTCCGTCAACGCGGTCAAGGCCGTACGGGAGAAGTTCGAGGAGTACGGGCTCGATGCCCGTGCCTTCGCCGGGATCAAGGTCGCGGCGGTGGGCGAACAGACGGCGAAGGCGCTGGTCTCCTTCGGGGTGAAGCCGGATCTGGTGCCGAGTGGGGAGCAGTCCGCGGCTGGGTTGCTTGAGGACTGGCCGCCCTACGATCCGGTGTTCGATCCCATTGACCGGGTGTTCCTTCCCCGTGCCGACATCGCCACCGAGACGCTGGTCGCGGGGCTCATCGAGCTGGGCTGGGAGGTCGACGACGTCACGGCCTACCGGACCGTACGGGCGTCGCCGCCGCCGGCCGAGACGCGCGAGGCGATCAAGGGGGGTGGCTTCGACGCGGTGCTGTTCACGTCGTCGAGCACCGTGCGGAACCTGGTCGGTATCGCGGGTAAGCCGCACAACGTGACGGTGATTGCCTGTATCGGGCCGGCTACCGCCAAGACGGCGGAGGAGCACGGGCTGCGGGTCGATGTGATGGCTCCGGAGCCGTCTGTGCACAAGCTGGCGGAGGCGTTGGCCGACTTCGGGCTGAAGCGGCGTGCCGCGGCTCAGGAGGCGGGTGATCCGGTTACTCGGCCGAGTGAGCGGCGGCCGGGGTCGCGGAGGCGGCGGACCACGTAGGGGCGGGGGACCGCTCAGTACGGGTGGTGGGGGCGGCGGTGGGGCTTTTTCGCCCCCGCCGCCCCTACCCTCCCCCAAGCTCTCGACTTCGCTCGAGCAGGGGGGACCCCCATCATCCCTGGGGGCTGCCGCCCCCAGACCCCCGCCGGGTGGTTCTTCTGCTGCGGGCTGTGGGGGCTGGGCGCGCGCACGCGGCGGAGCCGCACGATGTCACAGCCCCGCGCCCCTTATGGGGCGCGACCTGTACCGGCATGGTGTCGGCAAGGGGGGTCCTGGTGCGGGCGTAGCGTAGGGGCCATGACGAAGTACGGATCCTTCCCCGGTACGCGGCCGCGGCGGCTGCGTACGACGCCTGTGATGCGGCGCATGGTCGCCGAGACGCGACTGCACCCCGCCGACTTCATCCTGCCCGCGTTCGTGCGGGAGGGCGTGAGTGAGCCGGTGCCGATCGCGGCGATGCCCGGGGTCGTGCAGCACACGCGGGACAGTCTGAAGAAGGCCGCCCTGGAGGCGGTGCAGGCCGGGATCTCCGGGATCATGCTCTTCGGGGTGCCGGAGGATTCGAAGAAGGACGCCGTGGGGACGCCCGGCACCGATCCGGACGGGATTTTGCAGGTCGCGATCCGCGATGTGCGGGCCGAGGTCGGGGACGAACTGCTCGTGATGTCCGATCTGTGTCTGGATGAGACGACCGATCACGGGCATTGCGGGGTGCTGGACGCGGAAGGGCGTGTCGACAATGACGCGACTCTGGAGCGGTACGCCGAGATGGCCCAGGTCCAGGCCGACGCCGGCGCTCATGTCGTCGGGCCCAGCGGGATGATGGACGGGCAGATCGGGGTCGTCCGTGACGCCCTCGACCAGATCGGGCGCGAGGACGTGGCCATCCTCGCGTACACCGCCAAGTACTCGTCCGCCTTCTACGGGCCCTTCCGGGAGGCCGTCGGCTCCTCGCTGAAGGGCGACCGGAAGACGTACCAGCAGGATCCCGCCAACGTGCGTGAGTCCATGCGGGAGCTGGCCCTCGACCTGGAGGAGGGGGCCGACATGGTGATGGTCAAGCCGGCCGGACCCTACCTCGACATCCTGGCGAAGGTCGCGGACGCGGTGGACGTGCCGGTCGTCGCCTATCAGATCTCCGGTGAGTACTCGATGATCGAGGCGGCGGCGGAGAAGGGCTGGATCGACCGGGACAAGGCGATCCTGGAGGCCCTGACGGGGATCAAGCGGGCCGGAGCGCAGAACATCCTCACGTACTGGGCGACCGAGGTGGCGCGCCAGTTGCGTTAGCGGGAGCCGCGACAGTGCCGGATGGGCACTATCAAGTCCCCCTGGGGGTTAGGTTGTTGCTCAGTCAATGACGCGACTCTCCAGGGGGATGCTTTATGCCCGGTGATGCTCTCAGCCAGGACCCCGCCGAGCTGAGAAGGCGGATCGACACCACCAAGGCGCACCCGGCGCGCGTCTACGACGTCTTTCTCGGGGGCAAGGACAACTACCCGGTCGACCGGGAAGCGGCCGCCGCGGCGCTCGCGGCCAATCCGCGGGGCTACCTCGACGTCCGGCACAACCGGGACTTCCTGCGGCGGGCGGTCACCACGCTGACCCAGGAAGCGGGCATCCGCCAGTTCCTGGACATCGGCACGGGGCTGCCGACGCAGGAGAACGTCCACCAGACAGCCCAGCGGATCACCCCGGACGCGCGGGTCGTGTACGTCGACAACGACCCGGTCGTCCTCGCCCACGCGCGTGCCCTGCTCGCCGGCGGGCCCGAGGGCGAGACGGACTACATCGACGCGGACCTGAAGCAGCCCGCCCAGATCCTCGAAGGGGCCGCGAAGACCCTCGACTTCGACCAGCCGATCGCCCTCGTGCTCGTGGCGGTCCTGCACTTCATCGAGGACGAGGAGGCTTACCCGATCGTGCGTGAGCTCGTGGACGCGCTGCCGTCGGGCAGCCGGCTCGTCCTCAGCCACCTCACCGAGGACCTCAACCCGGAGAACATCCGCGCGGTCCAGCGGACGTACACCGAGCGCGGCTTCACCTTCGTCCTGCGGTCCAAGGCCGAGGTCGAGCGTTTCTTCACGGAGAACGGCCTGGAGCTGGACGAGCCGGGTGTCGTCCCGGCCCACCACTGGCGTCCCGACGGCGCGGTCCCGGCCCCCGAGAAAGCGGAGCCCGCGTACCTCGCGACCCTCGACGACATCGCGCAGCTCGGCTACCGCGACATCAATGACGTCACGGACGCGGACATCAACGTGTATGTCGCCACCGCCGTCAAGCGTTGAGCGTTCGGGTGCGGTGCGGTGCGGTGCGGTGCGGTCCATATCGCGGAATTGATCGTTGTAGTAGGCAGTCATTTCTTTAGGGTGGCGGCACGCAGGGCAGGCGGGGAGTCGTAGCAGAAGGAGTCGTGCCGTGACCGTTTCCGGAGTCGTCCAAGCCGTGCCGCCGCTCGCCGCGCGGGCCACATCGATCGGCGGGTCGCCGGTACGGGACATCCTCGCGGTCACCGCGCGGCCCGAGGTGATCAACTTCGCGGGCGGGCTGCCCGCGCCCGAACTGTTCGACACGGAGGGCATCGCCGCCGCGTACCGGGATGTGCTCGCGGACGAGCCCGAGCGGGCGTTGCAGTACTCGACCACCGAGGGGGAGCCCGTGCTGCGGGCGGCCCTGGCGGGCCGTACCACCGCGCGCGGGCTGGCGACCGACGCGGATGACGTGCTGGTCACCACCGGCTCGCAGCAGGCGCTCTCGCTGCTCGCCACGGCCCTGGTGGAGCCCGGCGACACCGTGCTCGTCGAAAGTCCCTGCTATCTGGCGGCACTTCAGGCGTTCGCGTTCGCCGGGGCGCGGATCGTGGCCGTGCCGGGGGACGAGGAGGGGATCGACCCCGACGCGCTGGATGAGCTGGTGGCGCGTGAGCGGCCCAAGCTGCTCTACACCGTGCCGACCTTCCAGAACCCGACCGGGCGGACCCTGCCGGGTGAGCGGCGCGCCGCCGTGGCCCGGGTCGCCGCCCTGCGCGGGCTGTGGATCGTGGAGGACGACCCGTACGGAGAGCTCCGCTTTTCGGGGGAGCGGGTGCCGTGGATCGCCTCGTACGACGGTGCCGGGGACCGGACCGTGCTGCTCGGGTCCTTCTCCAAGGTGATGGCACCCGGGATGCGGCTGGGGTGGCTGCGGGCGCCCGCCGCACTGCGTCGTGCCTGTGCCGTCGCCAAGCAGGCCGCCGACCTGCACACCCCGACCGTCAACCAGCTCGCCGCAGCGCGGTACTTGGCCGACCGGGACCTCGACGCGCATGTGGCGCGGGTCGCGGGCGTGTACCGGGAGCGGCGTGACGCCATGCTCGCGGGGATCGGCGATGCCCTTCCGGTCGGGTCCACCTGGACACGGCCCGAGGGCGGAATGTTTCTCTGGGCGCGGCTGCCGGAGCCGTACGACACCACGGCCCTGCTCCGGGGAGTGGTGGAGCAGGGCGTGGCTTACGTGCCCGGTGCGCCCTTCTACGCCGGTACGCCCGACCCCGCGACGCTGCGGCTCTGCTTTGTCACGCAGACGCCGGAGGAGATCGGGGAGGGGTTGCGGCGGCTCGCCAATGGGCTGCGCGCCTGAGCGGGGCTCAGTCCCACCAGAAGGACCAGGATCGCTTGCCCAGCACCTCGTGAGCCGCGTACGTGCGCAGTGCCTCGTGGTCGCCCTGGGTGATGTTGTCCGGGCAGAAGGCGAAGTGCTCGGCGGCGACCGCCTCGGCCTCGGCCATCGTGGTCGGCGGGGCCGCCACGGACACGACGAGCTGGTCGAAGGTGAGGGCGACCACCCGTATGCCGAAGCGGTCCTCCCAGGAGCGGAGGACCGCGCAGAGCCGCGCCACGTCGCCCTCGTAGTTCAGCGGACCGGACCAGCCGATCGCCGCTGGGATGTCCGCGCTGCGGCGCGCGGGGACCAGGGTGAGGCGCGGTTCCTTGAACCATGAGTCGCTGTCCGCGAGGGAATCGGCGAGTTCGGCGGCTTCGGCGTCGGGGTCGGCGGCGTGTTCGGTGGCGGGTGCGAGGCCCGGCCACTCGGGGCCGTACGGCGCGATCGCCTCGTCGTACGTCGTGGGCTCGCCGAAGACCTCGACGACCCTTTCCTTGCCGGGGTAGTCGTCGTCCGCGCCGAGTTCGTCCGCCGCGTACTCCTCCCAGAACTCCGCCAGCACCTCCTCGGCGTCGTGATCACCGGGATACGACACCTCGTCGGGCATCAACTCCCAGTCCTCCGGGCTGCCTTGGCTGCCGCCGACGTCTATGAGGAGGGGGAGCAGGCCGGCCGTGCGGCGGGCCGGCTCCAGCGCCGCCCAGTCGCCGGGGGCGGCCGGGGCGTCGGCCAGCCAGAGCAGCGGCTCGTGCGATGGGCCGTCGTCCTCCCCCACTGCCTCAAGGGCGTGGGAGGTGCCCCCATCGTCGATCAGACGGCCCGGCGGAAGTTCAAGTCCGAGCGCGCGTCCGCTCGGATCGGCCGCCAGTGTCGGCAGCGGGTTCGGAAGTGTCGCCATGTCAGTGACTGTAGGGGCAGGTACTGACAACGGCGATCATTCGGCGGCGGTGAAGGCCTGCCAGGCGGTGGGGTGGAGTCGCAGGGTGGGGCCGGTGGGGTTCTTGGCGTCGCGGATGTGGAGGGCGGGCGGCGGAAACCGTGACCACCTTCCGCGAAGGTGGTCACGGTTTCCCGGGAGTCCCCCCGGGGCTCAGAGGCGCTCGGGGGTCCTGATGCCCAGCAGGGCCATGCCCCGGTGCAGGGTGCGGGCCGTGAGGTCGACGAGGAGCAGGCGGTTCTCGACGAGCTCCGTCGGGTTGTCGTCGCTCAGGACCTGGCACTTGTCGTAGAACGAGGTCAGCAGGGACGCCAGCTGGTAGAGGTACGCGGCCAGCTTGTGCGGGGCGTACTCCTCGGCGACCTCCGCGATCGTCTCCGCGAAGCGGTCCAGGTGCAGGCCCAACTCGCGCTCGGCGGCGACCAGTTCGAGCTCCGGGTGGGCGACCGGGCGTGCCTCGCCCGCCTTGCGGAGGATCGACTGGATGCGGGCGTACGCGTACTGGAGGTACACGGACGTGTCGCCGTTCAGCGAGACCATCTGGTCCAGGTCGAACTTGTAGTCCCGTACCGCGGAGGTGGAGAGGTCCGCGTACTTCACGGCGCCGATGCCGACGTAACGGCCGTTCTCCTCGATCTCCTGCTCGGTCAGGCCCACCTTCTCGGCCTTCTCCCGTACGACGGTCGTGGCGCGGTCGATCGCCTCCTCGAGGAGGTCGACCAGCCGGACCGTCTCGCCCTCACGGGTCTTGAACGGCTTGCCGTCCTTGCCCAGCACCGTGCCGAAGGCCAGCTGGATCGCCTTCACGTCGTCGTTGAGCCAGCCCGCCTTGCGGGCCGTTTCGAAGACCATCTTGAAGTGCAGGGACTGGCGGGCGTCGACCACGTACAGGAGCGTCGACGCCTTGAGGTTGTGGACGCGGTCACGGACCGCGGACAGGTCCGTCGCCGCGTAACCGTAGCCGCCGTCCGACTTCCTGACGATCAGTGGGACCGGGTTGCCGTCCGGGCCCTTGATGTCGTCGAAGAAGACGCAGAGGGCGCCCTCGGAGCGGACCGCCACGCCCGACTCCTCGAGGAGGCGGCACGTCTCGTCCAGCATGTCGTTGTAGCCGGACTCGCCGACCACGTCCGGGTCCCGGATCTCCATGTCCAGCTTGTCGAAGACCGAGTAGAAGTAGATCTTCGACTCGTCCACGAACTTCTGCCACATCGCGAGGGTCTCGGGGTCGCCCGCCTGGAGGTCGACCACCCGGCGCCGCGCCCGCGTCTTGAACTCGTCGTCGGAGTCGAAGAGCACCCGCGCCGCCTTGTAGAGGCGGTTCAGGTTCGACATCGCTTCCTCGCCGGAAGCCTGGAGGTCGTCGCTCGTCTTGTGGTCCAGCTCGTGCGGGTGCTCGATCAGATACTGGATGAGCATGCCGAACTGGGTGCCCCAGTCGCCGATGTGGTGGCGGCGGACGACGGATTCGCCGGTGAACTCCAGGATCTGGACCACCGCGTCGCCGATCACGGCCGACCGCAGGTGACCTACGTGCATCTCCTTCGCCACGTTCGGCTGCGCGTAGTCGATCACTGTCGTGCCGGGGTGCTCCGCGAAGGGCACGCCGAGGCGGTCGGCGTCCGCGTAGCGCGCGGCGAGGTTCTCGGTGATCGCCCTGTCGGTGACCGTGATGTTCAGGAAGCCGGGGCCGGAGACCTCGATGTCCTTGATCACCTCGCCGGTGGTGATCCGCTCGACGACCTGCGTCGCGAGGTCTCTCGGGTTCGCCTTCGCCTTCTTCGCGAGTGCCAGGATCCCGTTGGCCTGGAAGTCGGCCCGGTCGCTTCGTCGCAGCAGCGGGTCCGCGGAACCGGCCTCCGGCAGGGCTGCCGAGAGGGCGGTCGCGAGGCGCTGGTGGACGGAAGCGGTGAGGGACGTGACCGAGGCCATGGGAGTGGGTGCCGTTCTCCTCGAGGAATTAGGTAGACCTCGCCAGTATCCCATGGGGGGACAAGCGGATTTCTCGGGCGCGGGGTGGGGTGGGGGCGTCGTCGAGGGCGGGGGGCCGGGTTTGGTTCGCCCCCGCCGCCCCTACCCGTCCCATCCCTGGGGGCTGCCGCCCCCAGACCCCCGCTTCGGCCTGGACGGCCTCGTCCTCAAACGCCGGACGGGCTGGATTGTGCCGGTCGGGGTGAGAAGCCGCGCCCCGTTGAAAAGGGGTTTTCGTGGATGGCGGGCCAGCTGGGAGAATGGGAGCGTCAGCCGTGTGACCGTGCCGGCTGTTCCAGAGGAAAGAAGGACGTGCCGATCGTGGCTCAGAGCACCGAGACCACCGACTGGGTCTCCCGTTACGCGGATGAGGTCATCGAGGAGTCGGAGCGCCGGGCCCCGGGCAAACCCGTTGTCGTCGCGTCCGGGCTGTCACCCTCCGGGCCGATCCACCTCGGCAACCTCCGCGAGGTCATGACCCCGCATCTTGTCGCCGACGAGATCCGCCGGCGTGGGTACACCGTGCGCCACCTGCTCTCCTGGGACGACTACGACCGCTATCGCAAGGTTCCGGCGGGGGTCGCGGGTGTCGACGAGTCGTGGGGTGAGCACATCGGCAAGCCGCTGACCTCCGTACCCGCGCCCGCCGGATCCGCGTACCCGAGCTGGGCCGAGCACTTCAAGGCCGCGATGGTCGAGGCGCTCGCCGAGCTGGGTGTCGAGTACGACGGGATCAGCCAGACCGAGCAGTACACCTCCGGTGTCTATCGCGAGCAGGTGCTGTTCGCGATGAAGCACCGCGGTGACATCGACGCGATCCTCGACCAGTACCGGACCAAGAAGGCGCCTGCCAAGAAGCAGCAGAAGCCCCTTGACGAAGCTGAGGTCGAGGCCGCCGAAGGGTCCGGTGCCGCCGCCGAGGACGACGGCAGCTCGGCCGCCGGGTACTACCCGTACAAGCCCTACTGCGGGCAGTGCGAGAAGGACCTCACCACCGTCACGGCCTATGACGACGACTCGACCGAGCTGACGTACACCTGCTCCGCCTGCGGGTTCTCCGAGACCGTGCGGCTGAGCGAGTTCAACCGCGGCAAGCTGGTCTGGAAGGTCGACTGGCCCATGCGCTGGGCCTACGAGGGTGTCGTCTTCGAGCCGAGCGGTGTCGACCACTCCTCGCCGGGGTCGAGCTTCCAGGTCGGCGGGCAGATCGTCGGGATCTTCGGCGGGAAGCAGCCGATCGGGCCCATGTATGCCTTCGTCGGCATCAGCGGGATGGCGAAGATGTCCAGCAGCAAGGGGGGCGTGCCCACGCCCGCCGACGCGCTCCAGATCATGGAGCCGCAGCTGCTGCGCTGGCTGTACGCCCGCCGTCGGCCCAACCAGTCGTTCAAGATCGCCTTCGACCAGGAGATCCAGCGGCTCTACGACGAGTGGGACAAGCTCGAGGGGAAGGTGGCCGAGGGGTCCGTGCTGCCCGCGGATGCCGCCGCTCACGCTCGCGCCGTCGGCACCGCCGCCGGTGAGCTGCCCAGGACGCCTCGCCCGATGGCATACCGCACCCTCGCCTCCGTCGCCGACATCACCGCCGGCGCCGAGGACCAGACCCTGCGGATCCTGAGCGAGCTCGACCCCGAGAACCCGCTGGCCTCCCTGGACGAGGTCCGGCCGCGGCTCGACAAGGCGGAGACCTGGATCAACACGCAGGTCCCGGCCGAGGAGCGCACCGTCGTGCGCGACGAGGCCGACGTCGAGCTGCTCAAGTCGCTCGACGACCGGGGCCGCGAGTCGCTGCGGCTGCTGCTGGAGGGCCTGGAGGGGAGCTGGTCTCTCGACGGGCTCACCCACCTCGTCTACGGCGTCCCCAAGGTCCAGGCCGGCTTCCCCGCCGACGCGACCGCCAAGGAGCTCCCGCCGGAGATCAAGGTCGCCCAGCGCACGTTCTTCGCGCTGCTCTACCACCTGCTGGTCGGGCGTGACACCGGGCCGCGGCTGCCCACGCTGCTGCTCGCGGTCGGGCAGGACCGGGTGCGCAAGCTGCTGGCCGCCTGACGGCAGAGTGAGGAAGGGGGCGCTCGGAGAATTCTCCGGGCGCCCCCTTCGTCGTATCGCCGTATCGGCTTCTACGCGATGTGGTCCTCTTCCAGCTCCGCGTTCAGGCGGTTCTGGAAGCGGCTCATGTAGCGCTGGAGGGAGCGGTCGCTGAGCGAGACGCCGTACGAGGCCTCGATGTTCGCGCCGAACTCGCGGGTCGTGGGCAGGCCCTGACCGCTTATCGACTGCCGGAACACCTGGTAGTAAGCGTCCTCACGCGACATGTCGTCCGGGAGCGTCAGCTCGTCGCGCGGGCCCGGGATGGGCAGCTGCTGCTCGGGCTCCGGGGCGCCGCCCTCGCCCAGCTGGCGCGTGCGGCCGGGGCCCGCCGGGATCGGGAAGCTGCCCGTCTCCTCCGGGCCGGGCTCGTACGCCTGGGCCTGCTGCTCCTCGTACCACTGCTCGTACTGCTCCTCGGGGACGTACGAGGGGTCGTAGCCGCCCTCGTAGACGATCTCCTGGGGGGCGGGGGACTGGAACCAGGGGCTCTCGTCCGGCGGCGGGACGGGAACCTGCGCTTCCTGTGCGTATGCGGGCTGGGGCTGCTGCTCAGGGGCGGGCGCGGGGGACTCCAGCTCCAGCTGCTCGGTGGGCGGCGGGGCCTGGACGGCGGCCGGGGCCGGGACGGTGGGGGCGGTCGGGGTCGGCGCCGGGGGCAGGAGGGCGGGCTCGATGCCCGCTGCGGCCAGGCCCGACGGGGCCGTCTCCGCCAGCGGGACGCCGTAGCGGGCGAGGCGCAGCGGCATCAGGGACTCGACCGGGGCCTTGCGGCGCCAGGCGCGGCCGAAGCGGGAGCGCAGCCGGGCCTGGTAGACGAGACGTTCCTGCTCCAGCTTGATGACCTGCTCGTAGGAGCGCAGCTCCCACAGCTTCATGCGGCGCCAGAGGAGGAAGGTGGGGAGCGGGGAGAGCAGCCAGCGGGTGAGGCGGACGCCCTCCATGTGCTTGTCGGCCGTGATGTCGGCGATGCGGCCGATCGCGTGCCGGGCCGCCTCGACCGAGACCACGAAGAGGATCGGGATGACGGCGTGCATGCCGACGCCCAGCGGGTCCGGCCAGGCCGCCGCGCCGTTGAACGCGATCGTCGCGATCGTCAGCAGCCACGCCGTCTGGCGCAGCAGGGGGAAGGGGATCCTGATCCAGGTCAGGAGCAGGTCCAGGGCCAGCAGGACGCAGATGCCCGCGTCGATGCCTATCGGGAAGACGTACGAAAAGTTCCCGAAGCCCTTCTGGATCGCGAGCTCGCGGACGGCCGCGTACGAACCGGCGAAGCCGATGCCCGCGATGACGACCGCACCGGCGACGACCACGCCGATGAGAATCCGGTGCGTGCGTGTGAGCTGAATGGGCGCGGACACCCGTACTCCCCTCCCCTTGCTTGTTGTTGCGCGCAACAGGGTGGCACATGTGTACGCCGTACGGGCGGGCGGTATGCGGGAGTCCGGTCCCTGTGGGGGCCGGACTCCCGCAAATGTGCTGGTCTGTCTACGAGTTGGGCCGCCGGAGCGGGTCCGGGGTCAGCTCTTGCTGGTGGTGGACTTGGACGGGGTCGCGCTCTTGGTGGCCGACTTCGAGGGGGAAGCGGACTTGGAGGCAGAGGCCGACGTGGAGGGAGAGGCCGACTTCGTCGGGGCGGTGGTCGCCCTGCTGTCGTCCTTGTTCGCGGTGGCCACCGCGGCCACCGCCTCCTTGGCGGCCTTCTGTGCGGCCTTCGTCAGATCGTCCGCGCTGGGGGTCTTGTCGCCCGCCAGACCGGCGCCGTTGTAGTCGACGGTGACGACGACGTTCTCGACGCGCGTGACGACCGTCTGCTGCTTGAAGGTGCCTTCCTTCTTCTTCAGGTCGTAGCGCACCACCGTCGCCTCGTCGCCGACTCCGGCCACCGGCTCCGACTTGGTGTTCTTCGCGCCGGATACCGCCTGCGCGTCCTTGACCTGCTTCTCGTAGTAGGTCTGCGCGAGTTGGTTGCCCTCGCCGCGGGTCGCGTCCGAGTCGAAGCGCAGCAGCGACACGTTCAGCCAGCGGAACTGGGAGCCGTCCACACCGTTGTTGTCGAGGCTGTTCCAGGAGCAGCCGCCGCGGGTCTCCGCGTCGTCCGACTTGGCCGCCTTGGAGGACTTGAGGCCCTTGGGGACCAGGTCGCCCAGCGTCTTCTTCGACAGCACGGCGCAGGGCTCGGGGAGGGTCGAGTAGGCGGCTGCCGCGACGGTGCTCGCGGAGGCGCTCGGGGACGCCGTCGACGTGGCATCGGCGCTCTGTGCCGCGTTCGCGTTGTCACCGGAGCTGGAGTCGGAGCCGGAGTCCGAGGAGCAGCCGGCGGCGACGAGAACCACCGGTACGGCGGCTGCGCTGACAAGGATGCGGGTGAGTCGCGGGGCTCGGCCTACTCGCTGTGCTGGTCGGTGCATGGTTCCTTCACTCGTGGCGCTCGTGGTGCGGCCGCACATGGAACGCGCGACCGGTCGGGTCCGAGGGGCCACGGTACGCGGTGAGACAGCTGAGCGTTTCCTGTTCGCATGGTTCGCGGGAGACGCCCGGCCGCCTCGACGGACCCGCTAGTTGTTGAGCCGGTCGACGAGCTTCTGAGCCAGATTCCGCGCCTTGTCCTGCATTTCCTTGCTGTCCGGGGCGGTGTGGGAGGCGGTGGCCGAGGCGGTCGGTTGCTCGGCGTATTCGATCGTCACGATCACGTTGGACGTGCGGAACACCACAGTCACCGTGCGTTGCTGGGACGTCGAGGAGGTGGTGCTCAGCTTGTCGTTCAGGAACGCCTGGTTGCCGAGGTCGTCGAGGGTACGGGGCTGGAGCGAGGCGGGGGTCTCGGTGGCACTGGGCGAGGCGGAGGTGGCGGTGGGGCTCGAGTTGGAGGGGGTGGGGGTGGCGGAGCCCTCGTCGGTGGGGGTGGCGTCCGGGTCGGTGGCGGTACCGGTCGCGGTGTCGGACACGGTGGTCGAGGGGGCGGGCTCGGGGAGGTCCGCCTCCGTCTCCTCGGTTCCGTAGACGTCCTCGGCGCGGGTGTCGTCGCTCACCGTGTTGTCGTACGAGACCACGCGCTCGAAGTCGACGCGGAGGTGGTCGGTGGCGTTCGTGGACTCCACCTTCCAACTGCAGCCGACGCGGCGGTCGGTGTCGTACGTGGGCGTGGCCGTGCCCTCGTAGGCCGTGTCGCGCTCGTCCTGGTCGGTGATCTGCTTGATGCCGGGCAGCAGGGAGTCGAGGCTGTCGTGGGTGACGGCGCCGCAGGCCTCGGGGAGCGTGCGGTACCTGCCCGGCTGGGCAGCCGGGGTGGTCGTGACGCCGCTGCCCGGCTTGGCGTCGTCCGTCGGGTCGTTGCTTCCGGAACCGCCGGTGCAGCCGGCCAGCACTGCCGCGAGGAGCGCGGCGACGCCGGGTACATACGCCTTCCGCTGCACGGTGAGGCTCCTCTCGACGGTTCCCGGCGGCCTGGGGCCCGGGATGTCCTGTGGTGCTGTCCTGTGGTTATTCGGTTGCCGCGTGGGGGCGGCACCTGAGGACAATGTGTATCGCACGCAATGCCGTGGACGCCGGTCCGTTGTCCCATACCTCGACCTTGGCGCCGTTTTTGCGTTATGTGACTTCTGTTGTTGTCCGGGGGAATGAGGATGTTATGTCGTACGTAGAGATACCGGGGGCGAAGGTCCCCATCCGCATGTGGACCGACCCGGCGTCGGTCGAGGACGTCGCCCTGCGCCAGCTCCAGAACGTGGCCACGCTGCCGTGGATCAAGGGGCTGGCCGTGATGCCGGATGTGCATTACGGGAAGGGTGCGACGGTGGGGTCGGTCATCGCGATGCGGGGTGCGGTGTGTCCCGCGGCGGTCGGGGTGGACATCGGGTGCGGGATGTCGGCCGTCCGGACCTCGCTGACCGCCAATGATCTGCCGGGGGATCTTTCGCGGCTGCGGTCGAAGATCGAGGAGGCCATTCCGGTGGGGCGGGGGATGCATGACTCGCCGGTTGAGCCGGGGCGGTTCCATGGGCTGGCCACTGCCGGGTGGGACGACTTCTGGGGGCGGTTCGACGGGATCGCCGAGGCGGTCAAATTCCGTCAGGAACGCGCCACTAAGCAGATGGGGACGCTCGGAAGCGGGAATCACTTCACGGAAGTGTGCATAAGTGAAAGTGGTTCGGTCTGGCTGATGCTCCACTCCGGCTCCCGGAACATCGGCAAGGAACTGGCCGAGCACCACATCGGTGTTGCGCAGAAGCTCCCGCACAACCAAGGGCTGGTCGATCGTGACCTCGCCGTCTTCGTGGCGGACACCCCGCAGATGGCGGCGTACCAGAACGATCTTTACTGGGCGCAGGAGTACGCGAAGTACAACCGCACGATCATGATGGCGCTCCTGAAGGACGTGATCCGCAAGGAGTTCAAGAAGGCCCGAGTGACCTTCGAGCCGGAGGTCAGCTGCCACCACAACTACGTGAGCCGCGAGCGCTACGAGGGCATGGATCTGCTGGTCACGCGCAAGGGAGCGATCAGCGCCAGGGCCGGGGAGTACGGCATCATCCCGGGTTCGATGGGGACGGGCTCGTACATCGTGAAGGGGCTCGGCAACGAGAAGTCCTTCAACTCGGCGTCTCATGGCGCGGGCCGGCGTATGAGTCGTAACGCGGCGAAGCGCCGTTTCTCGACGCGGGACCTGGAGGAGCAGACGCAGGGCGTCGAGTGCCGTAAGGACTCGGGCGTCGTGGATGAGATTCCGGGTGCGTACAAGCCGATCGAGCAGGTCATGGAGCAGCAGGGTGACCTTGTGGAGGTCGTTGCGAAGCTGAAGCAGGTCGTCTGCGTCAAGGGCTGAGAGCCGGAGCGGGCAGGACTCCGGTCGCTGCGGCACAGGGATCGACGGTCGCTGTAGCAATGAGATCGACGTCGGGTCCGTGCCGTCGGTGGCCGGGGTGCGCCGTGGGGCCGGGTGGCCGAGATTGGAAGTATCCGGTCCGTCTCTCGGGAACGTGCGGCGGACCGGCCGGCCGTGCGACACGGAGGAACGCGTCATGACGAGTCATGCAGGCGGGACCCGTCCGGAGCAGGTGGCATCCAGGGCAGCGAAGGGTGGGTGTGCGCGGCTCCCGGTCCCGAGAACGTCTGACGGCCGGGGCGCCTGAGCCTGCGTTGCGTGGGTCCGTGGCGCGCGACGCGTCCGCCGGGCCGTCGGCGGATCTGGTGCTCGTCGTCGGTGTGTCCGGGTCGGGCAAGACCACGGTGGGGCGGCTCCTCGCGGAGCGGCTCGGCTGGGCCTACCGGGATGCGGACGAGTTCCATTCCCCGTCCAACCGCGACAAAATGGCCGCCGGTCACTTCCTCACGGATATCGACCGATGGCCCTGGCTGGATGCCATCGGGGCCTGGATGGACCATGAGATCGCGGCGCGTCAGCCGGCCGTGGTCACCTGTTCCGCACTCAAGCGCGCCTACCGGGACCGGCTTCTGGGCGGACGGCCCGGGGTCCGTCTGGTCTACCTGCGCGGTTCGCGCGAGCTGATCCGCTCCCGACTGGCTGCCAGGCACGGGCACTTCTTCCCGGCCGCCCTGCTGGACAGCCAGCTCGCGGACCTCCAGGAGCCGGAGCCCGACGAGCACCCGTTGGTGGTGCAGATCGATCAGCCGCCGGAGGCTGTCGTCGACGAGGTGCTGTCGTTGATGCGGGGGAGCGCACGGTGAGCCCGGGCTGCCCGGCCTGGGCAGCCCGACAGGTGACCGACCGGCCGGTCCCGGTACTGGTCCGACCGGGGGAAGATACTCCGCCCAACAGCCCAAGGGCGGCTCGCGGGACTCGCCGCCCGCCGCGGCCGGTGATTGCGTGACTCCGGCCGGGCCGGCTGCGGCCGGGCCGATTCGAGCCGCGCAGCGAGAAGGCAGGGCAATCATGGACGTCACCGTGGACGCACCGCGGGCAGCGATCCCGGCACATTTGCTGAAAGGCCAGAAGGCGCTGGTCACCGGTGCCAACTCGGGCATCGGCATGGCGACGGCCATCGGGCTGGGCCGGGCCGGCGCCGACGTGGTCGTGAACTACGTGGCCGACCCCGACGCCGCCGAGAAGGTGGTCGAGGAGATCGCCTCGTTCGGAGTGCGCGCGGCGGCCTACCAGGCGGATGTGTCCCAGGAGGACCAGGTCACGGCCATGATGGACCGGATGGTCGAGGAGTTCGGGACGATCGACATCCTGGTCGCCAACGCCGGTATGCAGCGCGACGCCCGGTTCACCGAGATGACCCTCGGCCAGTGGCAGAAGGTCATCGACGTCAATCTCACCGGCCAGTTCCTGTGCGCCCGGGAGGCGACCAAGGAGTTCCGGCGCCGCGGGGTCGTCCCCGAGGTGTCCCGCGCCGCCGGGAAGATCATCTGCATGAGTTCGGTGCACCAGCTCATCCCCTGGGCGGGCCACGTCAACTACGCCTCCTCCAAGGGCGGCGTGCAGATGATGATGGCGACGCTCGCCCAGGAGTTGGCCCCGGAGAAGATCCGGGTGAACGCGGTCGCGCCCGGGGCGATCAGGACGCCGATCAACCGCAGCGCATGGGAGACGCCCGAGGCCAGCAAGGACCTGCTGAGGCTGATCCCGTACGACCGCATCGGCGACCCCGAGGACATCGCCCACGCCGTCGTCGCACTCAGCTCCGACCTCATGGACTACGTGGTGGGGACCACGATCTACGTCGACGGCGGGATGACTCTCTTCCCGGGCTTCGCCACCGGCGGCTGACCTTCCCCGTAGGTCCCTCGAACCCCGTACGTCCCCGGAACCCCGTACGTCCCGCGAACCTCGTACGTCCCGAACCTCGTACGTCCCGAACCGTGTACGTCCCGAACCGTGTACGTCCCGAACCGTGTACGTCCCGAACCGTGTACGTCCCGAACCGTGTACGTCCCGAACCGTGTACGTCCCGAACCGTGTACGTCCCGAACCGTGTACGTCCCGAACCCCGTACGTCCCGAACCCTGTACGCCCGGAACCCTGTACGTCCCGAACAGGGAAGGCATCCATGCTCACCTCGGTCCATCTGCTGGCGGACGCCCCGGCCCAACTGCTGCCGGCCCGCGAGCTCATGGCCTTCACCCTGGCCTCCCACATCATCCTGGTGCCCCTGGGCGTGGCGCTCCCCTTCATCACCCTGGTGATGCACTACCGCGGGCTGCGGCACAAGGACTCCACCGCCCTGCTGCTGGCGCGGCGCTGGTCGGCCGTCATGGCGGTGCAGTTCGCGGTCGGCGTGGTCACCGGCACGGTGCTCTCCTTCGAGTTCGGCCTGCTCTGGCCGGGTTTGATGGGCAGGTGGGGCGATGTCTTCGGTATCGGATTCGGTGTCGAGGCGTGGGCATTCTTCCTCGAGGCCGTGCTCATCGCCATCTACCTGTACGGATGGCGCCGGCTGAAGCCCCGTACGCACTTCCTGCTCGCCCTGCCGCTCCCGGCCGCCGCGCTGCTCGGGGCGTTCGGCATCCTGGCCGCGAACTCCTGGATGAACACCCCGCAGGGGTTCTCGCTCGATTCCGAGGGCAACCCGGTCGACGTGAACGTCTGGAAGGCGATCTTCACCCCGATGTTCGGGCCGCAGTACTGGCACTTCGTCCTGGCCATGCTGGTGACCGCGGGTTATGTGGTGGCGGGCGTCTACGCCGTGGGCTGGCTGCGCGGGCGCCGGGACCGCTACCACCGGCTCGGTTTCGCCGTTCCCTTCACCGTCGCCGCGGTGGCCACTCCGGTGCAGTTCATTCTGGGTGACTCCATCGCCCGGTCGGTGTTCCACAAGCAGCCGGTGAAGTTCGCGGCCATGGAAATCGTGTGGAAGACCGACACCCGTGTACCGGAGTACCTGTTCGGCCGCCTGCACGCGGACGGATCCGTCTCGGGCGGCATCAAGGTCCCGTTGCTCGACTCCGTCCTGGCCGGATTCAGCCCCGACACCAAGGTGATCGGACTGACCTCCGTCCCGGCGGACGAACGGCCGACGGCGACTCAGGCGACCATCGCCCACTGGGCCTTCGACCTCATGGTCATGATCGGGTCCGTGCTGGTGCTGCTCGCGCTCTGGTACGGCCTGGTCTGGCTGCGGCACCGTCGGCTTCCCGCCTCCAAGTGGTTCTACCGCGGCGCGGCCTGCGCGGGCGTCGCCTCCGTGGTGGCCGTCGAATGCGGCTGGGTCGCCACCGAGGTGGGACGCCAGCCCTGGATCGTCTACCAGAACATGCGGGTCGCCGAAGCGGTCACCTCGACCCGCTCCACCAGCCTGTGGATCATGTTCGCCGTGGTGCTGGTGGTGTACGTGTTCATCTTCGGCTCGTTCCTCGCCGTCCTGCTCAAGATGCGCACCCGCTGGCGGCTCGCCGACGCGCAGCAGGCAGCCGAGGGCCCGGCCCACGCACCGGAGGCGGACACCCCCTACGGGCCGCGGGCACCTGTCCCCGCCGGCGACGCTCCCACCGCGGCCGACAGCACGGACGGCCCGTCCGGGGACGGCCGGCCATGACCGCCGACCTCATCGCCGTCGTGCTGCTGCTCGCGGTGGCCGCCTACGCCTGCGCGGGCGGCACCGACTACGGGGCCGGCTTCTGGGATCTGACCGCCGGAGGCGCGGAACGCGGCAAGCGGCCCAGGTGGCTCATCGACCACGCCATGGCTCCCGTGTGGGAGGTCAACAACGTCTGGCTGATCTTCGTCTTCGTCCTCATGTGGACCGGCTTCCCGACGCTCTTCCAGACCGTGTTCTCCGCGATGTGGCTCCCCCTGGCCCTGGCCGCCGTGGGCTTGGTCCTGCGCGGCGCCGGCTTCGCCTTCCGCAAGCCCGCCCGACGGCTCGCCGGCCGGCGCCTCTACGGTGCCGTGTTCGCCGTGGCCTCGCTCGTCACGCCCTTCTTCCTCGGCGCCGCCGTCGGCGGGGTCGCCTCGGGCCGGGTCGCGCCCGGCACCGAGGCCTCGGCGGACGCCTGGGCCAACCCCACGTCCGTTCTGTTCGGGCTGCTCGCCATCGCGACCACGGCCTTCCTCGGCGCGGTGTTCCTCACCGGGGACGCCCGCCGGTTCGACGCGCCCGATCTGGTCGGCTACTTCCGGCGGCGCGCGCTGGGCAGTCTCGCCGTACTCGCCGCACTGGCTGTGATCACGCTGTTGGCCGCCCACCAGGACGCCCCTCACGTGGGGCGCGGACTCACCCACGGCGTGGGGTTGTTCTTCGTCGTCCTGGCCGGGGTGGCCACGCTCGCCACGGCCTGGCTGCTCCTGTGGACGCCGGGCAAGTGGGCCCGCATCACAGCCGTCGGGGTGGTCGCGTCCGCTGTCATCGCCTGGGGCATGGCCCAACGCCCCTACCTCATTCCCACCTCGCTGACCGTGGCCGAGGGCGCGGGCGCACCCGCCACGCTGACCTGGCTGGCGATCGTCACGCTGGTGGCCCTGGTGCTCGTCGTGCCGGCCGTCGTCTTTCTGTACTGGCTGGACACCCAGGGCGAGTTGGAGGCACTCACCGACGCCGACCTGCGAAGCGGCGGCAAGGACGGTGACGGCCCGGCGGGGAACGGCTGACCGCCCGGACACCAGGCCGACGGCACACAGGAGGGCGGTGAGCGCTACTTCGCGTGCGTCACCGCGTAGATCATCACGAACGCGACGATGTGGATGCCGAAGAGGAAGTAGGCCAGGTACCACCAGACGTACCGCTCGTTCTTCTTCTCCTCGACCAGGCGGCGCTGTTCCCGCTCCCGCTCCTGCTCCTCGGAGGGCTCGTCCGGCATCACAGTTCCCGGTGGACCTTGGTGTTCGATGCCTGGGCGCGGGGGCGGACGACCAGGAGATCGATGTTGACGTGGCTGGGGCGGGTGATCGCCCAGGTGATGGTGTCGGCGACGTCGTCGGCGGTCAGGGGCTCGGCCACGCCCGCGTACACCTTCGCCGCCTTCTCGGCGTCGCCGCTGAAGCGGGTCAGCGCGAACTCGTCGGTCTTGACCATGCCGGGTGCGATCTCGATGACACGGACCGGCGTGCCGACGATCTCCAGGCGGAGGGTCTCGGCGAGGACGTGCTCGGCGTGCTTGGCGGCGACATAGCCTGCGCCGCCCTCGTACGTGCCGTGGCCCGCGGTGGAGGAGAGCACGACGACCGTGCCGTCGCCGCTCGCGGTGAGGGCGGGCAGCAGGGCCTGGGTGACGTTCAGCGTGCCGATGACGTTCGTCTCGTACATCTGGCGCCAGTCGGCCGGGTCGCCCGTCGCGACCGGGTCGGCGCCCAGCGCACCGCCCGCGTTGTTGACCAGGACGCCGATCGTCTTGAAGGCCGTGGCGAACTCGTCGACCGCGGTGCGGTCCGTGACGTCCAGGGCGTACGCCGTCGCCTGGCCGCCCGCCTTGCCGATCTCCTCCGCCAGCGCCTCGATGCGGTCCTTGCGGCGGGCGGTGAGGACCACGCGGTAGCCGGCCGCGGCGAGCTGCCGGGCCGTCGCCGCGCCGATGCCGCTGCTCGCGCCGGTGATGACGGCGATGCGGGAGGGGGTGGCGGGCGCGGTCATGAGTGGCTCCTCTGGCGGGTGCGCGGGCGGGCGTACGGGAATCCCCGTCAGGATAGGCAGGTGGTGGGCGGCGGCGTCGAACTGTCCGGGTTCCGGGCCTGGTCCGGGCCTGGTCCGGTCCGATTCCGGGCCCGGTCTGGTCGGGGCTCAGTTGCCGCCGCGCGGCGCGTACATGATCACGGCCATCCCGGCCAGGCAGATCAGCGCGCCGGTCACGTCCCAGCGGTCGGGGCGGTAGCCGTCCGCGACCATGCCCCAGGCGATGGACCCGGCGACGAAGATGCCGCCGTACGCGGCGAGGATGCGCCCGAACTCCGCGTCCGGTTGGAGCGTGGCCACGAAGCCGTACACGCCGAGCGCCATGACGCCCGCGCCGATCCACAGCCAGCCGCGGTGCTCGCGTACGCCCTGCCAGACCAGCCAGGCGCCGCCGATCTCGAAGAGCGCGGCGATGACGAAGAGGGCGGCGGAACGGACGATGAGCATGCCGTCACTTTCGCATGCGGGGATCACCTGTCGGACGGCGCCTGTCGGCGGTCTGGAGTGGGATACAGGGGGCTGCGGCGGGGGCTCGCCCCTACGACGGATGGCGGCCGCTCGCGTACGCCGTCGGGGGGACTCCTACCGTCGCCGTGAAGCCTCGCACCAGGTGGGCCTGGTCGGCGTAGCCGAGGTCGGCGGCGAGGCCTGCCCAGTCGACGGTGTGGGAGGTCTCCGCGCGCTCCAGGGCCTCGTGGATGCGGTAGCGCAGGATGATCCACTTCGGGCCGACGCCCACATATGCGGCGAAGAGGCGTTGGAGGGCGCGGACCGTCATGCCCTCGGTGCGGGCGAAGTCGCCGACGTGGCGGATCGTGCGGTCGGCGCGGATGCGGTCGACCAGGGCCATCGCGAGGTCGGCCTGCGGGTCCGGTCGGGGGTTCAGGTCCAGGAGGAACGTGTCGAGTGCGGCTACCCGGGCCTGCTCGTCGTCCGGGTCGAGTACGGCGGCGACGGCGCCCTCAGAGTCGGGGAACACCTCCGGGAGGCGAAGCCGCTGTCCGGTGAGCGTGGTCAGTGGCCGGTCCGGCGCGAAGGGTCGGAAGCCGCCCGGCCGGAACTGGATCCCGCATACCCGGCCCTTCCCCTCCAGCTTCTGTGTGAACAGGCCGAGCCCGATGCCGGCGACCTCGCCGAAGCCGGCCGGGTCCTGGGCCTCGTGCCTTTGGAAGACGACGTTCACGGACGGGTGGGGGACCACATGGGAGGCGTACGGCTGGGGCAGGTCCCAGTCGATCAGCCAGTAGTGCTCCAGGTAGGGGCGGAGGGATGGGGCCGGTTCGCGGCGGCGGAAGCGGACGCGCGCGAAGAGTTCCGTGGCGTCGACGATGCCTCGGGTGTCACGGCGAGGGGCGGCCATGCAGGGATCGTACGGCCGGGTACTGACAGTCGGTGGTGGCTGGAGCGAGAGGTGGAATAGCGGGGGGCGCGGCACTGTTCCGGGGTATAGTTGAATCGTAAACAACCTGCGGAGGGTGAGCGACCATGCAGTTCGGGATCTTCAGCGTCGGCGACGTCACACCGGACCCGACCACCGGCCGGACGCCGAGCGAGCACGAGCGGATCAAGGCCATGGTCGCCATCGCGCAGAAGGCCGAGGAGGTCGGCCTGGACGTCTTCGCGACCGGCGAGCACCACAACCCGCCGTTCGTGCCGTCGTCGCCGACCACCATGCTCGGCTGGATAGCCGCGCGCACGGAGAAGCTCATCCTCTCCACGTCCACGACCCTCATCACCACCAACGACCCGGTGAAGATCGCCGAGGACTTCGCGATGCTCCAGCACCTGGCGGAGGGGCGGGTGGATCTGATGATGGGGCGCGGGAACACCGGGCCGGTGTATCCGTGGTTCGGCAAGGACATCCGGCAGGGCATCAACCTCGCCATCGAGAACTACGCGCTGCTGCACCGGCTGTGGCGCGAGGACGTGGTGACGTGGGAGGGCAAGTTCCGTACGCCGCTCCAGTCGTTCACGTCGACGCCCCGGCCGCTGGACGGCGTACCGCCGTTCGTCTGGCACGGGTCGATCAGGTCGCCCGAGATCGCTGAACAGGCCGCCTACTACGGCGACGGCTTCTTCCACAACAACATCTTCTGGCCCGCCGACCACACGAAGAAGATGGTCGAGCTGTACCGGGAGCGGTACGCGCACTACGGGCACGGCACGGCCGAGCAGGCCATCGTCGGACTGGGCGGTCAGGTGTTCATGCGGCACAACTCGCAGGACGCGGTACGGGAGTTCCGGCCGTACTTCGACAACGCACCGGTGTACGGGCACGGGCCGTCGCTCGAGGACTTCACCGACCAGACGCCGCTGACGGTCGGCTCGCCGGAGCAGGTCATCGAGAAGACGCTGGCCTTCCGGGAGTACGCCGGTGACTACCAGCGGCAGTTGTTCCTGGTGGATCACGCCGGGCTGCCGCTGAAGACCGTGCTGGAGCAGCTCGACCTGCTGGGCGAGAAGGTCGTGCCGGTGCTGCGCGAGGAGTTCGCCAAGGGGCGGCCGGCCGGGGTGCCGGACGCGCCGACCCACCAGTCCCTGCTGGCCGCCGCTTCGGAAGGGGTGACCGTCGCATGAAGCTCGTCGTCGTCTCGGCGGGGCTGAGTGTCCCGTCGTCCACGCGGCTGCTGGCCGATCGGCTGGCCGCCGCTACGGTCCGGGAGGCCTCCGCCGACGTCCAGGTCGTCGAACTGCGTGACCTGGCCGTCGAGATCGCCCACAACTTCACGAACGGGTTCCCTGGGCGGGCGCTGGGCGCGGCGATCGACGCGGTGACGGGGGCGGACGGACTGATCGTCGTCACGCCGGTGTTCTCCGCGTCGTACAGCGGGCTGTTCAAGTCCTTCTTCGATGTGCTGGACAAGGACGCGCTCAGTGGGAAGCCGGTCCTGATCGCCGCGACCGGGGGCTCGTCCCGGCACTCCCTCGTGCTGGAACACGCCCTGCGACCGCTCTTCGCCTACCTGCGCGCGGTGGTCGTGCCGACCGCGGTGTACGCCGCGTCCGAGGACTGGGGCGCGGAGGGACTGGCTGAGCGGATCGACAGGGCGGCGGGGGAGCTGGTGGGGCTGATGGTGGGGGTGCGTGGTGGCGTGAGGCGGGTGGATGTTGTGCGTGCGGGTGCGGGTGCGGGTGCGGGTGCGGGTGCGGGTGCAGGTGCAGGTGCGGTGGATGCGGCGGACGTGGTCAGTGCGGCGGACGTGGTGGGTGCGGCGGACGTGGTGGATGCGGGCGCGCGCGTCGACACCGACACCGCTGCCGCCATCTCGCCTCGGTCCCTCAAGGGGGCCGTCACCTCGGCCGACGGGTTCACTGTCATTCCCTTCGAGCAGCAGCTCGCGGCGTTGCGGCCGTAGGCGGCTGCGGGGGTTGGGGGTTGGGGTGGAGGGGGTCGCCCCCTCCGCCCCTTCCCGTCCCGTTTCTGGGGGCTGCGCCCCCAGACCCCCCTTCGCGCTTCGCGCTCGTCCTCAAACGCCGGACGGGCTGAAAAGCACTAGCCGACGTGGACCCTTGGGCGTCGCGCCCGGTTCGGTTCTGCCTCGCGGAGGACCTCTCGGGTTACCGGGGCCACCTCGCCCTGGCCGAAGAGGAAGAAGCGCAGGAAGTTGGCGAAGGGGTTGCCCTCGGTCCACTCGAAGTAGACGTGCGGGATGCAGCCGGTGGTGTCGCGGACGTGGAGGAGGAGGGCGGCGAGGGCGTTGGGGATGGAGGACGACTCCAGGGTCAGGACGCGGTAGCGGCCGTGCATGACCTCGCCGCGTACGTTCAGGCCCGCCTCGAACTCGGAGGCGTCGAGGACGGTGACCTCGACGAAGACGAAGTCCTCCTGGGACGGAACGTCGTTGTCGGCGCGGATCTGCTCGATCTTCTCGCGGTACTCGGTGATGTCGCGGTTGTCGGGCTCGTTGGCGATGAAGCGGGCCCGGCGGCTCGCGATGTCCC
This sequence comes from Streptomyces sp. SD15, assembly GCF_054462255.1. NCBI lineage: Bacteria > Bacillati > Actinomycetota > Actinomycetes > Kitasatosporales > Streptomycetaceae > Streptomyces > Streptomyces sp. SD15. The sequence continues at coordinate 11,526 of NZ_JBTLMO010000056.1, read as the reverse complement.
GTACGAACCGCTCCGCCATGTCGTCCATGCTCACGCTGGTGACCCGCAGTTCGAAGGCGCGGGCGAGGCGGGAGAGGAACGAGACGAGGATGATCCCGGCGATGAAGCAGGCGCCGATCTTGACGCCGTCGGGGCGCTCGATGACATTTGCGACGGTCGTGTAGAGGAAGACCGCAGAGATGGCCGTGAAGGCGATGGTCCAGTTGCGCTGGCGGGCCTTGCGGGCCGCGATGGTGACGGCGATGGCGGCGGAGCTGATCAGGACGAGGACGCCGGTGGCGTAGGCGCCGCCCTGTGCGTCGACGTCGGCGTTGAAGATCCAGGTGACCAGGAAGGCGACCAGGGTGAAGACGATGACCATGGGGCGCACGGCGCGCGCCCAGTGCGGGGCCATGCCGTAGCGGGGGAGGTAGCGGGGCATGAGGTTCAGGAGTCCGGCCATGGCCGAGGCGCCGGCGAACCACAGGATGGCGATCGTCGATACGTCGTAGATCGTGCCGAAGGTGGCGCCCAGGTACTCGTGTGCCAGATAGGCGAGGGCGCGGCCGTTGGCCTCGCCGCCGGACTCGAACGCCTTCTCCGGGATGAGCAGGGTGGTGATGAAGCTGGTGCAGATCAGGAACACGCTCATGATCACGGCGGCGGTGGTCAGCAGCTTCTTCGTGCCCCGGATACGGCCGGTCGGCTTCTCCTCGGTGTCCCCGGGATCGCCCTCGACGTGCGGCATCACCGCCACGCCGGTTTCGAAGCCGGAGAGGCCGAGGGCCAGCTTCGGGAAGACCAGCAGGGCCACGCCGACCATGGCGATGACGTTTCCGTGCTCGGCGGTGAGGGCGTTCGACCAGTCGGTGATCACATGCCCCGCCGTGACCACGTGCCAGAGGCCGACGATCACGACCACCACGTTGAGCGCCAGATAGAGCCCCACCAGGACGACCGCGACCCCGATCGCCTCCAGAAAGCCCTTGAGGAACACCGCGCCGAGCAGCGCCACGAGGATCAGGGTGATCAGCATCTGCTTGTCGTGCAGGACGCTGGTGAGGTGCGGATTCTCGACGAGGTGGGTGGAGGCGTCCGCGGCCGAAAGGGTGATGGTGATCAGGAAGTCGGTGGCGGCGAAGCCCAGCAGGGTCAGGACGAAGAGCTTGCCCTTCCAGAACGTCAGCAGCCGCTCCAGCATCGCGATCGAGCCCTGGCCGTGCGGGCTCTCCTCGGCCACCCGGCGGTATACGGGCAGTGCGCCCGCCAGAGTGACGATGACGAGCACGATGGTGGCGATGGGCGACAGCAGCCCGGCGGCCAGGGCGGCGATGCCCGGCTGGTATCCGAGGGTGGAGAAGTAGTCGACGCCGGTCAGGCACATCACCCGCCACCAGCGCTGGCCTTTGTGCGCGGGCTCGGGTGGGGCGTGCGGGCCCTGCGGGGCCTTGCCCATGTCGGACAGGCCCTCCAGCATCCACGCCCGTAGACGGCTCGGAGGGGCGTGGTCGGTGGTGGCCATCGGCGGGCTCCTGACGTGCTGCCAAGCGTGGGGTTGTGGCCATCACGCGGACGGCCGGGCCGGCGTATGCGTCCAGTGATCCACAGGCTCAGGGTCTCGCGCACGTTGAGACGAATGCCTCCGCTTGTCCATGCCCGCCCATTGTGGCCACCAGGGGCGGGATCGGCATGGCGAGGTGACGACGGTCGGGAGCCGGTCTTGATCTTCTTCATGGTCAGATGGGATTCGAGGCGCCCGACGCAGGGCAGGCCACTGAGCTTGCCGGTGAGGAATGCCTCGAACTCCTCGAAGGTCTTGCGGTCGGTGGCACTGACCTCGACGTCGATGAGGACTGCCAGTCCGCGGCCGAACGCGTCAGCTCTGGCCGGCGCCGCGAGCGCCGCGCCCAGTGCGAACGCCATCTGGCACGACAGCGGCGACACCAGGGTCGCCACTACGGCCACCGCCGCCGAGGCCGGCTCGAGCTGGTGGACATGCCGCCCGAGGGGCTGCGCCTGACCGCGCTGCGCCAGCTCACCCTGCTCTGGGTGGCCGACCGGGTCGACGACCCGGGAGCGGGTCGTGGTCGCGCTCACCGGCGGGCCCGAGGGCGACACCCTGATCCGGGGCTGCCGTCCCGGAGGACACCCCGGGTGGCGATCTCACGATGGTGCTGTCGCTGCCGTTCGCGGAGCAGGCGGGGCGCCCCCGAGGGCCGCAGAGTGTGGGAGGCGGCGTATGAGGTGCATGAGGTGTAAGTGACGTCAACCATCTCTCTACGAGCGGAACGTGGCCGACGTGCTGCGAGGCCGAGGCAGGGCCGATGCCCTGCCCAGGACGCCGTCGTATGGTGCGGACGCTGCGGCTGCGGTATGATTGATCTTGAGCGTTGCACCGGAACTCCCGGTAGCAAGCCCGGCGTTGGTGGTCCAAGGAAAGACGCCCCGCTTCCTGCGGGGAAATGCAGGTGCAAGGCCTGCCCGGCGCTCCATACAGCCCCGTCTCCGTTACTCCGGAGACGGGGCTTGCTTTTTTTGGTGAACCCCGGCAGGCCCTTCGCGAAGCGCCCGCTTCCAGGGCGAGTTCTCTGTGTGTGACCGCCCGGCGCGATGAATGAGGCATCAGCGGGCGGAGCGGATCAGTCCAGCCCTGACACCTTGAACACCGTCCGCGCCGTCTCGCGGTCGATCCGCTCCGAGACGCGGCGCAGCGCGGTCGCGCCGCAGGACAGGGAGCCACGCCGAGGGGAGACACGGGAGTCTTCGTCGAGGCGGTGCCACAACGGAGGGTCTGGAGCTGCTGCCACTGAAGTGTGCTCAAGAGTGTTCTGGTGAGCAGGAGCGAGCCCCGATGGTCTGTGGCGTGCCGCGCATGGCGGCCATGGCATCGATCCTGCAGGAGGGAACTGATGTCCCCCTGTCGAATGCGTGACCTTTGCGGGTGGCGCTCGTTGGATGTGGCGACGGGGATCTGATCTTCGGGTGGAGCCGGGCGGGGGTGAACAGGTGGGCGCGCTGAGGGAAGTGGCGGAGCCGTTCGTCGTGTCCGGTCCGATCGGTGTGGCGGTCCGTACCCGGGTCAAGCACCTGGCACCCGAGGACGAGAAGATGCTGCGCCTGGTCGGCGTGCATCTGGGCGCTCTCGCCTCGAAGGACCTCAAGACGCGCTGCCAGGACGGCCTGGAACACTCCGCCGACACCTGGGCGGCACGTAAGCGCGATCTGACCCCGGCCTCGTCGTCGCGGTGGGCCGGGACGATAACCAAGGCGTCGCACGACCAGTGGGCGCTGGCTCGCCGCTGCCAGCTCACGCACATCCAGAACCTGGAAGCGGGCATGAGGGCCATTGAGCACCGGCTGTCCCTGCCCGTCGGACAGAAGGGCTCCAAGCGGGCGCCCGGGGGCTACCGGTCCCGGCAGGAGTGGCACGCCAAGGCTCGTCGTCTGCGCGTGCTGGAGGACCGGCTGGCCGCCGAGCGGGCCGACCGCGCAGCCGGGCTCGTGCACGTCGTGCGCGGCGGCAAGCGCCTGGCCCGCACCCGGCACCACCTGGACGCCGCCCAGCTCACCGAGCCGCAGTGGCGCCGACGGTGGGAGGCCGAGCGCTGGTTCCTCGCCGCCGATGGCGAGTCCGGGAAGCGGTACGGCAACGAGACGATTCGCGTCACGCCGGAGGGCGAGGTAAGTATCAAGCTGCCCGCACCGCTCAGGCATCTGGCGAACGCCCCACACGGCCGGTACATGCTCGCCTGCCGTGTCACGTTTCCCCACCGGGGACAGGAATGGGCCGACCGCGTCGCAGCCAACCGGGCCGTGGCCTACCGCATCCACCTGGACGTAGGCCGGGATCGCTGGTACCTGACCGCCTCCTGGCAGATCCCGCCCACCCCGACCATCCCCCTGGCCGCCGCGCTCGCCGACGGCGTGATCGGTGTCGACATGAACGCCGACCACCTCGCGGCCTGGCGTCTCGATGTCCACGGCAACCCGACCGGTACCCCGCGCCGCTTCTTCTACGACCTGTCCGGCACACGAGATCACCGCGACGCCCAGGTCCGCCACGCCCTCACCCGGCTGCTGCACTGGGCCCGGGCCTGCGGCGTGAAGGCGATCGCCATCGAGGACCTGGACTTCAGCGCGGAGAAGACCCGCGAGAAACACGGACGCAAGAAGCGGTTCCGCCGGCTCATCTCCGGCATGCCCACCGGCCGCCTCCGCGCCCGGCTGACCTCGATGGCCGACCAGACGGGCATCGCGATCATCGGGGTGGACCCGGCCTACATCAGCCGCTGGGGCGCCGAGCACTGGCAAAAGCCCCTCACCAGCAGCAACCGCAAGACGACTCGCCACGACGCGGCTGCCGTGGCGATCGGAAGGCGCGCTCAGGGATATCCGATCCGGCGACGGACGGCACCGCCCCCTGCTCACCGGAGCGATGAGCAGGGGCATCGGACCGTCCAGGCCCGACCGGGCATCCCCGGGCGTGAGGGAACCCGCCCCCGCATTCCCGGACCACGGACCCGATCCGTGCGCGCCGGATGCGGAGCGAAAGCGGGGGACCAGTGTGCCCAACACCGTTCGGGGCACGCGGCTGAGCACGGGCCCTGGCAACAGGACTCACTCCCGCTCAGTCTTTAGGAACGGTTGGTGACCAGGACGCGGGGGGTGACGCGGGCGCCGAAGGAGTCGCACAGGACGAGGCGTTGTCCCACGCCGTTGAGGCAGCGCACCGAGACGAGGTGGTCGGTCCGTACCCGCCGCGTGCCCCGCAGCCCGCGCGCGACCATCCGGCCCTCGCTCGCGGAGACCCGGGTGGGGTAGAGGACCACGAACAGCAGGACGGCGAGTGTGACCCACAGCAGGGCGCGCAGCGTCGTGATCGTGCCGACTCCCCAGTCGATCAGGAGCAGAAGGCCGAGGAGTACGGCCGCGCAGCGGATCGCGCTGCGCAGGTCCTGGGCCCAGAAATGGTCGTGTACCACCTCTGAGGGCGGTTGCGCGGGGGCGGTGGCCGCGTCGCGCGCGTCGTTGCGGCGTTCCATAAGACCGACGGTAGACACACCGAAGGCGGGGGGCAGCACGCTTTGACGGCTCTCTGATGGGATGCGGCGTCAAGGATGCGACAAGGTCCGGGGTTCCGCGCGAAGAACACGCCAGCGGCGCCCATACGCAGCCGATGCGGCCGGTGGATCCCGACCGTCTGTGGCAGCGGCTGTTGCAGAACCAGCGGGGTGCGGTGGTCGCCCACGCCGTGCGGAAGGACACGGACGCGGTGATCTGCCGGCTGCGCTTCCGCATCACCTGACACCGGCTCTCCGGTACCTCCTGACACCGGATCCCGTACCTCCTGACACAGGCCGCCGACGTCGGCGTCAGGGATGCGTCAAGGGCGTATGTGCCGCCGTAAGGGAGGCGTCAACGGTGGCCGAATTCGGTCGGGGAGGCGCTTTCCTCTAACCGTCCGACTCGTTTCCGAACCTCATCTAGGAGCTCACGATGGCCGACGTGGCCTTCGTCGTCACCACGATCGCGGTGTTCGCGCTGGTGGCCCTCGTCGCCAAGGGGGTGACGAAGCTGTGACCGCCGAGGCTGCATTCATCGGCGGCGTCGGCTTCGTGGTGCCCGCCGCCCTGCTGGGCCATCTCCTCCTTGCCACCGGGCGCCAGGGGGTGTCGCTGTGACCGCCGAGAACATCGTCGGCCTGGTCGTGGCCGTCGCCCTGCTGGGCTATCTCATCCTTGCCCTCGTTTTCCCGGAGAGGTTCTGAGCACTGATATGGGACCCGTCCTCGCCGGCGTGCTCCAGTTGCTCGCCCTCATAGCGGCACTGGCTCTTGCCTACCGTCCCCTCGGCGACTACATGGCCAAGGTCTACTCCTCCGACAAGCACCTGCGCGTCGAGAAGTGGATCTACAAGGGCATCGGCGCCAACCCGAACACCGAGATGCGCTGGCCCGCCTATCTGCGCGGCGTCCTCGCCTTCTCCGCGGTCGGCGTCATCTTCCTCTACCTGCTCCAGCGCGTCCAGGGCGTCCTGCCCGGCTCGCTCGGCTTCTCCTCCATCGACCCGGACCAGGCGTTCAACACCGCCGCGTCCTTCGTGTCGAACACCAACTGGCAGTCGTACTACGGCGAGCAGGCCATGGGCCACGTCGTACAGACCGGCGGCCTCGCGGTGCAGAACTTCGTCTCCGCCGCGGTCGGTATCGCCGTCGCGGTGGCTCTCGTACGGGGCTTCGCGCGCTCCCGCACCGGTGAGCTCGGCAACTTCTGGGCCGACATGGTGCGCGGTGTCGTCCGCATCCTGCTGCCGATCGCCGCCGTCTCCGCGATCGTCCTGGTCGCGTGCGGCGCCATCCAGAACTTCGCCGGCATCCACGAGGTCGGCCAGTTTATGGGCGGCTCGCAGGAGTGGAACGGTGGCGCGGTCGCCTCCCAGGAGGCCATCAAGGAGCTGGGCACCAACGGCGGCGGTTACTTCAACGCCAACTCGGCCCACCCCTTCGAGAACCCCACCCCGTTCTCCGACCTCTTCGAGATCTTCCTGCTCCTGGTCATCCCGTTCTCGCTGACCCGGACCTTCGGCCGGATGGTCGGCAGCCTGAAGCAGGGCTACGCGATCCTCGCCACGATGGCCACCATCTGGATCGGCTTCACGGCCCTCATGATGTGGACCGAGTTCGCCCACCACGGCCCGGCCTTCGACCTCGCCGGCGGCGCGATGGAGGGCAAGGAGAACCGCTTCGGCGTCGGCGCCTCGTCGATCTTCGCGGTGGCGACCACGCTCACCTCGACCGGCGCGGTCAACTCCTTCCACTCCTCGTTCACCGGCCTCGGCGGCGGCATCACGATGCTGGGCATGCAGCTCGGCGAGATCGCACCCGGTGGTACCGGCTCCGGCCTCTACGGCATGCTGATCATGGCGATCATCGCGGTGTTCATCGCCGGTCTGATGGTCGGCCGCACCCCCGAGTACCTGGGCAAGAAGATCGGCACCCGCGAGATCAAGTTCGCGGCGCTGTACATCCTCATCACCCCGGCACTGGTGCTCATCTTCACCGCCGCGGCGATGGCCCTGCCGACCCCGGGGAACTCGATGACCAACTCGGGTGCGCACGGCTTCTCCGAGATCCTGTACGCCTACACCTCGGGCGCCAACAACAACGGCTCGGCCTTCGCGGGTCTGAACGCGGACACCCAGTGGTTCAACAGCACCATCGGGCTGGCCATGCTGCTCGGCCGCTTCCTGCCGATGGTGTTCGTGCTGGCGCTGGCCGGCTCGCTCGCCGAGCAGAAGCCGGTCCCGGCGACCGCGGGCACCCTGCGCACCGAGAAGCCGCTGTTCACGGGTCTGCTGGTGGGCGCGATCCTGATCATCACCGGCCTGACTTACTTCCCGGCCCTGGCGCTGGGTCCGCTGGCCGAGGGGCTGGCGTCATGACCACCCGTACAGAGAAGTCCCGTTCGAACGACCAAGAGGACTCGATGTCCACAGCCACTCCGACCCGGGCGCCGCACAGCGATGTGCCGACCGGCCACAAGGACGAACGTGTCGGCGCGGGTCTGTTCGACCCCAAGCAGCTGCTCAAGTCGCTGCCGGACGCCTGCCGCAAGCTCGACCCGCGGATCATGGTCAAGTCGCCGGTCATGTTCGTGGTCCTCATCGGCTCGGTGCTGACGACGATCTTCTCCTTCAAGGACCCGAGTGACTGGTTCGGCTGGGCGATCAGCGCCTGGCTGTGGCTGACCGTGATCTTCGCCAACCTGGCGGAGGCGGTGGCCGAGGGCCGTGGCAAGGCGCAGGCGGACACCCTGCGCAAGGCCAAGACCGACACGGTCGCCCGCCGTCTCGACGGCACGGTCGAGGAGCAGGTCCCCGGCACCGATCTGCGCATCGGCGACCTGGTCGTCTGCGAGGCCGGCGACATCATCCCCGGTGACGGTGACGTCATCGAGGGCGTGGCTTCGGTGGACGAGTCGGCGATCACCGGCGAGTCGGCTCCGGTCATCCGCGAGTCCGGCGGCGACCGCTCGGCCGTCACCGGCGGTACGAAGGTCCTCTCCGACCGCATCGTCATCAAGATCACGACGAAGCCGGGCGAGACCTTCATCGACCGCATGATCGCCCTGGTCGAGGGCGCCGCGCGGCAGAAGACGCCCAACGAGATCGCGCTGAACATCCTGCTCGCGTCCCTCACCATCGTCTTCCTGCTCGCGGTGGCCACCCTGCCGCCGTTCGCGGACTACGCGGACACCCACCTCACCATGGTCGTCCTGGTGGCCCTCCTGGTCTGCCTGATCCCGACCACGATCGGCGCGCTGCTCTCCGCGATCGGTATCGCGGGCATGGACCGGCTGGTCCAGCGCAACGTCCTGGCGATGTCGGGCCGTGCGGTCGAGGCCGCCGGTGACGTCTCCACCCTGCTGCTCGACAAGACCGGCACCATCACCCTCGGCAACCGTCAGGCCTCGGAGTTCGTGCCGGTGACCGGCACCACCGAGGCCGAGGTCGCCGACGCCGCCCAGCTCTCCTCGCTGGCCGACGAGACGCCCGAGGGCCGCTCCATCGTCGTACTGGCGAAGGAGAAGTACGGGCTGCGCGAGCGTCACCAGGGTGAGCTGTCCGGCGCCGAGTGGATCGCCTTCACCGCCCAGACCCGTATGTCGGGTGTGGACGTAGACGGGCGCAAGATCCGCAAGGGCGCGGCCGGTTCGGTCATCACCTGGGTGCGGGAGCAGGGCGGCGAGGTGTCCGAGGACGCCGACACGCTCTCCAACCGGATCTCCGAGGCGGGTGGCACGCCGCTGCTCGTCGCCATCGAGGATGCCGGGGGCGCCCGCGTCCTTGGCGTCATCCACCTCAAGGACGTCGTCAAGGACGGCATGCGGGACCGGTTCGAAGAGCTGCGCCGCATGGGCATCAAGACCGTCATGATCACGGGTGACAACCCGCTGACGGCCAAGGCGATCGCGGACGAGGCCGGCGTCGACGACTTCCTCGCGGAGGCCACTCCCGAGGACAAGATGGCGCTCATCAAGCGGGAGCAGGCGGGCGGCAAACTCGTCGCGATGACCGGCGACGGCACGAACGACGCCCCGGCGCTCGCTCAGGCCGACGTGGGTGTGGCCATGAACACCGGTACCTCGGCCGCCAAGGAGGCCGGGAACATGGTGGACCTGGACTCCAACCCCACCAAGCTCATCGAGATCGTGGAGATCGGCAAGCAGCTGCTGATCACCCGTGGCGCGCTGACGACGTTCTCCATCGCCAACGACGTCGCGAAGTACTTCGCGATCATCCCGGCGCTGTTCGCGGCGGTCTACCCGGGCCTGGACAAGCTCAACATCATGGGCCTGTCCTCGCCCGACTCCGCGATCCTGTCGGCGGTCATCTTCAACGCGCTGATCATCATCGCGCTGGTCCCGCTCGCCCTGCGCGGCGTGCAGTACCGGCCGGTGAGCGCGGACAAGATGCTGCGGCGCAACCTCGGGATCTACGGCCTCGGCGGCCTGATCGCGCCCTTCATCGGCATCAAGATCATCGACCTGATCATCTCCCTCATCCCCGGAATCGGCTGAGCCATGAACAACTCGGTTACGAACACTGCCCGGTTGCTCTGGGCCGGACTGCGCGCCCTGCTGGTGCTCACCGTGGTGACGGGCATCATCTACCCGCTGGTCATCACCGGCGTCGCCCAGGGTCTGTTCAACGACAAGGCGAACGGCTCGGAGATCAAGGTGGACGGAAAGGTCGTCGGCTCCTCGCTGATCGGCCAGTCCTACAACCTGCCGCTGAAGGAGGGTCAGGAGACCGCGGAGGCCGACCTGACGTGGTTCCAGGGCCGTCCGCAGAACGGTCTCGGCACCAACGGCGTCAACACCCAGTACGCGCTGATCCTCTCCGGTGCCACCAACCGTTCCGGTGACAACGGCGCGGTCGACGGCGTCTGCCCGCCGCTGGGCAAGGCGGAGGAAAGCACGCTCTGTTACTGGGTCCGCTCCGCCCAGGAAGCCGTCAAGACGGACAACTCGGTGCCCGGTTACGAGGTCAAGGTCTCCGACATCCCCGCCGACGCGGTGACGTCCTCGGGCTCCGGCCTGGACCCGGCGATCTCCCCGGAGTACGCCGACCTCCAGGTGCACCGGGTCGCGGAGAAGAACGGTCTGTCCGTCGCCCAGGTGCAGAAGCTGGTCGACGACCACACCGACGGCCGCACCCTCGGCTTCATGGGTGAGCCCACCGTCAACGTCCTCGAACTCAACATCGCGCTGAAGGAACTCCTCGCGAAGGGCTGAAGAGCTGAAGAGCTGAAGAGCTGACGCACTGATGGGCTTACACGCACCACGCGGGAGTTGGCGACCGAGGTATCCCTCGGATTCGTCAACTCCCGCAGCCATGACACCGGTTACTCGCACACCGGCACCCCGTACCACCCTCTCTGCAACAGGAAAGGCACACACCGATGACCCGCGTGCTGGTGGTGGAGGACGACCCTCAGCTCGTACGGGCGCTCGTGATCAACATGCAGGCGCGCGGGTACGGGGTCGACGCGGCCCCCGACGGCGCCAGCGCGCTCCGGCTCGCCGCCGCGCGCCAGCCCGACGTGGTCGTACTGGACCTGGGGCTGCCCGACATGGACGGCACGGACGTCATCAAGGCCCTGCGCGGCTGGACCCGTGTCCCGATCCTGGTGCTCTCCGCGCGCCGCGCCTCCGACGAGAAGGTCGCCGCGCTCGACGCCGGCGCCGACGACTACATCACCAAACCGTTCAGCATGGACGAACTCCTGGCCCGGCTGCGCGCCGCCGTGCGCCGGACCGATTCCGTCTCGATCGCCCCCGAGATCGTCCTGGTCACCACCGACGAGTTCACCGTCGACCTGGTCGCCAAGAAGGCCACCCGCGCGGGCCACGACGTGCGCCTCACCCCGACCGAGTGGCACCTGCTGGAGATCCTGGTCTGCAACCCGGGCCGGCTCATCACCCAGCGCCGGCTGCTCAAGGAGGTGTGGGGAGCCTCGCACAGCAACAAGACCAACTACCTGCGGGTGTACATGGCCCAACTCCGGCGCAAACTCGAGGCGGATCCCTCGCACCCCCGCCATCTGATCACCGAGCCCGGCATGGGCTACCGCTTCGAGGCGTGAGAGGCACGGAGAACACCATGGCACGCGGCAGACTTCGGATCTACCTCGGCGCGGCGCCGGGCGTCGGCAAGACGTACGCGATGCTGTCCGAGGCCCATCGCCGCGTCGAGCGGGGCACCGACTGCGTGGTCGCCTTCGTGGAGCACCACAACCGCCCACGCACCGAGGTGATGCTGCACGGTCTGGAGCAGATCCCCCGCAAGGACCTGGAGTACCGGGGCAGCGTCTTCACCGAGATGGACGTCGACGCCGTACTGGCTCGGCGTCCCCAGGTCGCCCTGGTCGACGAGCTGCCCCACACGAACATCCCCGGCTCGCGCAACACCAAGCGCTGGCAGGACGTGGAGGAGCTGCTCGCCGCCGGGATCGACGTGATCTCGACCGTCAACATCCAGCACCTG
>NZ_JBTLMO010000055.1:0-52583 GCF_054462255.1 Streptomyces sp. SD15 | reverse complement strand
CGAAGCCGAGAGCTTGGGGGAGTTTGAGGACGAGGCCGTCCAGGCCGAAGCGGGGGTCTGGGGGCGGCAGCCCCCAGGGACGGGCCGGGTAGGGGCGGCGGGGGCGAGGAACCCTCACAGACGAGGGTCGACCGGCTCCGACTCCAGCGCCAACACCCCGAACACCGCCTCATGCACCCGCCACAACGGCTCCCCCTCCGCCAGCCGATCCAACGCCTCCAACCCCAACGCGTACTCCCGAAGCGCAAGCGACCGCTTGTGGTTCAGAAAACGCCCCCGCAGACGGGCGAGGTTCTCGGGCCGGGTGTACTCGGGACCGTAGATGATCCGCAGGTACTCCCGCCCCCGGCACTTGATACCGGGCTGCACCAACCGCCCCTGCGCGGACCGCACCACCGCCCCCACCGGCTTGACGACCATGCCCTCACCCCCACGCCCGGTCATCTCCAGCCACCAGTCGACGCCGGCCTGCACGGACTCCGCGTCCCCCGTGTCCACGAACAACCGCCGAGTCGTCTGCAGCAGCCCACTCCCGTCGTGCTCGACGAGCCGGTCGATCAGCGCGAGCTGCTCGTCGTGCGGCACCCCGGCCAGACTGCGCCCCCGCACGGCGAGGATCTGGAAGGGCGCGAGCCGCACCCCCGCCAGGCCCTCGGTCGTCCAGCAGTACCGCCGGTACGCGTCGGTGAACGCCGCCGCGTCGGCGGCCCGCTCCCGCTGCTTGCCCAGCAGTTCCTGTACGTCGACACCCCGCGCCGCCGCCGCTTCGAGGGCGATCAGCGCCCCCGGGAACACGGCCCCGGACGCGGCGCCCACCGCGGCGTACTGCGTCCGCAGCAGTCCGGACGCCTTGAGCGACCACGGCATCAACTCGGCGTCGAGCAGCAGCCAGTCCGTGTCCAGGTCCTCCCACAGCCCCGCCGCACCCACGGCCGCCCGCAGCCGCCCGAGGATCTCCTCGGTCACCGCGGCGTCGTCGAAGAAGGGCCGGCCGGTGCGGGTGTACAGCGACCCCGTGGCCCCTTCCACACCGAACCGCTCACGCGCCGCCGCCGCGTCCCGGCAGACCAGCGCCACCGCCCGCGAGCCCATGTGCTTCTCCTCGCACACGACTCGGGCGACCCCGTCCTCCTGGTACTGGGCGAACGCCTCGGCGGGGTGCTCCAGGTAGCCCTCCACGTGGGACGTCGCGGTCGGCGCCATCGTCGGCGGGAGGTAGGGCAGCAGCCGCGGGTCGACCGCGAAACGGCTCATGACCTCCAGAGCCGCCGCCGCGTTCTCCTCGCGCACCGACACCCGCCCGGCGTACCGCGTCTCCACGACCCGTCGGCCGTGTACGTCCGCGAGGGCGAGCGGCCGCCCCTCGTGTCCACCGGGCGCCTCGGAGGCCAGCGGCTTGGCGGGCTCGTACCAGACCTGCTCGGCCGGTACGTCGACGAGCTCGCGCTCCGGCCAGCGCAGCGCGGTGAGCTTGCCGCCGAAGACGGCACCGGTGTCGAGGCAGATGGTGTTGTTCAACCAGGTCGCCTGCGGAACCGGAGTATGCCCGTAAACAACCGCCGCCCGCCCTCGGTAGTCCTCCGCCCACGGGTAGCGCACCGGCAGCCCGAACTCGTCCGTCTCGCCGGTCGTGTCGCCGTACAGGGCATGCGAGCGCACCCGGCCCGACGTGCGGCCGTGGTACTTCTCGGGCAGACCGGCGTGGCAGACGACGAGCCGTCCGCCGTCGAGGACGTAGTGGCTGACGAGCCCGTCGACGAACTCCCGTACCCCCGTCCGGAATTCCTCACTCTCCGCCGCCAACTGCTCGATGGTCTCGGCGAGTCCGTGACTGTGCTGGACCTTGCGGCCCTTGAGGTAGCGGCCGAGCTTGTTCTCGTGGTTGCCCGGCACGCACAGGGCGTTGCCGGATCCGACCATGGACATCACCCGGCGCAGTACGCCGGGGGTGTCCGGGCCGCGGTCGACGAGGTCGCCGACGAAGACGGCCGTACGGCCCTCGGGGTGAGCGCCGTCCACGTAACCGAGCTTGCCGAGCAGCGCCTCCAGCTCCGATGCGCAGCCGTGGATGTCGCCGATGATGTCGAAGGGGCCGGTGAGGTGGGTCAGGTCGTTGAACCGCTTCTCGGTGCGGACCTCGGCGCTCTCGATCTCCGCCACGCCACGCAGGACGTGCACCTTCCGGAATCCCTCGCGCTCCAAGTGCCTGAGCGAACGCCGCAGTTCACGGATGTGGCGCTGGATCACGCGGCGCGGCATGTCGGCGCGGTCGGTGCGGGAGGCGTTGCGCTCGGCGCACACCTCCTCCGGCACGTCCAGCACGATCGCGATCGGCAACACGTCGTGCCGCTTGGCGAGTTCGATCAGCTGGCGGCGGCTCTCCTGCTGGACGTTGGTCGCGTCCACGACCGTTCGCCGGCCGGCCGCGAGCCGCTTGCCCGCGATGTAGTGGAGTACGTCGAAGGCGTCGCCGCTGGCGCTCTGGTCGTTCTCGTCGTCGGCGACCAGGCCCCGGCAGAAGTCGCTGGAGATGACCTCGGTCGGCTTGAAGTGCTTGCGGGCGAAGGTGGACTTGCCGGAGCCGGACGCGCCGATCAGGACCACGAGGGAGAGGTCGGTGACGGGCAGGGTGCGTCCCTGGGTGTCGTTGCTGGTCATGCGGCCTTCTCCTCCTTCGTGGTGACGGTGAACGTAGCCATCTGGGTCGGCGGCCCCACCTCGGGGTCGTCGGGGCCGACGGGCGTGAACTCCACCTCGTAGCCGTGTCGTTGGGCCACCGCGTGAGCCCAGCCCTGGAACTCCTCGCGTGTCCACTCGAAGCGGTGGTCGCCGTGCCGTGAGTGTCCGGCCGGGAGGGTCTCCCAGCGGACGTTGTACTCGACGTTCGGCGTCGTCACCAGAACGGTCCTGGGGCGGGCGGTGCCGAACACCGCGTACTCGAGGGCGGGCAGCCGGGGCAGGTCGAGGTGCTCGATGACCTCGCTGAGCACGGCGGCGTCGTACCCCTTGAGGCGGTTGTCGGTGTAGGCGAGCGAGCCCTGGATGAGCTTGACCCGGGCTGCCTGCCGCTCGCCCATCCGGTCCAGCTTGAGCCGCCGTGAGGCGATGGTGAGCGCGCGCATCGACACATCGACACCGACGATCTCGGTGAACCGGGTGTCCTTGAGCAGCGCCTGCACCAACTGCCCCTGCCCGCACCCGAGATCGAGCACCCGGCCCGCGCCGGACGTGTGCAGCGCCGCGAGGATCGCGTCGCGCCGCTGCACGGCGAGCGGTACGGGCTTGTCCTCCGTGTCGGTCTCCTCGTCGACCGCGTTGTCGATCTCCCCGACCTCGCTGTCGTCCGCCTCGGCCAGCCGTACGAGTTCCAGCCGCTCCATCGCCGCACGGGTCAGCGACCAGCGGCGCGAGAGGTACCGGCTGGTGATCAGCTTCTGCTCGGGGTGGTCCGCCAGCCAGCCCTCGCCCGCCCGCAGCAGCTTGTCGACCTCGTCGGACGCGACCCAGTAGTGCTTGGCGTCGTCGAGCACGGGAAGCAGGACGTAGAGGTGTCGCAGCGCCTCGGCCAGCGTCAGCCGCTCCGACTCCAGTACCAGGCGTACGTACCGCGAGTCGCCCCACTCCGGGAACTCCGCGTCCAGCGCCACGGGCTCGACGGTCACCGTCCAGCCGAGCGGCTCGAAGAGCGTTCGGACGAGATCCGTGCCGCCCCGTGCGGGCAGTGCGGGTACCTCGATGCGGAGCGGGAGCGGCCGCGCGGGCAGTTCGGGTTTCGCGGTGCACTGGCCCTTCATCGCGCTGGAGAACACGCCGCTCAGCGCGACGGCGAGCAGGGACGACGCCGCGTAGGGGCGGTCGTTGACGTACTGCGCGAGCGCGGCGTCGGGCGCGCCGCCGCGACCCTTGCCCTTGCCCCGCCGGACCAGCGCCACCGCGTCGACCTCCAGCAGCAGCGCGGCCGTGCACCGTTCGACGGACGCCTCGGGATACAGCACGTGCGCCGTGCCGTAGGACGTCGAGAACGCCTGCGCGTTGTCGGGATGCTTGTGCAGCAGAAAGCCGAGGTCGGTCGCGGGGCGCTCTGGGGTACCGGTGGTACTGATCGTCAGGAACACTGTGGGTCTGCCTCGAAACGTCTTCTGAGCTGCGGGAACTTACCGCGTCGTCCGGCATGGTGCACAGGGCGTGCACCCACGCCGAAGGCCGGCCAACCGCAGCGACGGGAAAGCGCGCCTCCCAGATCACCGCCGTGACCTGTCGTCGGCGGCGCGCCTGCACAACGTACAGCGAACGTCTCAGGCGGACTCAGGAATTTTCACCGCGGCGGCGCGCGGCGGGGATGGTGATGTGAGCCAAGCGCCGCGTGTTCCCCATGCCTGTTTCGGGTGGGACAGCGGTTCAAAGTGGGGCGGCAGATGTGACCGGTGCATGATGGATGCATGGATCTTCGAGTCTTTACCGAACCGCAGCAAGGGGCGACCTACGAGACGCTGCTCCGCGTCGCCAAGGCCGCCGAAGACCTCAATTACGGAGCTTTCTTCCGTTCCGACCACTACTTGCACATGGGTTCCGTCGACGGGCTCCCCGGGCCCACCGACGCGTGGATCACTCTTGCCGGCCTCGCGCGCGAGACGAGCCGGATCCGCCTCGGCACCCTCATGACGGCCGGCACCTTCCGCCTCCCGGGCGTCCTGGCCATCCAGGTCGCCCAGGTCGACCAGATGTCGGGCGGACGGGTGGAACTCGGTCTCGGCTCCGGCTGGTACGAGGCCGAGCACGAGGCATACGGGATCCCGTTCCCGAAGGAGAAGTTCGGTCGGCTGGAGGAACAACTCGCCATCGTCACCGGCCTCTGGGCCACGCCCGTCGGCGAGCGGTTCACCTACGAGGGGAAGTTCTACCAGCTCAAGGACTCCCCCGCGCTCCCCAAGCCCGCGCAGCCGAAGGTGCCCGTCCTGATCGGCGGTCACGGTGCCAAGCGGACCCCGGCGCTCGCGGCACAGTACGCCGACGAGTTCAACATCCCCTTCGCCTCCCTCGCGGATACGGAGCAGCAGTTCCAGCGGGTGCGTGCCGCGGCCGAGCAGGCCGGACGAAAGGGCGACGACCTCGTGTACTCGAACGCGCTCGTCGCCTGTGTCGGCAGGACCGACCTCGAGGTGAAGCGTCGCGCCGACGCCATCGGACGCAATGTGGACGAGCTGAAGGCCCATGGTCTCGCGGGCTCCCCGGCGGAAGTCGTCGAGAAGATCGCCCGGTATCAGGCGGCCGGGTCGCAGCGCATGTATCTGCAGATGCTCGACCTCGACGACCTGGACCACCTGGAGTTGATCGCGGCCGAGGTCATGCCGCAGGTCGGCTGAATCCTTCATTCCTTTCGGCCCGGGTCCGCGCCAGTGACCCGGGTCGGTGATGATCGTTGGCTCGGGCGGAGCCGGACCGCCCGGCACACATCGCCGACCCCTTCCGGGCCAGGGCCAAGGAGGCCGGCATGTCCCAAGACGCAGTGCCGCAGCAGGGTTGCACCTGACGGAGTTCCCTCGCCCCCGCTACCCCGTCGCCCACCCCCGCTCCACAATCCCCTGCCCCTGCCCCTGGTCACGTGCCGCCAGGCGTCTCAGCATCTCCAGGACGCGGTCTCGGGACTCGTCCGCCGCGTCGATCGCCTCCATGCACTGCCAGTACGTCGCCTGTTCGTCCGCCGCGCAGGCGATGCCGACGAGGGCGATGCCGACCTCGCCGAGGAGACCCCCGAGGCACAGAAGGGCCTCGCGGGCGTCGCCCAACTCGGTGAGCTGGGCGGCTCGTAGGTCGCCGATGTCGAGGGTGGGCGTGTCCAGGACACCGCACCCTCTGCCCGCGAGCTCTGTCAGTCCGAGGGCCTCCCCCCGGAGTTCGGGTGGCCCCGAGACGGCGAAACGACTGCCTATCGCCTGAGCCAGGGCCTGTGCCTGCCACGCCTCCGCCATCACCTCGGGTGTGTCCCCGGTCCCCGCCAGGGCACGCCTGCTCGCCACGATGAGCCGCACCGCGTCCATGCGCTGCCCCCGTCTGTCCCGACGCGCTGGTCGCACGTCCGCCCGAACTCCCCTGTCCACTACCCAGAGTGAATGCGGAGGGGACGAAAAGCCAGAGGAAGACCGAAATCTGTGGACACGGAATTGAATGTGGACAACTCCACAACTCCGTAGAGTGACAATTGGACTTGGCGCTCACCCGCGGAGCCCTGCGGACCCCCGCGGAGCCCTGCGAAGCCCTTCGGAGCCCTCCGAAGGGCTCCGAAGGCCCTACGACTCCCCCGACACCGGAAACCTCCGCTCGTTCCGGTCGATCTTCGCGTCGAGCGCCGCGAGCGCGTCGATGCCGAGCACCTCGCACAGCTGCAACAGATACGCCAGAACGTCCGCCACTTCATCGGTGACGCGGTGCGCGGTGTCCGCGTCGTCCATGACCCGCGCCGACTCCTCAGGGGTCAACCACTGGAAGATCTCGACCAGTTCGGACGCCTCCACACTCAGCGCGGCGACCAGGTTCTTGGGGGTGTGGTACTGCTGCCAGTTCCGCGCTGCCGCGAACTCGGCCAGCCTGCGCTGCAGCTTCGCTACGTCCAGTTCCGTCACGGCGTCAGGTCTACCACCGTGACACCGGCCGCCTCGAACACCCGGGAGGCATCGCTCACCGCACCCACCAGCCGGATGTGCCCCCGCTCGCACATCCGCGCCGCCAGCCGCACCAGCTCTCCGGCCTGCCCCGCGTCCAGTCCCCGGTCGAAACCGTCGGCCAGCACCGTCAGCGTCTGCAGCGCGGCCGGGACCTCCCCCGCCGGATCGACCTCCAGCACCCCGGGCCCGGTGAGCAGCACCAGGGCCAGCGCCAGATACCTCAACTCACCGTCCCCGAGCAGCCCGAGGGGCGTACGGACCCCGTCGCCGCGGTCGAGCAGCCCCCGCACCCTGCCGTCGCCGAGCGGCTCGGCCAGTACGTCCGCGACCGGGCCCGCGCATCCGGCCCGCGCCGCCGCGACCAGATGCGCGTACCGCTGGCCGCACTCCGACCGGGTTCGCCACAGCACCTCGGCGAGGTTGTCACAGCCCCGGAGCAGCCGTCCCGCACCGACCACGGCGGCGGCGCGCATACGCCGGGGGCTCGGGTCGCAGGCGAACACGGACCGCAGGGCGACCACCATCTGCTCGGCGGCGGCGAGGACCCGGCGCTCGCCGTCGGTCCTGCCCGAGACACGCAGCGGGAGGAGCGGAGTGCCGAGACGGTCGTCGGGGAGCGGGCCCCGGGTGACCGCGGACGAGCCCGCGGTGTGCCAAGCCGCCTGGACGACGGGGCGTCCTGGATCACGTAGCGCCGTCTCCAGCAGGATCAGCCCGCCGGCCGTCAACCGCTCGCCCACGATGCGCAGTTCGGGCTCGGCCTGTACGGCGACATCGAGCCGTACGGGTCCTTGGGGGCCGTCGACCGTGCAGCCGATACGGAACCCGCGCCGTCGCTGGGCGTCGGGCCGGGCCCGCTCGGGCACGCAGGCGACCGGGTCCGGGAACACCTCACCCAGCTCGGCTCCGCCGCCGAGCCGCGCCAGTGCCTCGTATGCCCGCAGGGCACCGGTCTTGCCGCTGCCGCTGGGCCCGGCGAAGAAGGTGAGCGGTCCGAGCGGGAACCGGGCACGCCGGTGCGCGGCGAAGGCGGCGAGCCGGAGCTCGGTGGCGCCGGGCCGGTCGGGGCGCGTCTCGGCCTGCGTGGGGGCCACCAAAGGTGGCGCCAAAGATGACACGGTCATATGTGGACGGTAGGGCCGCGCCGTCAGGCGAACCGTTACGCCCAGATGACCTTCCTACGATCGAGGGATCCGACCGCACCCGCGCGGGATTCAGCCCCCCGGAACCCCCGCCCCCTCCATCAGCCCGCGCACCTCGGTCCCCGGCGGTGTGAGCAGGAACACATTCCGATCGACCCGGTGCATTCCGCTCGCCAGCCCGAAGACCACCCCGGTACTGAAGTCCAGCACCCGCTTGGCGACCTCGGTCTCCGCGCTGGTCAGGTCGAGGAGCACGGGGATGCCCGACATCAGCGTCTCGGCGACATCACGCGCGTCCGCGAACACATTGACCCGCAGGACCACGAAGCGGCGCCGCGTCTCGGTCACGGCCTCGGGTATCGACCGGTGGCCGACCGCCGAGGGCCATGCGTCCCGGCCCCGCAACGGAACGACCTGGGCGAGCCCCTCCCACTGCTCGTCGGTGACGTCGTGGCTGCTCACTGGCCCACCTCGTCCTGGCTCGCACTCATTGTCTGCACCGGCCAATTCTTACGCATGGTCACCCGTTCGGCCCAATAGCGACACGGTCCGCGACTCCCCGGCCCACCGTTTCCCGGTCCTCACACGGCCCGGTGCACGGCTGTGCAGCGCGCGTAACTCCTCATGATCAAGGGCCGTGACATCGGCGTAACGGGCAATTCGTACGATCGTCGGCACCGGATACCGAACGAAGGGGCGCGCCCGTGACCGCACAGGACCCGCAGACCGACAGCACGCGGGTGCGGACGGTCTGCTCCTACTGCGGTGTGGGCTGCGGCATGGTCCTCGACATAGGCAGCGGACCCGACGGACGGCGTACGGTCCTGAAGGCGTCCGGCGACAAGGCGCACCCCGCGAACTCGGGGCGCCTGTGCACCAAGGGCGCGACCACGGCCGACATGCTGGCCGCGCCGGGGCGGCTGACCACCGCGCTGATGCGCGGCGACCGCGGCGAGGAGCCGGCCCCTGCCCCCCTCGACACGGCCCTGGCCGAGACCGCCCGGCGCCTTCGCGCGATCATCGACGAGCACGGTCCGGACGCCGTCGCCTTCTACGTCTCCGGACAGATGACGCTCGAAGCGCAGTACCTGGCCAACAAGCTGGCCAAGGGCTTCGTACGGACGAACCAGATCGAGTCGAACTCACGGCTGTGCATGGCGAGCGCGGGCACCGGCTACAAGCTGTCGCTCGGCGCCGACGGCCCGCCCGGGTCGTACGACGATCTCGACCGCGCGGACGTGTTCCTCGTCATCGGTTCGAACATGGCCGACTGCCATCCCATCCTCTTCCTGCGGCTCATGGAGCGGGTCAAGGCGGGCGCCAAGCTGGTCGTCGTCGACCCGCGGCGCACCGCGACGGCGGCGAAGGCCGATCTGTTCCTGCAGATCAGGCCGGGGACCGACCTCGCGCTGCTCAATGGGCTGCTGCATCTGCTGCACGAGGGCGGGCACACGGACGCGGGCTTCATCGCCCGGCACACCGAGGGCTGGGAGGCGATGCCCGAGTTCCTCGCCGACTATCCGCCCGCCGCCGTCGCCGAGATCACCGGCATCCCGGAGGAGGACATCCGCGAGGCCGCGGGGCTGATCGGCGAGGCCGGTGAGTGGACCAGCTGCTGGACCATGGGGCTCAACCAGTCCACGCACGGCACCTGGAACACGAACGCCCTGGTCAACCTGCATCTCGCGACCGGCGCGATCTGCCGGCCCGGCAGCGGGCCGTTCTCCCTCACCGGGCAGCCCAACGCGATGGGCGGGCGCGAGATGGGATACATGGGGCCCGGGCTGCCCGGGCAGCGTTCCGTGCTGGTGGACGACGAGCGGGCCTTCGTCGAGGAGCTGTGGGGACTGCCGGGAGGGACCATCCGCAAGGACGGGGTGGGTCAGGGCACCGTCGAGATGTTCCGGAAGATGGCCGACGGCGAGATCAAGGCCTGCTGGATCATCTGCACCAACCCCGTCGCCTCGGTCGCCAACCGCCGCACCGTCATCGAGGGACTGGAAGCCGCCGAGTTCGTCGTCACCCAGGACGTCTTCGCCGAGACCGAGACCAACGCGTACGCCGATATCGTCCTGCCCGGCGCGCTGTGGACCGAGGCCGAGGGCGTCCTCGTCAACAGCGAGCGCACCCTCACCCTGGCTCGGCCCGTCGTCGACCCGCCCGGTGACGCGATGGCGGACTGGCGGATCATCGCGGCCGTCGCGCGGGCGATGGGGTACGAGGAGGGGTTCTCGTACGAGAGTGCCGAGCAGGTCTTCGAGGAGATCAAGCGGGCGTGGAATCCCCGGACCGGGTGGGATCTGCGGGGTGCGTCGTACGAGCGGCTGCGGGGTGAGCCCGTGCAGTGGCCCGTCGCGCGGGAGGACGGGCCCGCCCGGAATCCGATTCGGTACCTGGACGGGAAGGGTGGGGAGGGCGAGGAGAACGGGGTGCCGTCCCTCACCTTTCCGACGGCCAGTGGGCGTGCGGTGTTCTTCGCCCGGCCGCATGTGGCGCCCGCAGAGATGCCCGACGACGACTTTCCCTTCGTCCTCAACACCGGGCGGTTGCAGCACCAGTGGCACACGCTGACCAAGACGGGGAAGGTGGCGAAGCTCAACAAGCTGAATCCCGGGCCGTTCGTGGAGTTGCATCCGACGGACGCGGCCTCTCTCGGGATCGCGGAGGGCGACTCGGTGGAGGTCGCCTCCCGGCGGGGGCGGGCCGTGTTGCCCGCGGTGGTGACGGACCGGGTGCGGCCGGGGTGCGTTTTCGCTCCGTTCCACTGGAACGACCTGTTCGGGGAGTACCTGAGCATCAACGCGGTGACCAGTGACGCGGTGGATCCGCTGTCGTTCCAGCCGGAGTTCAAGGTGTGTGCGGTGTCGCTGGCGCGGGTTGCCGCGCCTGCCGCCCCTGCTCAGGCCGAGATGTCACGCGCACGGGCCGAGATCGCACCGGCGCGGGCCGAGGTCGTAGCGGCGCGCGCCGGTCTCTTCGGCCTCGACACCACACCCCCGCCCGTCCTCGCAGAACACGAACGCCACTACCTGACCGGCTTCCTCGCCGGTCTCGACTCGGGTCTCCCCGGCGTCCCCGTACTCCCCCCGGACGCCCCCTTCACCCCGGCGCACGCCCTCTGGGTGAACGGTGTGCTCGCCGGGATGTACTCCCGGTCCACGCCCCCGCACACCCCCGCGCCCCAGGCGGCGAGCCGCGAAGTCGTCGTGCTGTGGGCCTCACAGACCGGGAACGCCGAGGAGTTCGCGACGGCCGCCGCCGAACGGCTCGCCGCGACCGGGCACACCGCGCGGCTGGTCGGCATGGACCAGGCGGACGTCGGCGCGCTCGCCCACAGCGCCGATCTGCTCTTCATCACCAGCACCTTCGGGGACGGCGACGCGCCCGACAACGGGTCCGGCTTCTGGGACACACTGTCCGGGCACCAGGCCCCGCGCCTGGACGGCGTCCGCTACGCCGTGCTGGCCTTCGGCGACTCCTCGTACGACGACTTCTGCGGACACGGCCGCCGACTGGACGCGCGGCTCGACGAGTTGGGCGGCGTCCGGCTGGCCCCGCGTACGGACTGCGAACCGGACTACGAGCCCTCCGCGGACGTCTGGCTCGAGCAGATCCTCACCGCACTCGGAAACAGCGGAAAGGTCACCCCGAAGACACCCCGGACGCCCCGGACGCCCAAACCCGCGCCCGCCACCGCCCGCCTCACCGGCAACCGGCTGCTGAGCCTTCCCGGCGCGGGCAAGGAAGTCCGCCAGTTCACCTTCGACACCCGGGAGAGCGAGAGCCCGCTGATCTACGAGGCGGGGGACGCGCTCGGGGTGCGGCCCGTCAACTCGCGAGAGCTGGTGACCGAATGGCTGGAGGTGACCGGTCTTGACGCGACAACTCCCGTCGATGTCATCGGAGTTGGCGACGTTCCCTTCACCGAGGCCCTGCTGCACCATCTCGACATCACCCGCATCACCCCGGATCTGCTCCGCTTCGTCGGTGAACGGACGTGTGACGACCGGGAGTTGAAGAAGCTGCTGCGGCCGGACAACCAGGGCGAGCTGGCACGGTGGTCGTGGGGGCGGCAGGCCGTGGACGTGGTGGCCGAGTATCCGGTGCGGGCGTCGGCGCGCGAGTGGGCCGAGGTGTTCAAGCGGCTGCAGCCCCGGCTGTACTCGATATCGTCGAGCCCGCTCGTCGACCCGTACCTCGTCTCGCTGACCGTCTCCGTCGTACGGTACGAGAATCTGCGTGGGCGGCAGCGGGGCGGAGTGTGTTCGCCCTTCCTCGCCGACGCCGAGCCGGACACCGCGGTGCCCGTCTTCGTGCAGAGGTCGCCGCACTTCAGGCCGCCGGCGGACGGGACGACGCCCATGGTGATGGTCGGCCCCGGCACCGGAGTAGCGCCGTTCGTCGGCTTCCTTCAGGAGCGGCGGGCGCTCGGTCACCGGGCGCCCAACTGGCTGTTCTTCGGCGAACAGCACCGCGCCACCGACTTCTACTACGAGGACGAGCTGACCGCACTGCTCGACGACGGCACCCTCACCCGGCTCGACACGGCGTTCTCGCGCGACCAGCGCGCCAAGGTCTACGTACAGGACCGGATGCGCGAGCACGGGCCCGAGCTGTGGCACTGGCTCCAGAACGGCGCCCACTTCCGTGTGTGCGGGGACGCCTCGCGCATGGCCAAGGACGTCGACCGGGCGCTGCGCGACATCGCCGTCACGCACGGCGGTCTGAGCGAGGCGGAGGCCTCCGCATACGTCAAACAGCTCGCGGCGGACAAGCGGTACGTCCGCGACGTCTACTGAGAGTGCGCGCGACGTCTGCTGAGTGCGTCCGCGACGGGGAGTACCTACGTCCGCGAGGTCTGCCGAGACACGGGCGGTGACCTGCGCCTCGCGAGCCGCTCCGTGCACATAATTGCCGCATGAGCCTGAGCATCCGCAACCAGCTCCCCGGCACCGTCACCGCCATCACGCCGGGCGAGGTGATGGCGACGGTCAAGATCCGACTCGACGGCGGCCAGGACCTCACCGCGGCCATCACACGGGAGGCCGTCGAGGACCTGGGCCTCACCGCGGGCTCCACCGTCCGTGCCCTGGTCAAGTCGACGGAGGTGTCCCTGGCCACCGGCCCGGTCGACGGGGTGAGCATCCGCAACCAGCTCCCCGGCACGGTCACCGACGTGTCCGCGGGCGGGGCCATGGCCCGCGTCAAGGTCGAGGTCGCGGGCGGCGAACTGACCTCCGCGATCACCAAGGACGCGGCCACGGAACTCGGCCTGGCGGCCGGCTCACCGGTCGTGGCGCTCATCAAGTCCACCGAGGTGTCCCTCTCCAACGCCTGAGCCGCGAACGCGCTTCTCACCGCCCTCACCCTGAGACGTCAGGATGATGCTCCGGGGCCCGCTACGGCGTTCTCAGTAGCCGGAATTGTCGGCAGGCGCACGACGACGGAAGGGGTCTTCCACCGGGAACCTGCCTGCTGGGTCGTTGTTGGCATGGGTGTCGCGCTGGGACACCAGGGGAGGCAGGTCGGTCCGTACCGTTCGAATGCCTGGAAGACCCCCGTCATCGCCGATGACCAGGAGTTTCCCGGATCGGCGTACTACGCGTACGGCAGTGAGGCGCCGATGCGGTGGAGCGGCAGGTCCACCCCGGTCAGCGTGTACCGCACCCCGAACCTGCGGTGGATGACCTAGGCGTGCCGCACCGGCGTCCAGCACTGATCCTCATTCAGCCACGAGCGGTCGGACCGGCGTCCAACTCTCTTTCCAGATACGCAGTTGCGTCGCGCCGAGCTTGCAGCAGGAGCAACCGGCGCCCCTGCGAGACCAGGGCCTGCCGTCCGCCCGCGGCCAGGGCCCGGTGCCAGCGGTTCACCGACATCCGCGTCACCCTGAAACGCCGAGTCACCTCCTGATCACTGACCCCCGTCTCGATCAAGTCGGCCGCAGCGAACCGCACATGCTCACGCCGGGCCCGCTCGCTCCTCAGCCCTCAGCCCACCGCCATCGGGATACCTCATACCTCCGGCACAGCGAACCCACCGTCAACCGTCACCAGGCCGAGAACGCCCACTATGAATGATCTCTAGACCTCTGAGCTCAGCGGAGTCGCGGGGACCTCGGGAGCGTGGGGGTAGGCGGCTGACCGGTGCTGGAAGGAGAGGATCTTCGGGTTCTGGACGACGCCGTCGCGGATCTCGATGGCCTTTCTGACCGTGACGTCGGTGTCCCATGCCGCGGGGCCGCTCATGACCTTGCGCAGGTAGGGAAGGAGCGCCTCGCTGATTTCCCAGGTGGCGGAGTTCCACAGGTGGGACGGGCTGTGATCCACCGCGTAGTAGTGGCAGCCCGACCCCACCGCGGGCATGGGCTCACCGAAGGTGGTCGGGCGGGCCCATTCGAAGCCCATGCCCTCGTCGCAGGCGACGTCGATGAAGAAGGTCCCCGGCCGGAACAGGGCGAGTTCCTCGTCGGTGACGAACATGAGCGGCGCGTCGGTGTCCTGCAGGACGCAGTTGACGATGATGTCGAACCCGGCCAGGTACTCCGCGAGCGGCATGGAACCGGCCGCAGTGAATGCCCGCAGGCGCGACGGATCGTCCTCCTGCTCCTCGAAGTGGCCCATCACGACCGAGGGCATCGGCGAGGCCACCGCTGCGGCGGCGCGCTGGGTGAGCACCGTGACGTCGGAAACCCCCATGGCGCCCAGGCCCGTGACCGCTCCGCGCGCCGTGGCGCCGAAGCTGATGACCACCGCGCGCAGGCGGCGCCCGTAGCTGCCGGTCAGCCCGCCGAGCTGCAGGGCGTGCAGCACCGAGCAGTAGCCGGCGAGCTCGTTGTTCTTGTGGAACACATGGACGCTGAAGGCGCCCGTGGAGGTCCAGTGGTTCATGGCTTCCCAGGCGATCAGGGTCAGCCGTCGGTCGATGCCGATCTGCGTCATCTTCTCGTCCTGCACGCAGTGCGGCCATCCCCACAGCACCTGGCCCTCGCGCAGCTCGGCGATGTCGTCGTGCATCGGTTTGGGCAGCAGCAGGACGTCGCACTCGGCGAGGAGTTGCTCGCGGGAGCGCAGGCCGGCCACGAGTGGTCGCAGCGCGTCGTCGGCGACGCCGAACCGTCGGCCGTAGCCCTGTTCGAGGAAGATCCTCTCGCGTACGTCCGGGGCGATCCGGTCGAGGTGTTGGGGGTGCAGCGGCAGCCGGAACTCGTTCTCCTTGTGGGAGGAGGCGAGAACTCCGAGACTCATCAGGCTCATGTGGGGCGGCTCATTTCCGACCGGACGCGATGTACTCCGGCATTGCCGTTCCCCGAGGGCGACGCCGAAATGGATGACGGCGTGCGAGGTGCGCTCGGTACCGCCACCGTACTCCCGTCCCGGCCGCGGAGTGCCCACCGCTCGTTTGAGCTCGAAGGATCCGCAGGTCCAGGTCTAGAGATCACTCATAGTGGGCGTTCTCGGCCTGGTGACGGTTGACGGTGGGTTCGCTGTGCCGGAGGTATGAGGTATGCGGTTCGCTGCGGCCGACTTGATCGAGACGGGGGTCAGTGATCAGGAGGTGGCTCGGCGTTTCAGGGTGACACGGATGCCGGTGAACCCCTGGCACCGGGCCCTGAAACCTGGCCAAACACGGCATCGATCAGCACCCGACCCCTTCCCCATGGGGAACGCAGCGGCACTATGCGATGCGACACCGCAGTTCGCTTCCGCCATGGTGATTCCCTGTGTCAACTCCCCTTCGGGACAACGCTCACCGTGCCATTTCCGATCCGCTCCTTTGGCCACAAGCAGAGGTGGCACCACAACCGATTCGGGCGCTTACTGTGCCGTGCAGGGAGGCGCCTGGGGCGGTGGGGCTGCACTTCACGCTCCGAGGCACCTCGGTGTGGGAGCTGCGCGCGACGAGGAGTTGTACGGTCGCACGCACGACGGGAGACTGGAAGAGGGACCCGATGAGCCGAAACGCAGGCGAAGCCGCATGTATCGAGGACGCGGTCCTCACGCGTGCCGCGCAGGCAGGTGACGTCGCTGCCCTGGGACTGCTGCTGGAACGGCACCAGGCGGGTATGCGCGCCGTGGCGCTGAGCATTCTGGGGCCGGGGCCCGACGTCGACGACATGGTCCAGGACGCGGCGCTGACCGCGCTCCGCCGTGTGGGCGATGTCCGCGACCCGGCAGCGGTAGGCCCATGGCTGCGGATGATCGTGCGCAACGCCAGCCGTTCCCTGTTGCGAGGCTCCGGGGCCTTCCAGCCGATCGACGATCTGCACGTGCCCGCCACGGAGGCCGGTCCGGAGCGGTGGCTGGAGCACCACACGACGCGGGACTGGATCTGGGAGGCCATCGAAGAGCTTTCCCCCACGCTGCGGCTGCCCTTGGTGCTGCGTCACTTCAGCACCCACGTCACTTCGTACGAGCAGATAGCCGTCGTCTGCGGGGTCCCGGTCGGCACGGTCCGCAGCCGGCTCAGCCAGGGACGATCCAAGCTGGCGGCTGCCCTCGCCGCCACGGCGGACGCCCCGCACGGCGACACCGCGCAGCGCATGCGCGCCAGCCGTATCGAAGCGCGCGAGACACTGGCCGCCGCCGAGAGCGGGCACTTCGGCAGGCTGCTCACGGAGCGCTGGTCCCCAGAGGTCACCCTGCTCAGGGGGAACGACCCGGTGGGCGGCTACGACCGGTTGGTGCGTTCCATGGACAGCGATGTAGAGGCCGGCATACGGCAGCGCCTTGTTCATGCCGCGGCCGGGCGGTCGCTCGTCATCTGGGAGATGGACATCCTCAATCCCGCCGACAACCCCGAGCACTGCCCGACCGAGGTGGCCTGGCTCATGACCCTGGACGACTCCGGCCGCGTGCACGGGCTGCGCCTGTTCCATCCCAGGCCGGAGCGGGCCACCAGCCCACTCCTTCCCGTGTGACGGCCATCACACGATTCGGATCGAACTTCGTTCCGTCTCCGACGTCCTGTCGGTGTCGTTGACACCTGCCGGATACGGAGACCCTCATGACGACCTCTTTGACCGATCCTCTGGCCGTCGGAACCCACACCGTCGAAGTCGACGGAGTCGTGCAGCGCTATCACGTCCACGGCACGGGACCGGTGTGCGTCGCGCATTCCGGCGGGCCGGGCATTTTCTGGGAGTACCTGCGCATGCCCGCGCTGGAGCGGCACCTGACGGTCGTCTACCCGGAGCCGGTCGGCACCGGCGCCTCCGGCCGCCTGCCCTCCCACCCGCACGGATACACCCGGCCCCGCTACAGCCGGTTCCTCGGTGCGCTGGTCGAGCACCTCGGCGTCCCCGAGGTGCACCTTCTGGGCCATTCGCACGGCGGCTTCGTCGTCCAGTACCACGCCCTGCACTGCCCCGAGCGCGTCACCGGGGTGATCCTCTACGACAGCGCGCCGGTGACCGGTCCCGAACACGCCGCCGAGGCCATGCGCCAAGTGCAGTCGTTCGCCGCACACCACGCCGACCACCCGGAACTCCCCGAGGTCCTGGCGGCTTTCCAGGCCATCCCCACCATCTCCGACGACGCGCAGATGACTGCCGTCGCGAAGGGAGTGATGCCCTCGTACTTCGCCGACTACTGGGGCCGGGAGGAGGAGTTCGCTCCCTTGCGTGCCTCCCTGCGGGCCGAGCACATCTCCGGGCTGAACGAGAATCTCTCCCCGCACGTCATCGACGACCGTGCGGACCTCGGCTCGCTCACCGTGCCGGCCCTCGTCGTCGTCGGCCGCCACGACGTCATCTGCGGGGTGCGGTGGGCCGAGGAACTGCACAGGCTGATCCCCGGATCGGAACTGCTGGTCCTGGAGAGCAGCGGGCACTTCGGCCACATCGAAGAGCCGACTGCCTTCTCGCAGGCGGTGACGCGTTTCGTGACGGCCACGGCGCGCCGTACGCGGTGACCGTCCGGCGGACCGAAGCCGTTCGCCACGCCCCTTCCGACAACTAGGCCATTTGGTCGAAGCCCGCGCGCACGGTGCGACCTAGTTTGTTCCTGCCCGGCAGGCTTCCGACAATCAAGGAGCAATCGCATGAGTACCGTCAAGAACATCGTTCTCGTGCACGGAGGATTCGTCGACGGCTCCGGCTGGCAGCCGGTGTACCGCCTCCTGACCCGCGACGGCTTCAACGTCAGCGTCGTGCAGAACCCGACTCACTCTCTCGAAGGTGACGTGGCGGTCACGCGGCAGGTCCTCGACGCCCAGGACGGGCCGGCGGTGCTCGTTGGCCACTCCTACGGAGGCGCTGTGATCACCGAGGCCGGCCGGCACGAGGGCGTGGCCGCGCTCGTCTACATCGCGGCCTTCGCACCGGACAAGGACGAGTCAGTCGGCACCCTGATCGCCAACCCGGCCCCGGACGCACCCGTTCCACCGATCCTGCCGCCCCAGGACGGCTTCCTCTTCCTGGACCGTGAGAAATTCGCCGCGTCGTTCGCGGGCGATGTGGCGCCCGAGGACGCCCAGTTCATGGCCGACTCGCAGGTTCCCTGGGGTGTGGGGGCGCTCAACGGAACGGTCACGGAGGCCGCCTGGCGTACCAAGCCGAGCTGGTATCTCGTCGCGACCGACGACCTCATGATCCCGCCGCCGGCGCAGCGCGCGATGGCCGAGCGGGCCGGAGCCACCGTGAGCGAGACCGCCGCGAGCCACTCCGTCTACGTTTCCCAGCCGGAAGCCGTGGCGGAGCTGATCAAGCAGGCCGCCGCCCAACAGGCGTAACCCACGCGGCGTCTGCCCCGAAGCGGGCGCCGCACCACGCGAGCCCCAACGAGCGGTGAGCCCGCACGAATCCCGACAGGATCTCGTGCTTTCGTTCGCCTGAGCAGAAAGCCAAACATGCGCAAAAAGGTCGTACTTCACGGAATGATTGCCGCCGGCACTGCGGGCGCCGCAGCAGCTTCCCTTCTGGCATCGACGGCTTCAGCGACGCCGACGTCCACCCGGACGGACACCGCCAAGCCGACGGTGGTGCTCATGCACGGCGGCTTCGCCGACGCCTCCGCGAGCTGGAGTGGCGTGATCAAGCAGCTCCAGAAGGACGGCTATCCGGTCGTCGCCCCCGCCAATCCGCTGCGTGGGCTGCCGACCGACGTGCCCTATCTGGCGAGCGTCCTCAAGTCCGTCAAGGGTCCGATCATCCTCGCCGGCCATTCGTACGGCGGCGCGGTGATCACCAACGCCGCAGCCGGCAACGCCAACGTCAAGGCGCTCGTCTACGTCGCCGCCTTCGTGCCCGACAAGGGTGAGCAGCTCGGCGAGCTCATCAACAAGTTCCCGGGCACCGAGATCCCCGACGCGGTCGACGCCGTGCCGTTCCCGAACCCGGACGGCAGCACCGGTTCGGACCTCTATCTCAAGGCCGACAAGTTCCGCAGCGCGTTCGCCGCGGACCTTCCCGTGTCGGTCACCAACGTGATGCACGCGGCTCAGAGACCCTTCAGCGCATCGTCCTTCACCGACGTCACCGCGGCCGCCGCCTGGCGCACCATCCCCTCCTGGGGAGTGGTCGCGACTTCGGACAAGGCCATTCCTCCGGCGCTGCAGCGCTTCGAGTACCAGCGTGCCAACGCCCGTGGCACGGTCGAAGTTTCGGGCGCCTCCCACTCCGTCATGATCAGCCACCCCGACGCCGTCACCCAGCTCATCAAGAGAGCTGACCGCGGCACGCGCTGATCGCAGTCGCTCCTCCGCGACAGCCCGCCTGGCCCCAGGCGGGCTGTCCCCTTCGATTTCTGAACAGGGAGATCGTTGGAACCGGAACCCTGTACGTCCGTGGGGAGGCGGCTCAGATGTTCGCCGGCGCCGTGCTGCCCCACGCGCGCAGGCGCGGTGGCCAGACCGCTCTGCTGGCCGCCCGGGCCCGAGTGACACAGGAGTTGGGGTGTCTAATCAGACGTCGCCCGCAAACCTCGGAAGCCTTTCGAGCAACGCCTCTGACCGGTCGCCCGGAAGACGGCCAGTCAGTTCCCCCTCCCTCTGGACGCAATGGGGGACAAGCCCCGCGCTCGTTCTGGCCGCCACAGAGGGCCGGGGCAGGTAGGCGGAGCGTTTGTTCGGGGACATCACCGAGTCGGGGGCACACTCTCTTCGGGCGAACGAGGCGGAGTCTGCTGGGACAGGCCGGTCAGAGCGTCACGGAGTCCGGCACGCGAGGTGACGCCCAACTTCCTGAACGTGCCTCGCAGATGGGCGGCCACGGTTCGAGGAGACAGGAAGAGCTGCGCGGCTATCTGCTTGTTGGTCAGCCCCGTAGCAGCCAGCCGCGCTATCTGCCGCTCCTGCGGAGTCAGCGGTGAGTGCAGCTCTTCGCCGAGTACGACAGCCGTGACGGGGATGCCGCTTGCCCGCAGCTCGTTCGCCGCTCGCGCACTCCAAGGCGCCGCTCCCAGGCGTTCGAACGTGCTGAGCGCGGCGTCCAGGTGGACGCGGGCCGCGCCGCCCGCCTTGGCTCTGCGCAGCCTTTCGCCGTAGGCCAGACAGATCCGGGCCCAGTCGAACGGCCATCGCTCGGCGCCGGGCGTGGCGATGGCCGCTTCGAACAGTTCATGGTCGATGAAGTCCGGGGCGGCCATGGCCTCGGCGGCATCGGTCAACATGGCCAGCCGCGGCGAGATCGACGGGATGGCGGTCTTTCTGACCGCCTCGACGTGCGCGGCTGCTTCCACGTGGTGGCCGGTCCGAGCCGCGGCTTCGGTGAAGTCCAGTAGGAGCCAAAGAGCATGCGGCATGTGCGGTGACAGCCGACCGGGCGTGCCCACCGCCCTCAGATGGCGG
Organism: Streptomyces sp. SD15; assembly: GCF_054462255.1. Classification (NCBI taxonomy): domain Bacteria; kingdom Bacillati; phylum Actinomycetota; class Actinomycetes; order Kitasatosporales; family Streptomycetaceae; genus Streptomyces; species Streptomyces sp. SD15. The sequence goes on along the minus strand of NZ_JBTLMO010000055.1, from coordinate 31,993 downwards.
TGGGCGGCTTCGAAGTCGGCGCTGCCGAGCGCCGACAGGGCCCGGATGTGGGAGGCGTAGACACGGAACACTCCCAACCCTCGGGGATTCCCCCAGGAGATGAGGCGGTCCGCGATTTCTCGTGCGGTGTCGCCGTCACCTCGCGCGGCGGCCAGCAGACCCCGCAGGAACTGGCCCGAACATGCCAGCAGACGGTAGTTGTACGTCGCGCACCACCCGAGTCCCTCTTCAGTGGTCTTAAGGAGTTCGTCCCACTGCCCGCTGGTGTAGGCGTCGTTCGCCAGGAGGAAGAGGCCCTCGATCGCCAAAGTGATGGCCCCGCCGTTTCGGCCGTCGTCCACGACCCGCCGCAACGCGCTGCGACAGCCTGGCAGGCGATCGACATAGGCACCCGCGATCGCGGTCCGAATGATGCGGGTGGGGTCGGTCTCCTGATGAAGACCGGCGATGAGCTCATCGAGACCGTCCAGCACGGACAACGCCGCGTGGGCCGGATCACCGAAGGCGCCCCGCATCACCGGGAGCAGGGGATCCGAGGATGCCGGCCGAAAGCGCGTCATGGCATTGTCGAAGGACTGCCACAGTTCCGGCCGTCCACCGAAGAAGCACACCAGCAGCAGGGTGTGCATTGCTTCGCCGAGGATGTTGTCGCCGCCCCCGTCGGGCAGGTCATGGTTCTCGATGGCGCCGACCAGAAGCCGGTGGGCGGTGTCCACATCTCCTTCGCCGTTGAGGAGTTGGCTGGCCGCTGCCGCGGCGGCCGCCAGGGAGTCGGTGCCGACCGGATCGGCGCGGCCGGCATGGTCCAGCAAAGCCCGTACGTTGCGGAGATCACCGGTGATGTTGGCGCCCAGGCAGGCCGCCTCGGCCAGCCTGCGTCCCTTGGCCGTCCCCGTGCTGCTCAGCTCCGATGCGCGCAACAGGGTGGTGATGGCACCGACGGCGTCACCGCGGCGCAGGGTGCTGTAGGCCACCTCATGCAGGAGGGCGGCCACCTGATCGTCGGGGCCCACGGCCGCGTTGGCGAGGTGCCGGGCCCGGCGTTCGGATCCTTCCGGGAATTCCCCGGCGAGCGCCAGATGTCCCCACCGGCGCTCGGCGCTGGTCGACAGGTCCATGACCGCGGAACGAGTGAGCGGGTGCCGGAAGACCAGACGGCCGGTGAGGGCGTCGACGTGCACGATTCCGGCCCGCTCGGCAGGACCCAGCTCGGCCAGGCCGTCGGGACCGCCCATGGCCTGCCGAAGGACGTGCAGGTCACCCGAGCCGTCCAGGACGGCGAGCAGAAGCAGTTTCCGAGTGGCGTCCGGGAGCGCGTCGACCCGAGCGGAGAAGATCCTTTTGAGCCGCTCGGTCAACGGCAGCACGGCCGGCAGTGTTCCTCGCTCCGTCTGCTGAGCGTCGTCAAGCGTGACGGGCAGCTCCAGCAGCGCCAGGGGGTTTCCCCGGGCCTCCGCGACGACACGCCGACGGACCCTGACCGCCATGGCGGGGAACCGCTCGGCGACCAACTCGTTCGCCGCTTCGTCATCCAGCGCCTGAACCTCGTACGTGGGTATCCAGGTGCTGCTCAAGAAGGACTCGTCGCCCGTCCGGGACGCCGCGAGCAAGGCGATGGAGCCGGTGCGTATGTAGCGGGCGAGAGTTCCCAGAACCGCGGCGCTGGGCCGGTCCAGCCACGCCACGTCGTCGATGATCAGAGCGAGAGGGCTGCTCTCGGTGGCGGCCCTGGACAGCAGGACATGCACAGCGTTCGCGACGGCGAGCAGCTCGGTCGGCTGCCCTTCGGAAAGCCCCCGGACCGCTTGGAGTGTCTCCGCCTGCCGGGTGGGTAAAGCGGGAATCTCTTCGGCCAGCGGCAGCAATATCTGGTTCAGTGCCGAAAAGCTGACGCTTTCCTCGAACTGCGAGCCGACGACCCGCAGAACACGGAAGCCCCTCTCGGACGCGCGCAGCGCCGCAGCGTCCAGCAGCGCGCTTTTGCCCACCCCGGCCTCTCCGGACAGCATCAGCGCGGCACCCCGCACGGCAGCTGTGCCGAAAAGCCCGTCGATGATCGTCAGCTCCCTTGATCGTCCGAAGAGACGGCCCACCGAGTTCACACCGGAAACGCCGGCGGAGTTCTGGTCGCCTGTCGAGGCATGCGGTGCGGAAGATGCCATGAGACCTCCAATAGTGGTCGGGCAGGATCAGCGACATGACGCGAAGAGAGCCGGAAAATTCGACGTCGAAGGAGTGTCCTGCATCACATTGCCGGATCCGAGGTACGCCGAGAAGAGGGACCGCCCGCAGGTACAGCTTCCGCATTCCGCGGGTTCCTCCTCCGACAGCCCCGTCCGGCACGGGAATTCCACATAGGCCATCTGGCCGAAGCTGCACAAGCGGCCAGTTCATAAGGTGAGGGAGATCAAGAATTCTCGACCCACTGCAGAGAACGGAGGCCCTTCATGGCAGCGGAAATCGCCCTGCGGAACGTGGTCCTGGTCCACGGTGGATTCGTGGACGGATCCGGCTGGCAGGGTGTCCACGAGCGCCTCGTGGACATGGGCCACAAGGTCAGCGTCGTGCAGAATCCGACCCAGTCCCTGGCCTGCGACGTCGAGGCGACTCTGCGGGTCGTCGCGGAGCAGGACGGCCCCACCGTCCTGGTGGGTCACTCCTACGGAGGTGTCGTGATCACCGAAGCAGGACGGGACCCCAAGGTGTCCGCACTCGTCTACATCGCGGCCTTCGCGCCGGACGAGGGCGAGTCCGTCAACTCCTTGATCGCGGACCCGCCGCCGGGTGCGCCCGTTCCCCCGATCCTCCCTCCGAAGGACGGGCACCTCTTCCTCGACCGCGAGCGGTTCCACGCCTCCTTCGCCGGTGATCTGACCCGGGCGCAGGCACGTTTCATGGCAGACTCCCAGGTCCCGTGGGGAGTCGAAGCCCTGAACGGCGCCGTCGGCGAACCCGCGTGGCGAACCAAGTCCAGTTGGTACCTGGTCGCTGCCGACGACCGCATGATCCCTCCCCTGGCTCAGCGGGCGATGGCCGAGCGTGCGGGTGCCACGGTCGCCGAGGCTCCGGGCAGCCACTCTGTCCACGTGTCGCAACCCGCCGCGGTCGTCGACATGATCAGGCGGGCCACCGCCGCATAGGGCCTGTCCAGCGGTGGCGGCGGCCACACCTGATGACCGTTCACTCAAGACGTGCTGCTGCGTCGGCGGCGGCGCGCTGGGCCGCGATGCGGTCGACACGGACCGTCTCACCGTTCACGACCACGGCCTCACCTGCGACCCAGACATCCTTGACCGCGCGAGAACCAGCGGCCCACGTGAGATTGGCAAGCAGGCGACCGTCCGCGACATCCAGACCTGCCGCGAAATGAGGCCCGTCTACCGGGCACCGGTAGAAGAAGGGGCGTAGGGGTCTCGGGGCTTCAGTGGCCGAGGTAGCGCAGGCCGTCTTCGAGAGTGGGGTGGAAGCGTTCGGTCGGACCGGAGTTGCGGTTGTACCAGGCGGCGTCCAGGCCAGGCTCCTGTGTCGCGTGGCCGGCGCGGCAGCGCACCCAGACCGAGTCGTCACGCAGGCACAAGACGATCCAGTCCCGGTACACGCCGCACTCGGGGCACGTACGGACCTCACCGTCCACGACGAGCGGCTGCCGCCAGCGCATCATCAGCCCAACCACGTCCTGCCGTGGGGGAACCCGCAGGTCCGGCGGCAGGAAGTCGAACGTCGGAACCTGCGGTGCGGCCGGTGCCGCCGCACCGGAGACGTGGTCGGGCAGGGGCCACTCAGCGTGCATCTTCAGCAGCTCGTAACCCGCACGCTGGGCTTCACGGAACGCGCGCTCCGCTCGGGCACGTCGAAACAGCAAGATCCTCTTCCTCTCCGTCGTACAGCGGACACACCATGCCTCAACCCGCCACCTGCGGTTCAGGGAAACAGCGACGAGCGCCACCGCTGGCCGCTTGAGGCCGCGGGGCCGTCAGCCGCGCCGGACCACGGTGAGCCGACCCGCCACGCTCGCGGGCAGGGTGCGGCGAGACACCTGGACCGGTGAGGCAAGGGAGGAAGCGAACGCGGCAACCAGGTCATGGGGGACGCTGGCACTGAAGCCGGCGCACCAGAGATACGGGGCGCCGAGGACGGGCTCTGCCCATGCTTGCCAGCCCACTGGATCGGGGCGCGGGTCAGCGTCCTCGATGAGCGGCGGCAGCAGCTCCAGGGAGACGCAGGCGGAGAGCCCAGGGTCCATGGCGGTGGTGTGAGGGCGGTCCACGTCGCGGATCCAGCCCTGGGCGTTGAGCGCGTTCAGGACCGTCTCGGGCCCTTCGAAGCCGGCATCCGGCGCCTCACGGGCGTCAAGCGCCACGAGGAGATCGGCGAGTGCCTCGTACGGGACCCCGGTGGTGAAGTACGCGTTCCACTCCGCCATCGCGGAAGCCGAGTTCCGGCGGGCGCTCAACTGCCAGGCCACGCGCAGTCCGCCCAGTTCGAAGGGGTAAGCCGCGAGGATCCATTCGGCGCCGCGCAGTCCGTCCGGGCTCACATACAGCAGGGTCTGACGGGCCGTGGGCCACATGCTCCAGCCGAGACCGGCCAAGGTGTGGCCGATCTGCTCGGCGAGTACGCCGTCGTCGCCGGCCAGGTGGCGCGGGGTGACCCAGTGCACCGGGTCCGGCAAGTCGTAGCGGAAAGGGTCGCTGGGGTGGTGCGGATGCAGGGGCACCTCCAAGGGCTCGGGGACAGGTCGTCCAACAGGTGTTGTACGTTGACATGCCCTCCCCCAGCGCACCAGTCCTTTGGGGATCTTTCCTGTCTGCTCCCGGCGAACTGATCTGCCCCGGCCACTGTAGGGTCTCAAATTTCGTGTCGGAATCTCATGGCTGGTGCCGGATGGAAGTCGGATCCGACGTGGCGCTGAGACATGCAGGTCGCGCCTGTACCTCGCTCGCGTTGAAACGCCGACGCCTGGACGGCCGAGCGGCCGCGCCGGGAACAGCCGGTCCGGCCGGCACGGTTGCATCGACCGAGGGACCGGCGCCACACGGGCGGGGAACACGGAGACCAGAGGGTCGTCCGCCCCACCAGGATCCGGGCCCCAGGAGCGGTACGCCCACCGCGCAGTCGGACCAAGACGTATTTCTGCAGGAGGACTGTTTCATGACTGACCGGCCCTTGACGCTCATGGCAGTACACGCCCACCCCGACGACGAGGCCACCGGAACCGGAGGGGTCCTCGCGCGGTACGCGGCGGAAGGCATCCGCACGGTTCTCGTGACGTGTACCGACGGCGGTTGCGGTGACGGACCGGGTGGTGTCAAACCGGGTGATCCCGGGCACGATCCGGCGGCGGTCGCCTTGATGCGCCGTCAAGAACTTGAGGCGAGCTGTGACGTCCTGAAGGTCAGCGATCTGGAGATGCTGGACTATGCCGACTCCGGGATGACGGGCTGGCCGAGCAACGACGCCCCCGGATCCTTCTGGCAGACCCCCGTGCAGGAAGGCGCGGCCCGACTCGCGGAACTCATGCGGCACTACCGACCTGATGTGGTCGTCACCTACGACGAGAACGGCTTCTACGGCCACCCTGACCACATCCAGGCCCACCGCATCACGATGGCGGCGCTGGAGATGACCGCGCTGACACCGAAGGTGTACTGGACCACGATGCCCCGCTCGATGATGCAGCGGTTCGGCGAGATCATGCGCGAGTTTCATGAGGACATGCCGGAGCCGGATCCTGCCGAGGCCGCCGCGATGGCCGAGATCGGCCTCCCCGACGATGAGATCACCACGTGGGTGGACACCACCGCGTTCAGCGGTCAGAAGTTCGACGCGTTGGCCGCGCACGCCAGTCAGGGCGAGAACATCTTCTTCCTCAAGATGGGCAAGGAGAGGTTCGGCGAGTTGATGGGCATGGAGACCTTCGTACGTGTCCAGGACGCCACCGGCGCGGCTGTACCCGAGAACGATCTCTTCGCCGGACTGCGCTGATCCGCCCGCCCGACCGGCCGGGAAAGCGCATCGACCGCACGGCGCAATCGAGCGGGTCACACCCGGAGACTTCTCCACGCGAGTTCCGCTCCGGCAGCCTGCGTCCAGGCCCTCGCCGATGGCGTCGACGCGTGCCCGCACCTCCGACCCGACACCGCGCTCGTCCCCAAACCACCTGGCAACCGCACAGGTGGGAGACCTGCGGGCTGCTGACTCGGAAGGTGCGCGACAGCCCAGGTCACAGCAGGTCACGAGGGCGGTCTCCGACACCAACCGCGAGACCCAACACCACGTAGCGCCGACTCCCGCACGCCTGGCAAGTTCCTCGCCCCGCAGCCCAGTCACGGGCAAGCTCTGGCACAGAGATCGTCACCGGCGTTCGAGGAGGACATCATGGCGCTGCGTAAGCTCGGTAAGGACCCGGAGAGTCCCAGTGGCGGCTCTCCCACCATCTACCTCGACGAGGAGAAGGACAGCTACCTCGTGCAGGGGTTGAAGGTGGAGGACTTCGAGCGCCTCGCGCAGATGGACATCCCCGGCCATGAGTCGGTCGTGGAGATCCCCCGACGCATGGTGCAGTTCTTCCTGGAGGTGAAGAAGGCTGATGCGGACCCCGACGTTTGAGGAGCTGTTCCGCGACTGCCAGAGGACGGCCGTCCATCTGGAGATGCGCGACGCCTACATGAAGTCGGATCCGGCCTTCATCGACTGGAAGGCCGGTGAAACGCTCGACCCCGCCGAGCGTTGGGCCGACTGGCTGAGCCTCGTCACGGACGCAACCTCCCGAGGCGTCGAAATGCGCCGGGCGCGGATCGTTTCGACGCCCGTCAGCGAATACATCCGCTTCGAGTACGACGTGACGGATGGACTGAACATCGCCGCCGGCGAAGACGTGCGCTGGCTCTCCCGGCGCAACGCAACGGGCCTCGCGCTTCCGGGCAACGACTTCTGGCTTTTCGACTCCAGCCTCGTCCTCGTCAACCACTTCGACGGCGAAGGCGAGAACATGGAGGTGGAACTCACGGAGGACCCGGAAATGGCAAAGCTCTGCGAGTCGGCTTCGAGGCCGTGTGGGCGCGGGCGACACCGCACGCAGAGTTCCAGCCGGCCTGACAGCCCGAACGCATCATCGCAGCGACATGACATCATTGTTGGCCGATGCCGGCGCGACCGCGTAGCAGTCAATCGGCGGATGCGGTCGGGCCTCCCCAGGAAGCCGCGGGGCATCACGGACGGGCAGGCCGGTCAGCTTCTCCAGCCGCTCGACTTCACCGGTCATCCGTAGCCACTCACCGGCGGTCGGCGGCATCGGCACCTCCTTGCCTACGCCACCCCATCAGCGACTGACAGACGCCGCGGCCAGGACACCGGCAACGACCGATACCCCGGCAAGGAGCCCGAAGAGCGCTGGATAGCCGCCGAGTTCGCCCGCGAGGGCTGCTCCCGCGAAGGGGGCCAGTGCGGAGGCGATGGTGACGGGGGCGGCCAGGAGGCCGGAGAGGCGGCCGTAGTGGGTGGTGCCCCAGCGGTCGGTGACCGCGGTGGCCTGGAGGAGGGTGAGGTTGCCTCGGACCATGCCCGCCATGACCGCCAGGAGGAGCAGGAGCGGGTACGGCCCCGAAACGACGGCGAGCGCTGCGGTCGTTGCACCGCCTGCCGTGATCAGCGTGACCGTGCGGGTGGTGACGCCGGTGCGACGGGCGAGGGCGGCATACAGGGTGCGGCCCAGCGTCTGGCCGGCGCCGCCGAGGCCGAGCGCCCAGGCCGCCGCCGTGGGGCTCGCACCGCGTTCGGTCAGCAGCGGGACCAGGGCGATGACGACGGCGTACATCGCGAAGCCGTTCAGCGTCAGCGAGGCGGCGAGCAGCAGGAAGGGGCGGCTGCGGGCGACCGACCGGTGGTCGTCGGCCTGTCGGGTGGGGTGCGTGGGGGCCGGTGGCCAGGGGGCTCGCAGGCCGAGGGCATGGGCCGGGATGGTGACCGTGGCGAGGATCAACGCCAGGATGGCGTATGTGGTGCGCCAGCTGAGGTGTTCGGCGAGGGTTGCCGTCAGGGGTGCGAAGGCGGTCGAGGCCAAGCCCCCGGCGAGCGTGACGATCGTGAGCGCGCGGACGCGGTCCTCTCCCCACCAGCGGGTGAGGGCGGCGAAGGCCGGCTGGTAGAAGGTGGCCGCCATGGACAGCCCCGCGAGCAGCCAGGCAGCGGCGAAGACGGTCAGGTTGGGCGCGTACGCGAGGGCCAGCACTGCTATGACACCGAGGATGGATCCGAGGGTCATCACGGCGCGTGGGCCTCGGCGGTCGAGGATGCGGCCGACGGGTACCCCGGCGAGCGCAGAGACGATCAGGGCGGCGGAGAAGGCTCCGGTGGTGGCAGTCGTCGACCAGCCGGTGTCGGCCGTGATGCGGAAGTTCAGGACCGGGAAGGCGTAGTAGACGATGCCCCAGCTGGTGACCTGGGTGGCGCAGAGGGCCGGCAGGGCGGCGCGAGACCGCGACCGGTCCCCCGTTCCGGTCGCGGCCTCGCTGGTGTGAAGGTCGGCCATTCGGCGGTCAGCAACAGCCGCTCGCGGCGACGGGTTCCTTCGCGCCGCCGGTGTCGGCCGCCGTCGGGTCGGCGCAACAGGTGCTGCCCTGCTGCTTGGCCAAGGAGTCGGCGTCGGCCTTGACGACGTACACCTCCCAGGGCTCCTGGCCAGGCCCGTGGACCCAGACCTTGTCCTGCAGGGCGTAGCAGCAGGTGGTGTCGTTCTCGACGTCGGTGGCCAAGCCCTCTCCGCGCAGACGAGCGGTGGCTGCGTGGACCGCCTCGGAGCTCTCCACCTCGACGCCGAGATGGTCCATGCGGGTAGCCTCGCCCTCCGCCCCCTCGATCAGGACAAGCTTGAGCGGGGGCTCGGCGATGGCGAAGTTGGCGTAGCCGTCGCGGAGTTTGGCGGGTTCGGTGCCGAAGAGCTTGCTGTAGAAGGCGATGGACGCGTTGAGATCCGGGACGCGGAGGGCGAGCTGTACGCGGGACATGACGAGCCTCCTGGTGTGGGTGCGGGGTTCAGCAGCCGCCGGACGTGGAGGCCGGGGCGCCGGTGCCGATCTGGAGTGTGGCGGGGGCGGCGCAGCATCCGCCGCCGGACTGCTCAGCGTTCTCCGGCTCGTCGAACAGGCCCGCACCGCCGCAGACGCCGGTCTCCGGGAGGGTCAGCTCGACGCGCTCGGCGGCCTCTTGGTCGCCGGCGATCGCGGCGGTGATGGAGCGGACCTGCTCGTAGCCGGTCATGGCGAGGAAGGTGGGGGCACGGCCGTAGGACTTCATGCCTACGAGGTAGACACCTTGCTCGGGGTGGGAGAGCTCGTTCACGCCGTGCGGGTAGACCGTGCCGCAGGAGTGGACGTTGGGGTCGATCAACGGGGCCAGGGCCGTCGGTGCCTGGAGGCGTTCGTCGAGGCCGAGGCGGAGCTCGGAGAGGAAGGAGAGGTCCGGGCGGAAACCGGTCAGGACGATGACCTCGTCGATGGGGTCCGTGCGGCGGCCGTCGTCGGACTCGAGGACCAGTCGGTCACCGTCGTACGAGACGGCTTGGGTGCGGAAGCCGGTGATCGCGCCGGCGTGACCGGCCTCGACGGCGGCCTTGGCGCGCAGGCCGAGGGCGCCACGGGCGGGGAGCTGGTCGGCCTCGCCGCCGCCGTAGGTGTTGGCACCGATGCCCCGGCGCAGGATCCACACCGCGTGGGTTCCCTCTTCCTCCTTCGCGAGGTCGGCGAGGAGCGCGAGGGCAGTGAAGGCGGAGGCTCCGGAGCCGACGACGGCGGTGCGCTTGCCCGCGTAACGGGCTCGTACAGCCGGGTCGTTGAGGTCCGGGACGCGGTAGGAGATACGGCCGGCGGCGGCCTTCTCGCCGAGTGCGGGGAGGCCGTCGGCGCCCATCGGGGAGGGAGTGGTCCAGGTGCCGGAGGCGTCGATGACGGCGCGGGCGGTGATCCGCTTCTCGCGGCCGTCCGCGGTCTCGATGTGCACGGTGAAGGGCTGCTCGTCGCGGCCCGAGTCGACGATCCGGTCGCGTCCGGCGCGGGCGACGCCGGTCACCTGGGTTCCGAAGCGGACCTTGTCGCCCAGGACATCGGCGAGCGGCTGCAGGTACTGCTCGGCCCAGTCGCCGCCGGTCGGGTAGGTCAAGGAGTCCGGGCGGACCCAGCCGGTCGGGGCCAGGAGCTTCTCCGCGGCCGGGTCGATCACCTCGCCCCAGGTGGAGAACAGGCGGACGTGCGACCACTCGCGCACGGCGGCACCCGCAGCCGAGCCGGCCTCCAGGACCAGGGGTTCAAGGCCGCGCTCGACGAGATGGGCGGCGGCGGCCAGGCCGATCGGGCCGGCTCCGATGACCACGACGGGCAGCTGGTCGGTGGTGGGCGCGTTCACTGGATTCCCCTTTACTTCGACATCCGTCGATCCCTTGCGCCGCCAAGCATGGCACCTGTATCGATAGACGTCAACATAGACATTCGTCGAATCTGGGAGCTGGGTATGGAACGCATGGACGTAGCCGTGATCGGGGGCGGCCAATCCGGACTGGCCGCGGCGCATGCTCTGCGCCGACAAGGGTTGGAACCGGTGGTTCTGGAGGCGTCCGATCTGCCCGCCGGATCGTGGCCGCACTACTACGACAGCCTCACGCTCTTCTCTCCCGCCGGATACAGCTCGCTGCCGGGGTTGCCGTTCGGCGGAGACCGGGATCGCTATCCGCACCGGGACGAGGTGATCGCCTATCCCCAGCGGCACGGCTACCAGCTGGACGCCGACGTCCGCACCCGCACGCGCGTGCGCGAAGTCGGCTATGGCGACGGCGTGTTCCGGCTGAACCTGGAGGGCGGCAGCCGGCTGGAGGCACGCGCCGTGGTCGCGGCCACCGGCACCTTCGGGCGTCCCCACCTCCCTGACCTTGCGGGCCTGGAGAGCTACGCCGGGACGGTGCTGCACGCCGCTGACTACCGCGTACCCGAGCCGTTCACCGGACAGCGCGTCGTGGTCGTCGGTGCAGGGAACTCCGCGGTACAGATCGCCGCCGAGATCGCCGAGCGGGCCCAGGTGACACTGGCGGCGCGGCATCCAGTCCGGTTCGCCCGCCAGCGCATGCTGGGGCGGGACCTGCACTGGTGGTTGACCCGCACGGGCCTCGACACGCTGCCCATCGGCCGGTTCCTGCGCACCCCGCCGACCCAGCTGGTCATCGACGACGGCCAATACAGCGCCGCTGTCGCCGTCGGACGACCGGACAGGCGCCCGCTGTTCATCGGCATCAGCGAATCCAAGGTCATCTGGTCCGACGGCAGCGCTGAGGAGGTCGACACGATCCTGCTGGCCACCGGCTACCGGCCCGACCTGGACTACCTCGCCCCGCTCGGCGCCCTCGACGCATCCGGGCGCCCTCGCCACCGCGAGGGCATGTCGGCCTTGAGTGGCAGCGCAGCCTGTCCTCGAACTCCCTGCGCGGAGTGGGCCGGGACGCCGTCCGGACAGCGCGGCGGGTCGCGGCCCACCTGGCCCGCCTCGGTGAAGCGGGCCGAGCCGACTGAGGTCTGGACACCTCCAGAAGGCACCCTCAAGGCAGAAGCGGCGGTGCGGAGCCGGCGGTTCATGACCGGTTGGACCGGGCGAGCGTCGCGGCTGCTCCCATGGCCATCAACGCGACAACAGCGGCGACCGCCCCGTAGCCGAAGGCATCGGCTACGGGGCCGCCGATCAGGGGAGCAGCCAGGTAGCCCAAAATGCCGATCTGGGACCACAGCACCATGGCCGTCATGATGCGCTGCGGGGGTACGGCGTCGAGGAGCGCACCGGTCGCTCCGGTGTTGGCCAGCCCGATACCCGCCCCCGCGACGGCGAGCGCCGCGATCCACACGGGTACGGCCGTACTGGACCCGGCGAGCGCGAAGCCGCTGACCACCAGCAGGGTGGAGACCAGCAGCATCGCCCGCGGCGGCCACCGGGCCGCCACCGCTCCCGCGACCGCCACCACGACCGACGTCGCCGCATACAGCACCCCGATCCGGGACTGGCCCAATTTCGTGCCGAAGTGGAGCGGCAGCACCCCTTCGAGCGTGCCGAGCGCCAGCACGGCGAAGGCGATGACTACGAGGTAGGCGACGAAGGGGCCGCGCACCCCATGGATCGCCCCGAGCAGCGGGCCCAGTAGGCCACCGGCGGAGTAGGCGGCGTAGATGCGGCTCATGCACAGGCACTCCTGCCCCGGCCAGGCAGCCAGGGTGGCGAAGGTGATCCCCAGCCACAGACACCCGGAGCCCAGTCCCATCACCAGCCGGGAGAAGACGAAGGCGACCAGATCCGCGCCGAAGACGAACCCCAGGCTGCCCGCCGCAACCAGCGACAATCCCACCGCCAGTAGTCGTGCCGGGCTACTGCGCTGGATGACGACCCCGCCCAGTGCGAAGCCCGCGACCATCCCCAGCGGGAACGCCGCGACCAGCATCCCCAGCACCGTGGCACTGGCCCCGGTCTGCGCGGCCAGGCCAGGGAGCACCAGCGCGATCAGGCTGTACCCGGCCGCATCCAGCGCGCCCAGCCCCAGCAACAGGACATAGACCGCCCCCGAACGCATCGGCGCCCACTCCGCCTGCCCGACGCCAGTGCTCATGGCTCGCTACGCCGGCGCCCCCGCGCCCCACCGTTTGCGTTTCGGGCCGGCGCGGGGCGCCCCATGACGACATCGGCCGCCGAGGGAAAAGCGTGGACGCACTCCTCGTTCAGCCGGTACCAACTGGACGCACCCTTCCGCTCGACCAGCACGAAGCCCACCTCCGCCAGCCCTTTGAGGTGATGCGAGACCGTCGACTGCCCCACCTCCACGGCCTCGACGATCTGCCCCACCGTCATGGGCTCACCGCTGCGCGCCAGCAGCGTGACGATCTGAATGCGCGTGGCGTCGGCCAGCGCCTTGAACCAGCTCGCGTACCGCTCGGCCTCGGAACGTTCCAGAAAGTCTCTCATCGATAATCGACGATAATCGATTACCTCGGGATGCGATACCGTCGCCACCCCTCGCTCACTGGTTCGACATGTGTCAACATAGATGCATGTCAAATACGAAGGTGCTGCCGTTGCTGGAACCCGAGGTCCCCGAGGCCGTGGCGCCGTGCTGCCCGCCGCTCACCGAACGACCGCTGACGGCCGACGAGGCCGAGCAGACGGCGCGGATGTTCAAGGCGCTCGGCGACCCGGTGCGGCTGCGGCTGTTCTCGGCCGTGGCCTCACATGAGGGCGGCGAGGCGTGCGTGTGCGACATCTCCGACGTCGGCGTGTCCCAGCCGACCGTCTCCCACCACCTGAAGAAGCTCAAGGAAGCCGGCCTGCTCAGTTCCGAGCGACGCGGCACCTGGGTGTACTACCGCGTCGAGCCGTCAGTGCTCGCCGCGATGGGCAAGCTGCTGACGAACGCCTCGGTCGCGGCCTGAGCCCTCGCGCCCCTGCTCGGCCTCCATGCGAGTGTGCAGCGCCCGAGCGTTTTCACCAACATCCTCACCTACGACATCGACGAACCCTCGCTGGTCGACGCCCTGCACAACTGTTTCGAGGCGCAGCTCAGCGGCGACCACGCGGAGGCCGGACATGACCAACCTCGACGACGCTTACCGGCTGACCGTGGGTGTGCCGTCCATCGAGATCTATCGTCGCCTGCGCACCGACGCCGGCCTCTCGGACAAGGCCCCCAAAGCGGTCGCGCTCGCCCTGCCCAACACGTGGCACGGAGTGGTCCTCCACCGCGAGGAGGAGCCCATCGGCATGGGGCGGATCATCGGCGACGGCGGCACCGCGTTCCAGATCGTCGACATCTGCGTACACCACGCCCACCAGGGCCGCGGCCTCGGCAGACGCATCATGGCCACACTCACCGAGGAGTTGGAGCGCCGGGCGCCCGCCACCGCCTACGTCTCGCTCATCGCGGACGGGCCCGCACGCTTCCTCTATGAGAAGTTCGGCTTCACCGACACCGCCGCGCACGACTCGATCGGCATGTACCGGGTGATGGGCGCCTGAGCTCACCCTTCAGCGGGACAGAGTCTGGGTGACGCGCCACAGACGGCGCGGCAAGTCTCCCTCCTCGAAGGCATGGACCTCGTTCAGGGTCCAGCCGTCGGCAAGGACGTGGTCGAAGAAGTGCACAGCGAAGCCGCCGTGCTCGTGGATGTCGTCACCGTGGTCGATGCCGGCGCCGTAGTGCGCGTCGCCGGTGTGACGGACGGTGTAGACGAAGATGCCGCCAGGCCGCAGCACCCGGCCGATCTCGCCGACGACGGCGTGAATCTGTTTCGTGGACAGGGCCATGCACAGCAGCATGTGCGCGAACACCGCGTCCACCGAGGCGTCCGGCAGGGGCAGCGGGTCGCGGACGTCGTGCACGGCGACGGTTACACGGTCGGCCACCCCCTGCTGCCGGGCCGCGTCCCGCAGCTGGTCAAGGCCGGTGGCGGAGAAGTCGGTGGCCCGGACGGTGAAGCCCTCACGGGCGAGGTAGAGGGCGTCGCGGCCATGGCCGGCGCCGAGCTCGACCACATCACGAGCCCCGGCCGCACGGAAGACACCAGCGGCATGGACAGCTGCGGCCGACGGCTCCTCCCCGTACATGCCCGGATGGGCGGTGTACGTCTCCTGCCAGTGCGCCCGCTGCACCTCGGCCAGGTCCCGCCCGTCGTCCGTCATGCACGCCAGCACAGTCCACCATTTCCTGAATTCAGGATTCACTGTACTCTCTCATGATGTGCTGACCGTTACCTCCGACATCGACGTGCTGGCCCGCTTCGGCCGCGCGCTCGCCGACCCCATCCGCTGCCGGATCCTCCTCGCCCTGCGCCAGGCCCCCGCCTACCCGGCCGATCTCGCCGATGCTCTCGGCATCTCCCGCACCCGGCTCTCCAACCACCTGGCCTGCCTGCGGGACTGCGGCCTGGTCGTCACCGCGCCCGACGGCCGCCGTACCCGCTATGAACTCGCCGACGAACGCCTCGGCCACGCCCTGGACGATCTGCGTGCCGCGGTGGTCGCGGTGGAGGCGGACAAGACCTGTCCGGACGCGGAGTCGAAGGGCTGCTGCTGATGACCGCGATATCCCTCGGGCCTTCCCCGGCCCGCCGTGATGCGCTGGCCCGTCGGATACGGCTGCTGGTCGCCGCGACCATCACCTACAACGTCATCGAGGCGGCCGTCGCCCTCACCGCCGGCACCCTCGCCTCGTCCACCGCCCTGATCGGCTTCGGCCTGGACTCCGTCATCGAGGTCTCCTCCGCCGCCGCGGTCGCCTGGCAGTTCTCCGCCCGTGAGCACGCCGCACGCGAAGCCCGTGAGCAGACCACGTTGCGGATCATCGCGGTGTCGTTCTTCGCTCTCGCCGTCTACGTCGCCGTCGACGCCGTCCGTGCCCTGACCGCAACCGGCGACGCCGAACGTTCCATCCCCGGCATCGTCCTCGCCGCCCTCTCCCTGGCGGTGATGCCGTTCCTGTCAGCGGCTCAGCGGCGTGCCGGACGTGAACTCGGGTCCGCCTCCGCGGTCGCCGACTCCAAACAGACCCTGCTGTGCACCTACCTCTCGGCCGTCCTCCTGATCGGCCTGCTCCTCAACGCCACCCTCGGCTGGTCCTGGGCCGATCCCGTGGCCGCCCTGGCCATCGCCGTCATCGCAGCCAAGGAAGGACGCGACGCCTGGCAGGGCAAAGGCTGCTGCGCCCCGACAACCGCACCCGCTCCCACCCCGTCGCACGATGACGCGCTCGCGGACGCGTGCGGCTGCCGACCCGGCTGCACCTGCTGCTCGTGAACATCGTGTTGCGGGAGAGACCCACGGCCGCTCGACACACTGATACTGACCAATCAGGCGACGGGCGGGGGCGACGGTGGACTGGACAGTGCCGGGCGGGCTGGCCGCCGGGCTGCTGATCGCGACCGTGACCGCCCCGGTCGGGGTGTCGGGGGCCGTGTTCCTCCTCCCGGTCCAGCTGAGCGTCTTCGGCGTACCCAACCCGGCTGTCACCCCGACCAACCTGCTGTTCAACGTCGTCGCCGGCCCCGGCGCCCTGTGGCGCTACCGCCACGACGGCGCCCTGCGCGGTGACCTCACCCGGCGCCTGGTGCTGGGCACGCTGCCCGGCGTCGTCCTCGGCGCCGCCGTGCGCGTCTTCGCCCTCCCCGGCCCGGACGTCTTCCGGCTCCTGATCGCCACCCTGCTGCTGCCGCTCGGCCTGTGGCTGTCCCTGCGCGCCCTCACCCCGGCCCGCCATCATCCGCCGCCCGCGGGCGAGTTGCCGCCACGCAACCTCACCGCCCTCGCCCTGGCGGTCGGCGTCGTCGGCGGCATCTACGGCATCGGCGGCGGCTCCCTGCTCGGCCCGATCCTCGTCGGGCACGGCCTGCCCGTCGCCCGCGTCGCCCCGGCCGCGCTCGCCGCCACCTTCGCCACCTCTCTCGTCGGCGCCGCCGCCTACACGCTGCTGTCCCTCGCCAGCAGCGGAGACGTCGCCCCCGACTGGTGGCTGGGCCTCGCCTGCGGCACCGGCGGACTCATCGGCGGCTACCTCGGCGCCCGCCTCCAGCCCCGCCTGCCCGAACGAGCCCTACGCCTCCTGCTCGGCACCCTCGCCACCGTCCTCGGCGCCCTGTACGCCGCCCAGACCCTGAGCTGAGCCCCAGCGCAGGCGAGCCCCACACGGCCTCCGGGTCTGGCCCCGGAGGATCCGACGGACTCGCGCGCCTGCCGGTGGGACCGCTCGGCCCCGGTCGCCGCATGCATGCGGCCGGTGCCCTACGCGAGCAGGCCGGCGATCTCCCTGGCTGCCTCGCGCGCGGGACGGCCGACGCCGATGAGGGTGGCGGAGGCGGGCCCGGTCCAGTCCCCGTAACCGAGCAGGTGCAGGCACGGCTCGTCCATTGCGCGGGTGCCCTCAGTGGTGATGTGGCCTCGTCTGCCGCGGAGTTGGAGCGGGGCCAGGTGGGACAGCGCGGGCCGGAAGCCCGTGCACCAGATGATCGTGTCGGCCTCGGCACGGGTGCCGTCGGCCCACTCGATGCCACCGGGAACCAACCTGGCAAACATCGGGCTCGCCTTGAGCAGGCCCTGATCCCGAGCCTCGCGCACAGGAGGTATGGCGACGATGTCGCCCAGCGACGCCACGCCGCCAGTGTCCGTACGCCCCTCGTCGAGGGCGCGGCGGCGGGCGGTGGCCGCGTCGAACAGGGCCCGGCCGTCGATGTCGTCGGCCAGATAGCGGGGCGGGCGCTGGGTGACCCAGGTCAGCTCGGTGTCGTACGCCAGGTCGGCGGCGATCTGAGCACCGGAATTGCCGCCACCGACAACCACGACGCGCTGCCCGGCGAAGTCACGCGGGCTGCGGTACTCCACCGTGTGCAGCTGACGCCCCTCGAACACCCCGCGCCCTGGAACGGCGGGGAGGAAAGGGCGCCACCACGTGCCGGTCGCGCTGATCACGGCGCGGGCGTGCCAGGTGCCGGAGTCGGTCTCCACGCACAGGAGTTCACCGTCCCGGTGCACGCCTGCCACCCGCACCGGTCGCTCGATCGGCAGCTCGTAACGCTTCTCGTAGTCCCGCAGATACGCCACCACGTGCTCGGCATCCGGGTATTCCTCCCCCGCCTGCGGCGGCATGAGCCGTCCCGGCAGAGAGGAGAAAGCCGCAGGCGAGAAGAGGTGGAGCGAGTCCCACGTGTGCTGCCAGGCACCCCCCGCCGCCGCCTGGGCGTCGAGGATGACGAAGTCGATGCCGAGGCGGCGCAGGTGGTAACCGGCGGCGAGGCCGGACTGGCCGCCGCCGATCACCACCACCTGCGTACTACGGGTCATTCAGCGGACCGGCCATGCACGAAGATGAGCGCCACCAGCGCCAGACCGACGACCCCGCCCACGAGTTGAGCTCCGATGAAGCCCAGCAGCGAGCCCGGCGCGATGCCCGCGAACGTGTCGCTGAAGGTACGGCCGATCGTCACCGCCGGGTTGGCGAAGGACGTGGAGGACGTGAACCAGTAGGCGGCGCCGATGTACGAGGCCACGGCCACCGGCGCGAACCGCAGCTGATTCGTGCGGGCCAGGCCGAAGATCAGCAGGATCAGCCCAGCAGTGGCCACCACCTCGCCCAGCAGCAGATGGCCGGCCGAGCGGTCGTGTGTCGACCACTCCACCAAGGGCTTGCCGAACATCGCGTCCGCCAGGATCGCGCCCGCGATCGCACCGACGACCTGTGCGGGGACGTACACCGCGACCTCACGAGTCGTGACACCGTCGCCGCCCCGTCGGGCCGTCCACCACTCGGCCAGCGTGACCACCGGGTTGAAGTGCGCGCCCGACACCGGGCCGAGCAGCAGGATCAGGATGCCGAGCCCGAAGACGGTGGCGATCGAGTTGGCCAGCAACTGCACCCCGACGTCCTGCGTCAGCTCGGTCGCCTGGATGCCGGAGCCGACCACGACGGCGACCAGGAGAGCGGTGCCGAGCAGTTCGGCCGCGGCCCGGGAAGTCAGCGGGGTACGGGGCGGGGTGGCACCCGGCGCGGGCTGGGGCTCATGCCCGGGAGCGACGGAGGCTATGGCGGCCTCCCCAACTCTGTCATGCTCGGCGGCCTCGGTGGCGGTCAACAGGACTCCTTCATTGCAGTCGCCGTAGGGCGGGGATCAGGGGCAGGACCGCTTGACGTTGTTCTCGGCGGTGGCGCGCGCGGTCTCCGCCAGGTCGGCGAACTCACCCGCGAGGGTGGCGATGACGTCGGGCTTGAGCCGGTAGTAGGTGAACCGGCCGCAGGGCTCGGTCTCCACGACCCCGGCCTCGCGCAGCACCTTCAGATGGTTGGAGAGGTTGGTCTGCTTGGCCCCCGTCTCCTCGATCAGGTGCGTGCTGCAGAGCGTCTCCCTGGCCAGCAAGGTGACGATCTGGAGGCGGAGCGGGTCCGCGAGAACCCGCATCAGATCAGTGTCGACTGACTTCAGCATGGACTGATACTCTCACATCACTCCGGGCTGATACCAGCCTGGGCTGAGCCCTGGGACCCGCATCCCCACACCCGTGGGGCCCACGCCCCCGAAGGGGTTTCCCATGACCGCATCCACGCCCCCCGTCCTGCCAGACGAACGCCTGGCCTCCGGCATCGCGAGCCTCGCCCTGCGCTACCGCGGGCGCTTCTCGCCGGAGACCATCCAGCGCCTCGTCATCGACTCCTACGAGCGTCTCGCCGACCACGCCCGCGTCCGCACCCACCTGGTCGTGCTGACCGAGCGCCTGGCCACCGAGCGCCTCGACGCGCTCGCCCACATCCAGGGCGCCCCGGGCAGCGGCCTGCCCCGCGTGCTGTTCGTGTGCAGCCACAACGCCGGCCGCTCCCAGATGGCCGCGGCGCTCCTCACCCACCGCGCCCAAGGCCAGGTCACCGTCTCCTCCGCGGGCACGCATCCTGCTGCCGAGGTCGAGCCGGTCGTCGCGCAGGTGCTGACGGAAGCCGGCGTGGATCTCACGGACGCGTTCCCCAAGCCGCTGACCGACGAGGTCGTGCAGGCCGCCGACGTCGTCATCACGATGGGCTGTGGGGACGCCTGCCCGATCGTGCCCGGCCGCCGCTACCTGGACTGGCCGGTCACCGACCCCGAGGGCGCCCCGATCGCCGTCGTCCGCGGCATCCGCGACGAGATCGACGCCCACATCACCGAACTGCTCAACTCTCTGCCGAGTTCCTGAACCCCACATCCGCACCACTCTCTTGACGCGCTTACGAAGGAAGAACCCATGTCCTCCAGCCCGCTCACCTCCGTGCTGTTCGTCTGCGTCCACAACGCCGGGCGCTCCCAGATGGCCGCCGGATTCCTCACCCACCTCGCGGGCGACCGGATCGAGGTCCGCTCCGCCGGCTCCATCCCCGGTGACCAGGTCAACCCGTCCGCGGTCGAGGCCATGAAGGAGGTCGGCGTCGACATCTCCGCGGCCGAGCCGAAGATCCTGACCACCGAGGCCGTCCAGGCGTCCGACTACGTCATCACCATGGGCTGCGGCGACGCCTGCCCGATCTTCCCCGGCAAGAAGTACCTCGACTGGGCCCTGGAGGACCCGGCGGGCAAGGGCGTCGAGGCCGTCCGCCCCATCCGGGACGAGATCAAGACGCGCATCGAGGCCCTGATCGCCGAGATCGACGCGAAGCAGGAGGCGTGACCCCCGTGACCGACGGAACCGACGGAACCGGCAGAGACGGCATACGCGAGGTCATCGTCATCGGCTCCGGCCCCGCCGGATACACCGCCGCCCTCTACACCGCCCGCGCCGAACTCAAGCCCCTCGTCTTCGGCGGCGCGATCTTCGTCGGCGGCGCACTGACCACGACCACCGAGGTCGAGAACTTCCCCGGCTTCCCCGAGGGCATCGACGGCCCGGTCCTCATGGAGAACATGCGGGCCCAGGCGATGCGCTTCGGCGCCGAGATGATCGACGACGACATCGTCGAGGTCAACCTCACCGGCGACATCAAGGCGGTCACCGACACGGCAGGCACCGTGCACCGCGCGAAGACGGTGATCATCGCGACCGGCTCCGGCTACCGCAAGCTCGGCCTGCCACGCGAGGACGAGCTGTCCGGCCGGGGCGTGTCCTGGTGCGCCACCTGCGACGGCTTCTTCTTCCGCGACCGCG
This sequence comes from Streptomyces sp. SD15, assembly GCF_054462255.1. Classification (NCBI taxonomy): domain Bacteria; kingdom Bacillati; phylum Actinomycetota; class Actinomycetes; order Kitasatosporales; family Streptomycetaceae; genus Streptomyces; species Streptomyces sp. SD15. The sequence goes on along the minus strand of NZ_JBTLMO010000055.1, from coordinate 11,329 downwards.
ACATCGTGGTCGTCGGCGGCGGCGACACCGCCATGGAAGAAGCCACCTTCCTCACCCGCTTCGCCCGCTCCGTCACCGTCGTCCACCGCCGCTCCACCCTGCGCGCCTCCCAGGTCATGCAGAACCGCGCCTTCGCCGACGACAAGATCTCCTTCGCCTTCGACAGCGAGATCGCGGAGATCAAGGAAACGGACGGCAAGCTCGCCGGCGTCGTGCTGCGCGACGTCTTCACCGGCACGACCCGCGACCTGGACGTGACCGGCCTGTTCATCGCCATCGGCCACAACCCGCGTACGGAACTCTTCGCGGGCCAGCTGGACTTGGACGACGCCGGCTACTTGAAGGTGCAGTCACCGTCGACCCGTACGAACATCCCGGGCGTCTTCGGCGCCGGCGACGTCGTCGACCACACCTACCGCCAGGCCATCACTGCCGCCGCCAGTGGCTGCGCGGCCGCACTGGACGCCGAGCGGTACCTCGCGGCCCTTGCGGACGGTCAGGACACCGCCGCCCAGGAAGAGGCACTCACCATCTGACCGGCGAACCTGCTACCTTCGCGCCTAATCTCAATCCGTGACAACTGCTCCAGATGAAGATCAATACCTCAGAAAGATCCTGGCCCTGCTGGAAGACGCCAAGTCGTACGAGGCCCTCACCCAGTCCAACTCCAAGGGCTGGGAAGTCCAACCGGGCAGCGCCCTCGCCGGGGACGACGCCAAGACCGATCCCCACCAGGTGTCACACAACGCCTGGAACGCCCTCAGCGTCGCCGTCGACCACCTGCACTGTTACCGCTCCTCGCTCGTGGGCGAGCAGCAGGGAACCAACCTTCCGCTCACCCTGCACACGCACGCGCAGTGCTCGCTCCTGCGGGGAGCGTTCGAGAACAGCGCCCGAGCGGTGTGGTTGCTCGCGCCCGCCAACCGCCTCGTACGCGTCCAGCAGCGCCTCTCCCTCCAAGCCGGCGAGTACCGCCACTCCGACCACATGCTGGAGCTGTTGAAGCAGCAGCCGCAGCGTCCGTCGGATGAGCGCAGGCAACAGTTGACCGACCTGGTGGTGGCCGCTGGCACCGATCCCGGCGACGCCAAGAAGGCGCTGCGATCCCCGGACTACAAGGACATCGTCCGCGAAGCCGGGGCGCAGACCACGATGGGGGCTGATCAGGCCGAGATCGTATGGAGCAGCTGCAGTTCGCTGGCGCACGGCGACGTCTACGGCACCTTGAGCATCCTGGAGCGCAACATCATCGACACCCAGGGGCGCGTGAACCTCACGCAGATCACAAGCTCCCCCCAGGTCCTGTGGTGGGCGACGGACCGAGCGGTCGCGATGATGCAGCGCGGCTTCGACCTCTTCAAGGAGCGGGCCACCTGCCACCGCTGAGCCGGCACTTCCGCCCCCACCGATGGAGGCGTCGGCCTGTTCACTCGGTGAACGATGTCGCGCCGCGTCACCGCCGTGATCTTCGACGTGCTTTGCGGCGCCAACAAGGGTTCGGCCTGAGTCATGCCCATGCCCCCAGGATGGACGTACGTCGGCTCACAAGAGGGGCTATTGGGGACTCTTGGATCTCTTGGCTTGAGCGAGTGGCGTCGTCATCCAGGGCTCCAACGTGGCGAGGTCGGTCCGCCGCGCCAATCCTTCGCAGCCTCCGGGAACGATGGCAGCGCAGACGCCACCGTGTCCGTCAGCCCCAGACAGACATGCAGTCAGGGCGGACGGACCTCCGTCACCACGCGGCTGGCGCTCGCCAGAACCAGCGTGCTGCACGCCGTGCTGATCTGGCTGACCTGCGCTCCAGCACGTGCCATTCACCGGCCGACGCTGGGGGCCCTTTTCGCTGAAGAGCCACCCATTCCCCCGCCACTGCAGGCGGTCTGACCAGCATCCCAACATGCCTGACGCACCATCAGAACGAGCGTCAAATGAGCGTCACGAGCGCCATTTCAGCGTCAAGATATCGCCCGTAACGCCCACACCGCGCATAAAGCACACACGCAAAACCGCAGGTCAGGACCCCTTCGCGGCCGGTTCAAGGATCGCGACACACTCCACGTGATGCGTCATCGGAAACAGATCGAACGCCCGCAGCGTCCGCACCTTGTACCCACCATCGCGGAAGTACGCCAGATCGCGGGCCAGCGCAGCGGGATCGCAGGCCACGTAGGCGATACGGCGGGCGCCCAAGGACGACAGGTGTTCGACCGTCTTCTTGCCGGCGCCGGCGCGGGGCGGGTCGAGGACGATCAGGTCGACCTCGGTGATGCCGGTGCGCGGGAGGACCGCCTCGACCTTGCCCTGCTCGATGCGGACGCGGTCGAAGTCGGCGCAGTTGTGCCGGGCGTCCTCGACCGCGCGTTTGCCGGACTCGATACCGAGCACCGCGCCCTTGTCGCCGAGACGGTCCGCGAGGGCGCCCGCGAAGAGGCCGACACCGCAGTACAGGTCGAGTGCCATCTCGCCCTTGCGCGGCAGCAGGCCCTGCATGACGGCCTTGACCAGAGTGTCGGCGGCCATCGGGTGGACCTGCCAGAAGCCGCCGCTGCCGACGCGGTGCGTACGTCCGTCGGCGCGCTCGCGCACGAACGCGCGGCCGTGGACGCGGTGGATGCCGCCGTCCTTCTCCTCGACACGCATGACGGAGACGGGCTTGTCGAGCTCGACAAGGGGCAGGCGGGCGCCGGGCTTGGGCTCCAGGATCACCATGCGGTCCTGCGACCCCGTCGCCGCGATCGCCTCGATCGACTCCATGCCGGACCAGTCACGCTGCTCGATGCCCAGCTCGCTGACGCCCGGTGCCGCGATCATGCAGTGCTCGATCGGCTCGACCTCGTGCGAGCGATGGCGGCGCAGACCGGCGTTGCCGTCGGCGTCCACCGCGTACTGCACGCGCGTGCGCCACTGCGGCACCACACCCGCCGGCAGCTTGTCGCCCTCGGCCGGCATCACGGTGCCGTCCCAGCCCGCTTCCTCGGGTGTGAGGCCCGCGAGCCGCTGCAGCTGCTCGGCGATGACCTCGCCCTTGAGGCGGCGCTGCGCCCCCGGCTTGGCGTGCTGCCAGTCGCAGCCGCCGCAGCGGCCGGGACCCGCATAGGGGCAGGGGGCCTCGACGCGGTCCTTCGACGCGTCCAGGATCTCGACGGCGTCGGCCCGCAGGAAGCGCGCGCCCTCCTCGCCGTCCGTCACACGCGCCACGACGCGCTCGCCGGGCAGGGTGTGCCGGACGAAGAGCACCTGGCCCTCGGTCGTACGGGCGATGCAGTGCCCCCCATGGGCCACGGGGCCGATCTCGACCTCGTACTCCTCCCCCACCAGCGATTTCTTCGGTTCTGCCTGCATGGCGGGGTGACTCCAGATGAGAAAGGGGGAACGGCCGGACAACAGCCCACCAGTCTACGTGCTCCCCGACGTCGTCAGTTCTTCGCGCTGGGCTCCTTGGGACGCTCCTCCGCCGGTCCACGGCGCACCGCACCCGGCGCGCTCCAGTCCTGCCGCCTGCCGGCCCGCTGCTTCGCGGCCTCGGAGGACTCCAGCTGATAGGGCACGGAGGTCACCATCACGCCGGGTGTGAAGAGCAGTCGGCCCTTGAGCCGCAGTGCGCTCTGGTTGTGCAGCAGGTGCTCGTACCAGTGGCCGACCACGTATTCGGGGATGATGACCGACACCGCGTCGCGCGGGGACTCCCGGCGCAGGCCCTTCACGTACTCGATGACGGGGCGCGTGATCTCGCGGTACGGCGAATCGAGGACCTTCAGCGGTACGTCGATGCCGCGCCGCTCCCACTCCTCGCGCAGGGCTTTCGTCTCGGCCGGGTCGACGTTGACGCTGAGCGCCTCGAGGGTGTCGGAGCGCATCAGTTTGGCGTAGGCGAGGGCGCGCAGTGTCGGACGGTGGATCTTGGAGATCAGTACGACGGAGTGCACGCGGGAGGGGCGGACGCTGTCGTCGGACGGGCCCTCGGGGGCGGCGAGTTCCTCGGAGACCCGGTCGTAGTGCTTACGGATCGCGCTCATCGTCGCGTAGAAGATCACCATGCCGAGCAGCGCGACCCAGGCACCGTGGGTGAACTTCGTGACGAGTACGACGACCAGCACCAGGCCGGTGAAGAAGGCGCCGAAGGTGTTGATCGCCCGGGAGCGGACCATGTGGCGGCGCTTGGCCGGGTCCTTCTCCGTGCGCAGATGGCGGTTCCAGTGCCGGACCATGCCGGTCTGGCTGAGCGTGAAGGAGACGAACACGCCGACGATGTAGAGCTGGATGAGCTTGGTCGAGTCGGCGCCGTAGACCCAGACGAGCAGCGCGGCCGCGAGCGCGAGCAGCACGATGCCGTTCGAGAAGGCCAGACGGTCGCCGCGGGTGTGCAGCTGGCGCGGGAGGTAGCGGTCCTGGGCGAGGATCGAGCCGAGCAGCGGGAAGCCGTTGTACGCGGTGTTCGCGGCGAGGAACAGGACGAGCGCGGTGGCGGCGGCCAGCACGATGAACAGGAAGCTGCCCTTGCCGAAGACCGCCTCGGCGACCTGTGAGATCACCGGATTCTGGACATAGCCGGAGCCGACAGCCACGCCGTTGTGGATCAGGTCGACGGCCGGGTTCTCGGCCATCCGGACCTTCGTCATCATGGCCAGCGCGATGATCCCGCAGAACATGGTGACGGCAAGCAGGCCCATCATCGCGAGCGTGGTCGCCGCGTTCTTCGACTTGGGCTTGCGGAAGGCGGGGACGCCGTTGGAGATGGCCTCGACGCCGGTGAGCGCCGCGCAGCCCGAGGAAAAGGCGCGCAGCAGCAGGAAGACGAGCGCGAAGCCCGCGAGGCCCTGGTGCTCGGCCTCGATGTGGAAGTCGGCGGTCGGCGCCTTCATGGTGTCGTCGAGGACGAGCCCACGGAAGGCGCCCCACGCGATCATGATGAAGACGCCCGCCACGAAGACGTACGTCGGAATCGCGAAGAGCTTCCCGGACTCCTTCACCCCGCGCAGGTTCATCAGCGTGAGGAGCACGATGACGGCGACCGCGCACGGCACCTTGTGTTCGATCACGAACGGGATCGCGGAGCCGAGGTTCTCGATGCCGGACGAGATCGACACGGCGACGGTGAGGACGTAGTCGACGAGCAGCGCGCTGGCGACGGTGAGGCCGGCCCGGGGACCGAGGTTGGTGTTCGCCACCTCGTAGTCGCCGCCGCCGCTCGGATACGCGTGCACGTTCTGCCGGTACGACGCCACGACCGTGAACATCAGTACGACGACCGCGACCGCGATCCAGGGGCTGAAGTGGTAGGCCGACACGCCCGCGATGGAAAGGACCAGGAGCACTTCTCCGGGTGCGTAGGCCACGGAGGAGAGCGGGTCGGAGGCGAAGACGGGGAGTGCGATGCGCTTCGGCAGGAGTGTTTCTCCGAGCCGATCACTGCGCAGTGCGCGCCCGATCAGGATCCGTTTGGGCACGTCGGTCAGTTTGGACACGCACAGGATCGTAAGCGTTCGAACGGGTGGTAGCCCACCCGCCGCCGCACACCCGCTCCGCGAGCGCGGCTCGAGCGCGCCCTCCGTCCGCTCTGCGACCGCTCTCCATCTGCTCTCCGGGTGAAATCCGGGACGGGTCCCGCTGCGGATTCCGCAGTCGTGGAGATCCACGTGCCTATATGACAAAAGTCCACCCCCGTACCGTCCTGGAGGTTCTATGCATGCGACCGCGGAGCTCATCGGCGCCGCCGCCGGACTCGTCGGCCTCGCAGTCCTGACTCTTCTCAGCGTGCGCAGCATCAGCCGCCGCTGATCGCCCATCTCTGAGAACCCGCAGGCGAGCGTGCACAGGGGTGCCCCCGGCGGACCGCGTGTGTGTAGCTTGGGCGACGGTCTGAGACCCTGTTCAGCCTGAGCCGTAACCATTTACATTCGGAAGGACGGTCGTGCACATCGTCATCATGGGCTGCGGAAGAGTAGGTTCCGCTCTCGCCCAGACCCTGGAGCAACAGGGGCATACGGTCGCTGTGATCGATCAGGACCCCACCGCCTTCCGACGACTGGGCTCCGGGTTCGGCGGCCGTCGTGTCACCGGAGTCGGCTTCGACCAGGACACCCTGCGCGAGGCGGGCATCGAGGACGCCGGCGCCTTCGCCGCAGTCTCCAGCGGTGACAACTCGAACATCATCGCCGCCCGGGTGGCCCGCGAGATGTTCGGCATCGAGAACGTCGCGGCCCGCATCTACGACCCGCGCCGCGCCGAGGTCTACCAGCGCCTCGGTATCCCGACCGTCGCCACCGTCCGCTGGACGGCGGACCAGATGCTGCGGCGTCTGCTGCCCTCGGGCGCCGAGCCGCTGTGGCGCGACCCCACCGGCGGGGTGCAGCTCGCCGAGGTGCACGCCTCCTCGGCCTGGGTCGGCCACAAGATCAGCCGCCTTCAGGACGAGACCGGCGTGCGCGTGGCCTTCCTCACCCGGCTGGGGGAGGCGATGCTGCCCACCTCGCAGACGGTGCTGCAGGAGGGCGATCTGGTGCACGTGATGATGCGCACGGACGACGTCGAGAAGGTCGAGGCGTCGTTCGCCGAGGGACCTGAAGAAGAAGGCGGTCACTGATGAGGGTCGCCATTGCCGGTGCCGGCGCCGTGGGCCGCTCGATCGCGGGCGAACTGCTGGAGAACGGGCACGAGGTCCTGCTGGTCGACAAGGCGCCGACCGCCATCTCGGTCGAGCGCGTCCCGCAGGCGGAGTGGCTGCTCGCCGACGCCTGCGAGATCACGTCCCTGGACGAGGCTGCGCTGCAGCGCTGCAACGTGGTCATCGCGGCCACCGGTGACGACAAGGTCAACCTGGTCGTCTCGCTGCTCGCGAAGACCGAGTACGGGGTCCCGCGGGTCGTCGCCCGCGTCAACAACCCCAAGAACGAGTGGCTGTTCAACGAGGCCTGGGGCGTCGACGTCGCCGTCTCCACCCCGCGCCTGATGTCGGCCCTCGTCGAGGAGGCCGTCAGCGTCGGCGACCTGGTCCGGCTGCTCCGCTTCAGCCACGGCGACGCGAACCTGGTCGAGCTGACGCTCCCGCCGGAGTCGGCCCTGGCCGGCACACAGGTGGGCGACGTCGAGTGGCCCGAGGACACGTCCCTGGTGACGATCATCCGCGGCACCCGGGTCCTCACCCCCTCCCAGGAGGACTCCCTGGAGGCGGGCGACGAACTCCTCTTCGTGGCGGCCCAGGCCCGCGAGGAACAGCTGGAGGACCTGCTCTCGGTCCGCCGCGAGGACGCGACGGGCTGAGCCCCGCTGTCAGCCCTGACAGTGAAGCCTCCGCGGGCAGTCCCGCGGAGGCTTCAATGCTGACGGCGGTCCGACCGCGGTGCGACCGCGGTCCGACGGCAAGGGCTTCCCCACCGAAGACCGTCCCGCACCGGGCGATACGGCAGCGCGAAGGGCAGACCAACGCCGGTCGGCAGCAACGCCCCGATCCACGTGTCCCGCAGAACACCCTCCATGACGGCCTCCGTGTCCTGGTTCCTTGGCCGGGATTCTGACGCCGACGCACGCACCCGGCCATCCCTTCCAGGGAATACGACATTGGGGGCGCCCGGAGATCTCCGGGCGCCCCCAACGTCGTACGGGAAACTACGCGTCCCGGCGGTGACGCCCGGCCGTGGCCTCGGCGTCCTCCGACGCGAGGGCGGCCTTGCGCTCCTTCTCGGCCTGCTCCTCGGCCTCCATCTCCGCGAACACGTCGATGGGGTGCGGTGCCTTCGCCAGGAACACCCAGGTGAGCCAGACGGCAAGCAGGAAGGGCGGGATCTTCAAGGCGATCAGGACCCAGCCCAGTTGAGTGGTGTCGGCCCACCAGTAGAGCGGGAAGAGGATCGCGCACTTGGCGAGCAGGATCAGGCCCCAGGCCCAGCTGGCCTTCGCGTAGGCCTTCTTGCGGCCGGGGTTACGGGTGCGCCAGGAGAGGTTCTCCTTGAAGACCGGGCCGAGTATCAGGCCGATCAGGGGGACGCCCGCGAGGGTCGTGACGATGTAGGCGATGGCCAGGCCGAGCGTGTAGAGCATGCCCGGCAGATAGAAGTCCTTCGCGTTGCCCGTCATCATCGCGAAGACCACGCCGAACGCGACGCCGAAGACGCCGCTGAAGGCGTGCTTGACGGTGTCACGCATCACGAGGCGCACCACGACGAGCAACAGGGACACCCCGAGGGCGGCGATCGCCGCCCAGTGCAGGTTCTTGTTGATCGTGAAGATGGTGACGAAGAGGAGGCCGGGCAGCACCGTCTCGACCATGCCCCGCACGCCGCCGAACGCCTCGAAGAGCGCCGCCTCGGTCACCGCCCTCGCATCCTGCTGGGCGTCTTGGGTCGGCTTGTCGAGCGACGTCACCGGCTACTCCCGTCCAAGCGGTCTGAGTTCGTACTTCGGATTGAACAGCACCCTACGGCCCCGGCTCATCGAAACGCGGCCCGATGCGATCAACTTGCGCCCGGGTTCGATGCCGACGATGGAACGTCGGCCGAGCCAGACCACATCCAGCGCCGCCGAGCCGTCGAACAGCTCGGCCTCCAGGGCCGGGACGCCGGCGCGCGGCCGCAGAGTGACCGTGCGCAAGGTACCAGTAACCGTGACGATCTGTCGGTCGTGGCAGTCGCCTATCCGCGTACAGCCCGCGGTCTCGGCGTCCTCCCGCAGCTCCTCGGACTCCAGGTCCTCCCGGGACGAGGAGAGCCGGTCCATCATGCGCCGGAACCGGCCCGCCGGCTTTTCGGAACGAGGAACAGCACTCATACCGAAAGCGTACCGGGGTGCGCCGCCAACGACGTACCCCCGACGCCCCCGCTTGAACCGGCGACGACGCCCCGGCTCACCTCTCGAACCGATACCCCATCCCAGGCTCTGTGATGCTGCATCCCCCGGGGGACAACCCCCGGCCCCCCGGCCGACTCCCGGCTCACCTCTCGAACCGATACCCCATCCCCGGCTCTGTGATGAAGTGCCGCGGATGCGAGGGGTCCACCTCCAGCTTGCGGCGCAGCTGCGCCATGTAGACCCTCAGGTAGTTCGTCTCCGTGCCGTACGACGGCCCCCACACCTCCTGGAGCAGCTGCTTCTGGCTGACCAGGCGCCCCGTGTTGCGCACCAGGACCTCCAGGAGGTGCCACTCCGTGGGGGTCAGACGGACATCGCGTCCGGCGCGGTGGACCTTCTTGGCCGCCAGGTCGACGGTGAAGTCCTCGGTGTCCACAACGACGTCGTCCTCGCCCTCCCGCGTGGGCTCCGCGCGGCGGACGGCGGCGCGCAGCCGGGCCAGCAGCTCGTCCATCCCGAAGGGCTTGGTGACGTAGTCGTCGGCGCCCGCGTCGAGCGCCTCGACCTTCTCGTCGGAGGAGTGCCGGGCGGAGAGCACCAGGATGGGCACCCGGGTCCAGCCGCGCAGCCCCTTGATCACCTCGACGCCGTCCATGTCGGGCAGCCCGAGGTCGAGGACGACGACGTCGGGATGCCGGGCGGCGGCGAGCTGGAGCGCGGTGGCGCCGTCGGGGGCCGCGTCGACCTCGTACTTGCGTGCCTTCAGGTTGATCACGAGGGCTCGGGTGATCTGCGGTTCGTCGTCGACCACGAGGACCCTGGTCATGAAGCCTGCCTTTCTGCTGTTGCCGTGGCCAGGTCTGTTGTCGTGGCCAGGCCGGGCCGGCCGTCCACCGCCCGGACCGTGAGGACCATGGTGAGTCCGCCGCCGGGGGTGTCCTCCGCGTTGAGGGTGCCGCCCATGGCCTCGGTGAAGCCGCGGGCGACCGCGAGACCGAGGCCCACGCCGGCGCCGCGCGGAGCGTCACCGTATCGCTGGAAGGGGGCGAAGATACGTTCCTTGGCCTCGTCCGGGACACCCGGGCCGCGGTCCACGACCCGTACCTCCACCCGTTCGGCCATGGCGCTCGCCGACACCAGGACCCGTTCTTCGGCGGGGCTGTACTTGACGGCGTTCTCGACGAGGTTGGCGACCGAGCGCTCCAGCAGCCCCGCGTCGACGGCGACCATCGGCAGACTTTCCGGAATGTCCAGCTCGACGCTGTCCTCGGGTACGCCGCCGAGCGCCATCGGGACCACCTCGTCGAGGTCGATCTCGCGGATCAACGGGGTGACCGTGCCGGTCTGCAGGCGGGACATGTCCAGGAGGTTGCCCACCAGGTGATCGAGGCGGTCGGCGCCCTCCTCGATCGCCTTCAGGAGCTCCGCCTGGTCCTCCTCCGACCACTCCACGTCGTCCGAACGGAGAGACGACACCGACGCCTTGATGCCGGCCAGCGGGGTACGCAGGTCGTGGCTGACGGCGGCCAGCAGCGCCGTACGGATGCGGTTGCCCTCGGCCAGCTCCTTGGCCTGGTCGGCCTCGAACTGGAGGCGCTGGCGGTCCAGGACCACCGCGGCCTGGGCGGCGAACGCGGCCAGGACCCGGCGGTCGGAGGCGGGCAGCACCCGGCCGGACAGGGCGAGGGCCATGTTGTCGCCGACCGGCATGTCCACGTCGGCGTTCTCGGGGCGGACGCACGGGCGGGGGCCCACGCTGCCCGCGCAGGTCCACGGGTCGACGTCGCTCTCCCGCTCCAGCAGCGCCACCGACTCCATCGCGAACGTCTCGCGGACCCGCTCCAGCAGGGCCTCCAGACTGGTGTCGCCGCGCAGCACACTGCCCGCGAGGAAGGAGAGGATCTCCGACTCGGCGCGCAGCCGTGCCGCCTGGTGGGTGCGGCGGGCCGCCAGGTCCACCACCGAGGCCACCGAGACGGCGACACCGACGAAGATCGCGATGGCGACGATGTTCTTCGGGTCGGCGATCGTCAGCCGGTGCAGCGGTGGCGTGTAGTAGTAGTTCAGCAGCAGTGAGCCGAAGGCCGCCGAGGCCAGCGCCGGGTAGAGCCCGCCGAGCAGGGCCGCCGCCACCGTCACCGTCAGGAACAGCAGCATGTCGTTGGCGAGACCGAGATCGACGGTGTTCAGCAGCAGCGCCAGGACGATCGGGCCGGCCAGCCCGACCAGCCAGCCCCAGATGATCCGGGACCTGCCCAGCCGCGCACCCCGCGCGACCGGCAGACCCCGCCCCTTGGCGACCTCTTCGTGGGTGACGATGTGGACGTCGAGGTCGGGACCGGACTCGCGGGCGACGGTGGTGCCGACGCCCGGTCCGAAGATGTACTGCCAGGTCTTGCGGCGCGAGGAGCCGAGGACGATCTGCGTGGCGTTGACACCGCGCGCGAAGTCCAGCAGGGCCGAGGGGATGTCTTCGCCTATGACGTGGTGGAAGGTGCCGCCGAGGTCCTCGACCAGGGTGCGCTGGACGGCGAGTTCCTTGGGC
>NZ_JBTLMO010000054.1:0-58007 GCF_054462255.1 Streptomyces sp. SD15 | reverse complement strand
GGGCCGACCGAAGCGTCCGTGGACGTCACCGCCGGCCAGATCCTCCCCGGCGCCACCGCCGTGCCCATCGGCCGCCCGGTGTGGAACACGGTGACGTACGTGCTGGACGCGGCGCTGCGCCCGGTGCCGCCCGGGGTGGCGGGGGAGCTGTATCTCGCCGGGGCGCAGCTCGCCCGGGGCTACCTCGGCCGCGCGAGCCTGACCGCCGAGCGGTTCACGGCCGACCCGTACGGGCCCGCCGGAAGCCGGATGTACCGCACGGGCGACCTGGCCCGATGGACCCGGGACGGTGAGCTGGAGTACCTGGGCCGGGTCGACGACCAGGTCAAGCTGCGCGGCTTCCGGATCGAACTCGGCGAGATCGAGGCGGTGTTGGCCGCGCACGAGACCGTCGCGCACGCCACCGTCCTCGTCAGGGACGACCGCCTGGTCGCCTACGTCGTCCCGGTCGGCGCCCACGACACGTCCCGCCTGCGCGCCGCACTGTCCGCCACCCTCCCCGCCCACATGGTCCCGGCCGCCGTCATCCCCCTGGACGTGCTCCCGCTCACCCCCAACGGCAAACTGGACCGGCGGGCCCTGCCCGCGCCCGACTTCGCCGCCGAGGTCACCGCGACCCAGCCGCGCACCCCCCGCGAGGCCCTGCTGTGCGAGCTGATCGCGACCGTCCTCGGGCTCGAACGGGTCGGCCCCGACGACGACTTCTTCGCCCTCGGGGGAGACAGCATCGTCGCCATACAGTTGGTCGGGCGGGTGCGTGCGGAGGGCCTGACGATCACCCCGCGTGACGTCTTCCGGCACAAGTCGGCCGCCGGACTGGCCGCCGTCGCCGAGGACTCCGTACGACGCCGGGACACGGCCGACGAACCGGCCGCCGTGCTGCTCGACCTCACCGCGGACGAGCGGGCCGAACTCCCCGACCACGCCGACCTGTTGCCGCTGTCGCCGCTCCAGGCCGGTCTGCTCTTCCACGCCGCCCTCGACTCGGGCGACGCGGGCCCGGACGTCTACACGGTCCAGGTGTCGTACGACATCGAGGGCCCTCTGGACACCGAACGGCTGCGCGCCGCCGGGCAGGCGCTGCTCGACCGGCACGACAGCCTCCGCTCCGGCTTCCGGCACCTGTCCACCGGCCGCCCGGTGGCCGTCGTACCCCGCACGGTGGCCCTGCCCTGGCGCCACCTCGACGCCCCTGAACAGGAAAGCGGCTGGGAGCGGCTGCTCGGCCAGGAGCGGCGCCGCTTCGACCCCGCCGAGCCGCCACTGCTACGGCTGCTCCTCGCCCGGACCGGCCCGGACCGGCACCGGCTCGTCCTGTCCCACCAGCACCTGCTGCTGGACGGCTGGTCGGTGCCGCGTCTGATGGCCGAGCTGTGGGAGCTGTACGCGGGGCGGGAACTCCCCGCGCCCGCCCCCTACCGGGACTATCTGCGCTGGCTCGCCCGCCAGGACATGGCCGCCTCCCGGTCCGCCTGGGGCGAAGCCCTGGACGGCCTGGCCGAGCCCACGCACCTGGTCCCCGCCGACCCGAACCGGCCCGCGGTCGTGCCGCGCACACACACCGTGCACGCGGACGCCGGGCTGACCGAGGCGCTCACCGCGCTCGCTCGGAGCAGGGGCGTCACCGTCAACACCCTGGTGCAGGCGGCCTGGGGACTGCTGCTGTCCCGGCTGACCGGCCGCGACGACGTGGTGTTCGGCGCCACCGTGGCCGGACGGCCGCCCGAGCTGGACGGCGTCGAGTCGATGATCGGCCTGTTCATCAATACCGTGCCGGTGCGCGTCCGGCTCCGGGACGACGAGCCGGTGGGCGCCTTCCTGGACCGGTTGCAGGAGGAGCAGTCCCGGCTCCTGGACCACCAGCACCTGGGCCTGGCCGACATCCAGCGCGGCGCGGGGCTCGGCGAGCTCTTCGACACGCTGGTCGTGTTCGAGTCGTACCCCGTCGTCGAGAGCGAGGGGGACGGCAGCGGACCTCGCGCGACCGTCCGGGACCACGAGGACTCCACCCACTACCCGTTCGCGTGGGCCGTGGAGCCCGCCGAACGGCTGCGGCTGACCGCCGAGTTCCGGCCCGACCTCTTCGAGGAGACGACCGCCCGGCGGCTCGTGCAATCGATGCTCACGCTGTTCGCGGCCATGACCGCCGACCCCGAACAGCCCGTCGGACGGCTCGACATCCTCACCCCCGCCGACCGCCGCACCCTCCTGGAGACCTGGAACGACAACGCCCTCCCTGCCGGACCAGGCACCGTTCCCGCGCTCTTCGAGGCGCAGGCCGCGGCCACCCCGGACGCGATCGCCGTCACCGACGCGGACGTCACCTGGACCTTCGCCGAGCTGAAGGCGCGCGCCGACCGGCTCGCCCGGGTGCTGGCCGCCGAGGGCGCCGCTCCCGAACGGATCGTGGCCCTCTCGCTGCCCCGTACGGCCGACCACATCACCGCGATCCTGGCGGTGCTGAAGGCCGGCGCGGCCTATCTGCCCCTCGACGCCGACCTGCCCGCGGAGCGGATCCGCGACCTGCTCGCCGACGCGCGCCCGGCGCTGGTCCTCACCACCGCCGAACTGGGCCCCACGCTCCCGGAGACCACCGTCCGCACCCTGCTGCTGGACGCGCTGGACGACGTACCCGGGATCGAGCCGACGGCGCCCGACCCGGACCATCCGGCCTACGTCATCTACACCTCCGGCTCGACCGGGCGGCCCAAGGGCGTGGTCGTCACCCACCGCAGCGTCGCCAACCTCTTCCACAGCCACCGGCACGACCTGCACGACCGGGCGAAGGAGCTGGCCGGCCGTCGGCATCTGCGCGTCGGCCATGCCTGGTCGTTCTCCTTCGACGCGTCCTGGCAGCCGCAGCTGTGGCTGCTGGACGGGCACGCCCTGCACATCGCGGACGACGAGACCCGTCGCGACCCCGAACTCCTCACCGCGCTCATCCGCAGCCAGAAGCTGGACTTCATCGAGGTCACCCCGTCCCTGCTGGCCCAGATGGCCGACAACGGCCTGATCGGGGAGGACGGCGACTGCCCGCTGGCCGTGGTCGGCTTCGGCGGCGAGGCGGTCCCGGACGCGCTCTGGTCCCAACTGGCCGCCCTGCGTGCCACGGAGGCGTTCAACCTCTACGGTCCGACCGAGGCCACCGTCGACGCCCTGGTCGGCAGGGTGGCGGACAGTGCCACCCCGGTCGTCGGGCGCCCGGTGCACAACTCCCGGACATATGTGCTGGATTCGGCGCTGCGCCCCGTACCTCCCGGTGTCACGGGCGAGTTGTACCTCTCCGGCGCCGGACTGGCACGCGGCTATCTCGGCCGGCCCGACCAGACGGCCGAGCGGTTCGTGGCCGATCCGTTCGGACCGGCGGGCGCCCGGATGTACCGCACCGGCGACCTGGCCCGCTGGACGGAGGGCGGACAGCTGGAATACGCGGGACGCACCGACGACCAGGTCAAGATCCGCGGCTACCGGATCGAACTCGCCGAGGTCGAGGCGGCCCTCGGCTCCCACGCGGGCGTCGCCCAGGTCGTGGTCACCGCCCGCGAGGACCGGCCCCGGGTCAAGCAGCTCGTCGGGTACGTGGTGGCGGCCGAAGGCAGCGCGGCCGCCGACCCGGCTCAGTTGCGGGCGCATGTGGCCGCCGTACTGCCGGAGTACATGGTTCCGGCCGCCGTGGCGGTCCTCGACCGGCTGCCGCTGCTGTCCAACGGCAAACTCGACCGCAAGGCGCTGCCCGCGCCGGACTTCACCGCGCTCGTGGGCGGCGGCCGGCAGCCCGGGAACGACATCGAGCGCGCGCTGTGCGCGGTCTTCGGCGAAGTACTGGGGCTGCCCGCCGAAGTCGTCGGCGCCGCCGGAGACTTCTTCGCCCTCGGCGGCAACAGCCTCGTCGCCATGGAGCTGGTCGGCCGGGCCCGTGCGGCGGGCCTGGGGATCACCCCGCGCCAGGTCTTCCAGCACCGGGACGTGGCCGCGCTGGCCGCCGTCGCCGTCCCACTGGACCCGGCGGGGGCGGTCCGCGGGCACGACGACGGCGCCGTCCCGCTCACGCCGATCATGCACGCCCTGCGCGAACGCGGTGGCCCCATCGACGGATACCACCAGGCCGCCCTGCTCCAGACCCCGGCCGCCCTGGACGAGGCCGGACTGCTGGCGGTCCTGCGGGCCGTCGCCGACCGGCACGACATGCTGCGCGCCCGGCTCGACCGTACCGACGGCGCGCGGTGGACCCTGTGCGTACCCGCCGCCGACACGGTCGACGTGGCGGAGTGGTTCGTCCGCGCCGATGTGGCCGGCGCCGACGACACGGCCCTGCGCGCGGTGATCGCCGAGCAGGCGCGCGTCGCCCGGGACCGGCTCGCCCCGGATGCCGGGGCGATGGTGCGGGCGGTCTGGTTCGACGCGGGCCCCGAGCGCCCGGGACGCCTGCTGCTGCTCGTCCACCACCTGGTGGTCGACGGCGTCTCCTGGCGGATCCTGCTGCCGGACCTGGCCGCCGCCTGGGCGGCGGTCGCGGCGGGCCGCACGCCCGACCTGGCCCCCGTCGACGTGTCCTTCCGCCGCTGGTCGCACCTGCTCGCCGCGCGCGCCGCCGACCCCGTACGCGAGGACGAACTGCCGCTGTGGCGTTCGGTCCTGGCCGACGGCGCCGGTCTGCCGCAGTCCCGGCCGCTCGACCCGGCCCGGGACACCGTCGCGTCCACCCGGCATCTGTCCCTGACCCTGCCCGCCGACCGCACCGCCCCCCTGCTCGGCAAGGTGCCCACGGCCTTCGGCGCCAGCGTCAACGACGTGCTGCTGACCGCGTTCGCCCTGGCCGTCGCCGACTGGCGGCAGCGGGGGACAGGGACCGGGGGCAACGCGGTGCTGGTGGACCTGGAGGGCCACGGCCGGGAGGCGGAGCTCGCGTCGGACGCCGATCTGTCCCGTACGGTCGGCTGGTTCACCAGCGTCGTCCCGGTCCGGCTCGACCTCGGGGAGATCGACCTGGCGGACGCCTTCGCAGGCGGCCCGGATCTGGACCTGGCGCTCGCCCGGATCAGGGACCACCTGACCGCGCTGCCCACCGCGGGCATCGGGCACGGCCTGCTCCGCCACCTCAACCCGCGCACCGGACCCGAACTGGCGCACCTCGACGCACCGGGCATCGAGTTCAACTACATGGGCCGCTTCGACCACCCCGAGGCCGCCGACTGGTCCTACGCCGTCGAGGGCGACGCCGCCGATCTCGGCGCCGACCCGGGCCTGCCGATGGCGCACGCCCTCACCGTCAACTCCCTCACCGAGGACCACCCCGGGGGCCCGGAGCTCAGCGCCCACTGGGCCTACGCCGACGGGCTGCTGACGGAGGAATCCGTCCGGGACCTGGCACAGACCTGGTTCCGGGCCTTGGAGGCCCTGGTGGACCGCGCAGGCCGATGACACCCCTGACGTACACATCCAAGACAGTGGGAGGAACCAAGAGATGAGCAGCAACCCGTTCGAGAATCCCGAGGGCGTCTACGCGGTCCTGGTCAACGACGAGGGCCAGTACAGCCTCTGGCCCGACTTCGTCGAGGTCCCCGCCGGGTGGACGGTCACCCACGGCCCCGCCCCGCGCCAGGAGTGCCTGGAGCACATCGAGGCCAACTGGACGGACATGCGCCCCAGGAGCCTTGCCGAGCGCGGCCGGTAGGAGCACGAGCGAGGGGGCCGGTACGCGGATCCGCGTACCGGCCCCCAGCCTTTTGGCTCGCTGTCAGGAAGTGGGCTGCTCCACCTCGGTGTCCGTCTTGCCGTCGACCGCCGCCGCGAGCTGCGGCGCCAGTCGCTCGATGACGTACGGCAGGCTCAGCACGGTGACGAACGAGAAGGCCTTGCCGTAGTCGCTCCCCTCCTCGATGAACACCTCACGCCCCTCCTTCGCGACGGTGAGGTTCTTGTACGTGTTGTCCTCGTGCAGCTTCGCCGGGTCCTTGGTGAGATCGGGCACCGTCCACACGGTGACGTCGGTGTCCAGCAGATCCGTCCGCTCCTTGCTGATGTTGGCGCCGAACTGGTCGCCGATGCTCTTGTCGAGATCGGTCGGCAGCTTGAAGCCCAGCGAGGTGAGCGTGCGGGAGCGGGAGTCCTGGCTGCCGAAGACGAAGAAGCCCTCGTACGGGGTGGCCACCACACTGCCGGCGTCCTTGAAGGCGGGGTTCGCCTTCGCCGCCGCCGCGAACTTCGCGTCGACACCCTCGACAAGCTTCTTCGCCTCGGCCTCCTTGCCGAGCGCCTTGCCGATCGACTCGGTCTGCTGCTGCCACGGGATGCCGTAGTCGTTGTACTCCTTCGGCTGGGCCACCACCGGGGCGAACTTCGACAGGCTCTCGTACTGGGCCTTCGTCAGCCCGCCGTAGAGGGCGAGGATCAGATCCGGCTTGAGGGCCGCGATCTTCTCCACCTGGGGGCCGGTGCCGGTGTCCTTGAGGAGGGTCGGCGCCTTCGCCGAGCCGAGCTTGTCCTTGGCCCAGGGTCCGATGGCGCCGTCGTAGCCGCCGAGCCAGTCGGTGGTGCCGACGGGCACCTTGCCCAGCGCGAGCACGGCGTCCTGGTCGGTGAGGCCGACCGTGAAGATACGCTGCGGCTCGGACTTGATGGTCGTACTGCCGAACTTGTGCGTGAGGGTGACGGGGAAGGCACTGCCGGCGGAGCTCTTGTCCGACTGCGAGGAGGCGGAGTCGGAATCCGAGTCGGAGGAGCCGCACGCGGCCACCGAGCCGACGAGCATCAGGACGGAAGCGAGCAGTCCGGCGAACCGGGGGGCTCTCTTGGCGCGGAGCATCGGGTGATCCTTCTGTTCGGTCGTGTGTGAGCGGGGTGCGGGGGGTTGGTGGTGGCGGATCAGGGCCGGGTACTGCGGTTCTCCGACCAGGCTTGCCACAACGCCGCGTAAGGACCGTCGGCGGCGCGCAGTTCGTCGTGGGTGCCGCTCTCGGCGACCCGGCCGTCCTCCATCACGATGATCCGGTCCGCGGCGGCGGCTTGGCTCAGGCGGTGCGCGACGACCAGCGCGGTGCGGCCCTCGAGTGCCCGCTCGGCACCCTGCTCCAAGCGCTGGGCGCCGGAGCTGCCCGCCTCGGCGGTGGCCTCGTCGAGCACCGCGACCGGCGGATCGGCCAGCACCAGGCGGGCCAGGGCGAGTTGCTGCGCCCGGTCGGCGGTCAGCCGGTGGCCGCCCTCGCCCACGATCGTGGCGAGCCCTTCCGGCAGGGCCTCGGCCCAGCCGAGGGCGCCGACCCGGTCGAGGGCCTCGCGCAGCTCCTCGTCGGTGGCCGCAGGCCGGGCCAGTCTCAGATCGTCGGCGAGCGGTCCGGCGAAGACATGGACCTCCTGGGTGACCAGCGCCACCGTGCGGCCGGACTCGTCCGGCTCGGCGCCACCGATGCGCACGGTGCCGACCGATGGGCGATGCACACCGACGACCAGTTTGGCGAGGGTGGTCTTTCCCGCGCCGCTGGCACCGACCAGGGCCACTTTCTCCTTGGGGCGCAGCGCGAGGTCGACGTCGTGCAGTACGGGGCGGCCCGGCACGTAGGAGTGTCCGAGCCCGGTCACGGTGACGGTGGCGTCGGAAACGGGCCCCCGGTCGACGGTGTGCGGCACCGGTTCGTCGACGACGCCGACCAGCCGGGCCAGGGCCGCTGTCGCCGACTGGGCGTCGTCGAGCAGTACCAGAGCGGTGTTGACCGGCCCGAACAGACTGTGGAAGTACAGTGCGGCGGCCGTCGCGGTACCGATCGAGGTGGAGCCGCCGCGCACCAGCAGGAAACCGGTCACCAGGACGGCCGCGAGACCCGTGTACTCGGCCAGGTGCAGCCGGCTGTAGAAGCGCAGCACCAACTGCACGCCCCGCATGGTCAGTTCGACCGCGGTCCTGGAACGCGCGGTGACCCGCTCGGTGTGTTCGGCCTCCATCCGGTACGCCCGTACCGTGCCCGCCCCGCTGATGGTGTCGAGGAGCTGCTGCTGCTGGGCCCCGGTGGCGATGCGCTCCTTCGCGTACAGCGGGGTGGCGTTGCGTACGTACCAGCGGGCGGTGTGGGCCTGCACGGGCACCGCGAGCAGCGCGGCGAGCAGGAAGCGCCAGTCGAGCAGGGCCAGCGCGCCGAGGGTGAGCACGATGGACAGCGCGGAGCCCGCCAGTTCGGGCAGCGCGGTGCGCACCGCGTCGGTGACCCGGGAGACGTCCCGGGTGACGCGCGCGTTCAGATCGCCCGAGCCGGCCTTCTCCAGCCGGTCGAGCGGCAGCCGCAGGGCGCGTTCGACGAACCGCTCGCGCAGTTCGGCCAGTACGGTCTCGCCGAGCCGGGAGACCAGCGACCGCCCGAGCGCGGCGGCGATGCCCTGTGCGACGGCGACGGCGACCAGCAGCAGCACGGGCAGCGTGAGGTCTCCGGCCGGGCTGTGGTCGGTGACGAGGTCGATGATGCGGCCGAGCAGCGGCTGGGTGAGCAGTCCCACGCCGGTGGCCAGCACCATCACACCGAATCCGGCCCAGGCCAACGCCCGGTGCGGGATGAGCAGTTCACCGACGGCGGCCCGGGTGCGGGCGGGGGTGGCGGTGGGCAGCAGCTCGGGGGCCCCAGGGTTCGACGGGGTCGCGTCGGGTTGTGCGGTGGTCATGCCAGCACCGTCTTCCGGTACGCCGCGTCGGCTCGTACGAGATCGGCGTGCGGGCCGTCGGCGGCGACCCGGCCGGCGTCCAGGAGCACCACTCGGTCGGTGACGGCGAGCAGTGCTGGGCTGTTGGTGACCAGGAGCGTGGTGCGGGCGTGCCGGAACGCGCGGACGCCGTCGGCGATCCGGGCCTCGGTGACGGCGTCCACGGCGGTGGTCGGGTCGTGGACGACGAGCACGGGCCGGTCGGCGCCCAGCGCGCGGGCGAGGGCGACGCGCTGGCGCTGGCCGCCGGAGAGCGAGCGGCCCCCTTCACTGACCTGGGTGGCGCTGCCGTGCGGCAGGGCCCGGGCGACCTCGTCGGCCGCCGCGGCGGCCATCACCCGCTCCCTGCGGTCGCCGGTGCCGATGTTGTCGCTCAGGGTGCCCTCGAACAACGCGGCGTCGTGCGCCGCGACCAGCACCGCGGTGCGCAGCTCGGCCGGGTCGAGGTCCGACAGCGGTACGCCGTCGAGTTCCACCACACCCGCCTCAGGGTCGTCGGTGCGGCCGAGGCAGCGCAGCAGAGCCTCGGCGGCGGCCGGGTCGGTGCTGGCGACTCCGAGCAGTTCGCCGGGTGCGACGGTCAGGTCCAGTTCGCGCAGCCCACCGAGGCTGACTCCGCGCAGCCGGAGCGCGCCGCGCACCGGGGCGGACAGCGGCCGGTCGCCGGGGAAGACGCCGGGGGCGGCGGCGAGGACGTCCGCGATCCGGGCCGCGGAGGCCCGGCCCTGGGCGAACTCGGTGTTGACCCAGGCCAGTACGTCGAGCGGGCCGAGGAGGAACAGGGCAAGCCCGAGCGCCGAGACCAACTGCCCCAGCGTGATGTCCCCTTCGACGGCGAGCCGCCCGCCGATCAGCGCCACCAGCGCGATGAACCCCCCGGTCAGTGCGAGCACCACACCACGCTGCCAGGCCTCGGCGCGGGCGGCGCGCAGCGTGGCGGCCAGCGAATCCCGGCTGGTGCGCCGGTAGCGGTCGACGGCCGCGGCCTGCGCGCCGATGCCCTTGAGTACCCGCAGTCCGGCGACCAGGTCGGCCGCGACACCGGAGGCGTGGGCGGCCCGCTCCTGCTCGGCCTCGCTGCGGCGTTCCAGCGGCTTGCTGAGCAGATGCCCGAGCCAGAGCAGGACGGGCGTGCCCAACAGGACGACCAGGCCGAGCGGTACGGAGATCAGCAGCAGCGCGACCGCGCTGACGATCAGACCGGTGAGGGCCGAAGTCCCCAGCATGACGGCCATGTTGACCGCGCCGACCCGCTTGGCGTCCTCGGTGGCGATGTTGGCCAGCGCGCCCGGAAGTCGTCCGCTCTCGGCCCCGCCGCGCGGATCGAGGACGCGTCGTACGAGGTCCACCCGCAGTGTGTGCGCGGCCTGTTCGGCCGCTCGCTCCCCGGCCCGCGCCCCGAAGCGGAAGCTGAAGGACAGTCCTACGTACATGACGGCGAGTACGGCGAGCCAGCGCACCAGCGCCCCGGTGTCGCCCGCCGCGACGCCCTGGTCGATCACGATGCCGATGAGCACCGGGACCAGGGCCTCGCCGAGTTGATGGGCGGATCCGAGGAGCGCGGCGGTGGCGACCGCGCGCCGCTGTCCCGCGACCGTCCGCGCCAGAACGGTTCGCCCTGACGGTTCCTCAACTCCCATCGGCCGCACCCTCCGGAACCAGCCAGAATGAAATTTAGGTAAGGCTAGTCTAAGTGGGAGCCTCCAGGTCAAGGCTCTCGTCCATGGCGGATGGTGCGGTGACGGGTCCGGTGACGGGTCCCTCACGGGTCCGATCGACCTGGGTCAACTGCGGGCGGTGAGATAGCCGCCCATGGAAGTGAAGTAGTCGGTCGCGGGCATCTCTTCGCCGTCCTCCGTACGGATGCGCGTGATGGCGAGTCCGTGATGGCGCCCCGTGCGCGCGTCGGCTCCGGCGACGATCACCACCCCGTCGCCCTCGCGGTAGAAGATCCGGCCCGGAGTGCCGCCGTAGCGGCCGGTGGACACGACCGCCGCCAGGATTTCGAGGCGCTTGCCCCGGTGATAGGTGAACGCGCTCGGATACGGGGCGGACTGGGCGCGCACCAGACGTTCGAGGTCTTCGGCGGGCCAGTTCCAGTCGATGCGGATGTCCTCGGCGGACCGCTTGTGGAAGAAGCTCGCACGGGAGCGGTCCTGCCGGGTGAACTCGGTCTGCCCGGAGGCGATCAGGCGGAGGGCCTCCGTGGTGACCGGGGCGATCAGGTCGACCGTCTTGTGGAACAGGTCCGTCGCGGTGTCCCTCGGCCCCACGGTCACCGCGTGCTGGGCGACGATGTCGCCGGCGTCGAGTTCCTCGTTCATCATGTGCGCGGTGACGCCGACTTCCTTCTCGCCGTTGATCAGTGCCCAGATCAGGGGGGAGAACCCGGCGTAGGCCGGCAGCAGCGAGTCGTGCACGTTGAGGGTGCCGTGGCGGGGCAGTTCGAAGATGCGCGGGGGGATCCAGGTCCGCCAGTTGTTGGCCACGATGACATCGGGCGCGGCCTCTTCGAGTGCGGCGAACAGTTCCTCGTCGTCGGGCCGCTTGCGGATCAGCACCGGCACACCGTGCTCGCGGGCCAGGTCGGCGACCGAATCGCTCCAGATCTTCTCGTACGCGTGCTCGCTCTTGGGGTGCGTCACGACCAGTGCCACGTCGTGCTCGGAGTCCAGGAGCGCTTTCAGGGTTCGATGGCCCCAGGTCTGATAGCCGAACATGACGACCCGCATGCGGTTCCTCCTCGGGCTGAATGAAGAGCAGCGCCAAGTAAAGCAAGGCTTGCCTAAGTGGGCAATGGTGACAGGGGTCGCGGGTCACGTTAGCCTCGCCCCACCATGACGGGAACGCTGTGCACGAGGCTCACGAACGCCCACATCATCACCATGGATCCGGACCGCCCCGTCGCCCATGACCTGGGGATCTGGCACGGCCGCATCGCGGGCCTGGACGAGGCGGTGACCGGACTGCCCGCGCGCAGGGTGGTCGACCTCCAGGGCGCCACGGTGCTGCCCGGTTTCATCGACAGTCATGTGCATCTGGCGTGGACGGGATTCAAGGCGAACACCCCGACCGTTGCCCCGTGTACGCGGGTCGACGACGTGCTCGACGCCGTGGCCGCGGCCGTCGCCCGCAGCCCGCACGGCGCCTGGGTCAGCGTCGCGGGCTACGACCAGCGGGCACTGGGACGCCATCTGACCGCCGCGGAGCTGGACAAGGTCAGTGACGGCCGCAAGGTGTTCCTGCTGCACGAGTCCGGACACGCCTGCGTCGTCAACAGCGCGATCCTGAACCGGCTCCCCGCCGATGTCCCGCACGAGAACGGCTTTCTCGCCGAGGGCGCCATGGGTGCCGCACGCAGGCTCCGCGACCCGTACACCCAGGAAGAACTCGCGGACGCCATCGTGCGAGCCGGCCGGATCTGCCGGGCCGAAGGGGTGACGGCCTGCGCCGAAGCGGGCATCGGCGGCAGGCTGTTCGGCCACGGGCCCATCGAACTGGCGGCCTATCAGCTCGCGCGGGAGCAGGGCCGCCTGCCGCTGCGGGTGCAGCTGATGATCGCGGCGGACGTACTGCATCCGATCGGGCCACCCGGCGAGAACCATGGACCCCGGGCGCTCGACCTCGGCCTGCGCACCGGATTCGGCGACGACTGGCTGTCCGTGGGAGCGCTCAAGGTCTACACCGACGGCGGCATGATGGCGCGCACGGCCGCACTGAGCAGCCCGTACGAAGGCATGGGACATGCCGGGCAGTTGCAGGAGGACCCGGAACTCCTGATCGATACCATCGTCAACGGTCACCTCGGCGGCTGGCAGCTCGCCGTCCACGCCATCGGCGACCGCGCGGCCGATCTCGCACTGGACGCGCTGGAGCGGGCGCAGCGCCTCCGGCCGCGCCCCGGCGCCCGGCATCGCATCGAACACGCGGGCCTGATCCGGCCCGACCAACTGCCCCGCTTCGCGCGGCTCGGCGCGATCGCGGTGGTCCAGCCCAACTTTCTGCGGTACTTCGGCGACGACTACGCGTCGATCATGGGTAAGGAGCGGGCCCCGTGGCTGTACCGGGGCAAGGGCTTCCTGGACCAGGGCATCACGCTGGTGGGCAGTTCCGACCGGCCCGTCGCGGACGGTTCGCCCTTGCGGGCCGTTCAGTTCATGGTCGAACGTGCCTCCGAGTCCGGTCGGCTCATCGGCGCGGACGAGGCCATCGCGGTCGACGACGCCCTGCGCTCCTACACCGTCGGCGGGGCCTTCGCCTGCCACTGGGACGACCGGGCGGGCAGCCTCACCCCGGGCAAGCGGGCCGACCTGGTGGTGCTGGGGGACGACCCGCGGCGCGTCGATGTCGCCCGCATCGGTGACATCGAGGTGGTCACGACGCTGGTGGACGGCCTGGAAGAGTAACCACATCTGATGTGACGCACGTCACTCCAACCTTCCGGAACTCGAGCCCCGGCACTCCCGACTCCTGAAGATGGAAGAGTTCCCCCAATCCTCCTCCGGCGTGGATTCCATGCTTCGGAAACTGCTGCCCCCGCCCGCGCTCTGCGGCTTCCTCCTGCTGCTCGCGCTCATGTTCACGGTGTCCTACGCCGTCGGTGCCGCGGCCGGTCCGGTCGCGCCCGGCCTGCACGGCACCAGCACGGGCGGCGACGGAAGCGGCGGGGGCATGGAGGACATGGACATGCACGGGAGTGGCGGCTGATGGACACGGAAGCGGCGACCGGTCCACTGGTGACCACCGACCTCACCGTCGGCGGGATGACCTGCGCGGCGTGCGTGCGACGGGTGGAGAAGCGACTCGGCAAACTCGAGGGAGTCACCGCGACGGTCAATCTGGCCACCGGTCGCGCCCACGTCAGCCATCCGCCGCACATTCGCCCCGCCGAACTCGTCGCGACGGTCGAGCAGGCCGGATACACGGCCGCGCTGCCCGAGCCTGCCCCAACGCAGAAGGGCAAGGCGGGCAAGGTGGGCCAGGCGGATGAGGAGGAGCCGGAGGGCGCTCGGCTGGAGCGGCAGCGGCTGCTGGTCACGGCACTCCTCGCCGTACCCGTCCTCGTGCTGTCGATGGTGCCCGTGCTCCAGTTCCGCAACTGGCAGTGGCTGTGTTTCGCGCTGACGGCTCCGGTCGCGGTGTGGAGTGCCCGGCCGTTCCATGAACGGGCGGTGCGGGGGCTGCGGCACACGACGGCGACCATGGACACGCTGGTGTCGCTGGGCGTGATGGCGTCCTTCTTCTGGTCGGCGTACGCGCTCTTCCTCGGCGGAGCGGGTGATCCCGGGATGCGGATGCCGTTCAGTCTGCTGCCGTCCGCGGCGGACGGTACGGCGCACGTCTATCTGGAGGCGGCCGTCGGGGTGCCGCTGTTCGTGCTGACCGGGCGGTTCCTGGAGGGGCGGGCGCGGCGGAGCACCGGGGCGGCTCTGCGGTCCCTCGCCGGGCTTGCGGCCAAGGAGGTGTCGGTACGCGAGAACGGGGTCGAACGGCTCGTCCCCATCGAGGAGTTGGGGCTGGGGCAGGTCTTCGTCGTACGGCCCGGTGAGCGGGTCGCCACCGACGGGACGGTCGTGGAGGGCAGCTCCGCCGTGGACCTGTCCCTGGTCACCGGGGAGAGCGAGCCGGCCGAGGTCGGGCCCGGCTCGGCGGTGGTGGGCGGCGCCGTGAACGTCGGCGGACTGCTCCTCGTCCGCGCCACCGCGATCGGCGCCGACACACAACTCGCCCGGATCACCCGGCTGGTGACCGATGCCCAGGCCGGCAAGGCGCGGGCGCAGCGGCTGGCCGACGCGGTGGCCGGGGTGTTCGTGCCGGTCGTCCTCGCGCTCGCCGTCACCGTCCTCGGCTTCTGGCTCGGCGCCGGAGCCGACCCGCAGGCGGCCGTCACCGCGTGCGTGGCCGTGCTGGTCGTGGCCTGCCCCTGCGCGCTGGGCCTGGCGACCCCGACCGCGCTCATGGCCGCCACCGGACGCGGCGCGCAACTGGGCGTCCTGGTCAGTGGTCCGCAGGCGCTGGAGGCGTTGCGGCACATCGACACCGTCGTCCTGGACAAGACCGGCACCCTCACCTCCGGCCATATGACCGTCGCCCGCGTCACCGCCGTACCGGACGGGCTCGGGCGGGAGACGGTGCTGCGGCTGGCCGGTGGCGTGGAACAGGGCTCGGAGCATCCGCTGGGCCGGGCGATCGTTTCGTACGCGCGGCGGGAGGGGCCCGAGCTGCCGTTGCCGGAGCCGAGCGAATTCAGCGCAGCGGTGGGACGCAGAGTCCGCGGCCGCGTCGAGGGCCGCCTCGTCGAAGTCCTGGCGCCCGAGGACGAACTGCCCGCCGCCCTGGCGGACGCGCTCCCGGCGGCCGAGGCCGCCGCGCACACGCCCGTCCTGGTCCGGGTGGACGGCGTGGCCGAGGCGCTGATCGAGATCGGCGACGTGGTACGGCCCGGCAGCTACCGGGCGGTGGAGCGGCTGCGGCGCCTCGGCGCGTATCCGGTGCTCGCCACCGGCGACCGGGAGGCACCGGCCCGCGCCGTCGCGGCCGCGCTCGGCATCGAGGAGGTGCACGCCCGCTGTTCCCCCGAGGACAAGGCCGAACTCGTACGGAGGCTGCGGGCGGACGGCCGCCGGGTCGCGGTTGTCGGGGACGGTGTGAACGACGCCGCGGCGCTGGCCGGCGCCGACCTCGGCATCGCCATGGGCGGCGGCACGGACGCGGCGATCGGGGCCGCCGACGTGACCCTGGTGCGCGGCGACATCGAGGCGCTGGGGGACGCCGTACGACTCGCGCGGCGCACCCTCGGCACGATCCGCGCCAACCTGCTGTGGGCGTTCGGCTACAACGTCGTGACCGTGCCGCTCGCCATGGTGGGCCTGCTCAACCCGATGGTGGCCGCGGCGGCGATGTCGGCGAGCTCGGTGCTCGTGGTCGGCAACAGCCTGCGGCTGCGCGCCTGGCAACCATCGCCCGCGCGGAAGGCTCGGAGTCGCCGCCGATGACCGAACACCTCTGGCGTCCCACCCGACGCCGGCTCACCGACACCCTGCTCGCCGCGCTCGCGCCCGTCGCCGCGTGCGGCGTCGCCCTCGGGGGCCTGACCACCTGGGTCGGCTCCGGCAACGCCGGCAACCCGCCGCGGATCGAGGTCACCGCCGGGCGCGTCTTCCTTCCCTACGGCGACAACCGGGACACCACCGCGTTCTTCCGGATCTCCAACTCCGGCGACGCGGACGACCGGCTCGTCGGAGTCTCCTCGTCCGCCACGGGCGGCGGTGACATCGCGCTCTCGCGGCACGGCACCACGGGCGGCGGGAGGGCGTACCGGGAGCCGGTGGACTCGGCCCTCGTCCCGGCGCACGCCGGCCTCACCATGTCTCCGCACGGTCTCGACACGACGGTGCGAGCCAGGGCGGGATGGCGTGCGGGCGACCTCGTGCCCTTCACCCTGACCTTCCGGCACGGTGGGCGGATCAAGGTCCTGGCGGTCGTGGTCCGCCCGAGCGACGACCCCCTGTGACCTCGACGTGTGTTCTGGATCATGTGTCCCGGATTGAGTGGGAGGGCGGGGTCATGTCCGTACCGCACCATGACACCCGAACCCCGGATGTGAGGATGAGCCCGTCATGACCGCTGGGTGGTGTTCTCGCACGGTACGGGCCACGGTGTTCGCGGTCGTCTGTGTGCTGCTCGCCGCCCTGGGGCACGTCATGATGTCCGGAAGCCACGTGCCCTGGTGGGCGTTGGGCGCCGCGGCCGCGGCGGCGGGCGGTACGGGGTGGTGCCTCGCCGGTCGCGAGCGCGGCCTGCCGCTGATCGTGTCCGTGGTGGTCGTCGCCCAGGGGGCGCTCCACTGGGCCTTCTCGCAGGCGCAGAGCTCGGCCTTGGCGGGCATGGGCGGCAGGTCCATGGGGTCGATGGAGCATGCCATGGGCTCCACGCACAGGGAGTCCACGCACATCGAGTCCATGCGCAGGGACGCCATGGACTCAATGAATTCCATGGACATGGGCGGCACCTCCTCGTTCGGCATGCTCGCCGCTCACCTGCTGGCCGCGCTGCTGTGCGGTCTGTGGCTCGGGTACGGCGAACGCGCCGCCTTTCGCATCCTGCGGGCCGTGGCCGGTCGGCTGGCCGCACCGCTGCGGCTGCTGCTCGCCCTGCCCACACCGCCGCACCGCCCGCGCCTTCGCGTACACCGCGCCCGCTCGGACCGGGCGCCGCGGCGACTCCTTCTCGTCCACGCGATCACTTCTCGGGGTCCGCCCGTGGGGACCGCTGTCGTCTGAAAAGACAGCCGGTACCCCGAGGCAGCCCGTGCGCGCCTCGGGCCTCGGCCGTGCGCCGCCGTACGGCCGTACACCTCACCGAGAAGGACAACCAGGTGATCACTCCTGCCCTGCCCACCTCGCGCGACACAAGCTGTGACACGGCGTCGGTCGACGAGTCGATAACCGCCTGGGCACTCGCTGCCCGAGCCGGTGACCCGGACGCCGTCGAACGTTTCGTACGCGCCCTGCACCGCGACGTCCTGCGGTACGTCGCCCACCTCTCCGCCGACCCGCAGGCCGCCGACGACCTGGCCCAGGACACCTTCCTGCGCGCGCTAGGCAGCCTGCACCGGTTCGAAGGGCGCTCGTCCGCCCGCGCGTGGCTGCTGTCCATCGCACGGCGCGCGGTGATCGACAGCTTCCGGTACGCCGCCGCCCGCCCGCGGCTGTCCGACGTGCCGGACTGGCGGCTGGCCGTCGAGCACGCCCAGCCGCGCGGTCTGCCCGGCTTCGACGACGGCGTCGCGCTCCTCGACCTGCTGGCCGCGCTGCCCGACGAGCGCCGCGAGGCGTTCGTCCTCACCCAGCTGATGGGACTGCCCTACGCGGAGGCCGCCGAGCTCAGCGACTGCCCCGTCGGAACCGTCCGCTCACGCGTGGCCCGAGCCCGGGCCACCCTCGTCGACCTGCTCGCCGAGACGGACGCGCCGACGCCGGTGGCCGCCTGACGGGAGAGGTGCCGGTGTCCGCCGCGGGCGCGGTGTACACCGGCACCCCGTCGAAGCCGACGGGGTGTCCAACTCGTAGGAACTCAACCGGAGTCCGCGCCGACTACTGGAGCGGGTGGCAGAGGTCCTCCCGCGTACCGAGTGGATCCTGGAGAGTTTCGATGCGTTCTCGCGTGTGGTGGGGTACGGCGACCGTGGTGCTCGGTCTGCTGGCGGCGGGCTGCGGCGAGGAGACCGGGGACGGCGACACGGCCACGGCGGGTGACACCGCCGGGCAGTCCGGTTCCGAGGGCTACCCCGTGACCGACTGCATGGGCGCCAAGACCACGTTCTCCGCCGCCCCGACGAAGATCGTCACGAGCAACGCCTCCAGCCTGGAACTGCTGCTCCGCCTGGGCGCCGGGGACCAGGTGATCGGCACCGGGTTCCCGCCCGGCAAGGGCACCCTGCCGACCTCACTGGACGCGCAGGCGCGGAAGGTTCCGGTCCTCGGCGAGACGGTGATCGCCAAGGAGAAGCTCCTCGGCTCCGGCGCCGACCTCTACATCGACACCTTCGCGTCGATGGGCGGCATGGGCGGCTCCATGGGCGACGCGCCCACCGAGGCCGAGTACAAGACGGCCGGGATCAAGCACATCCATCTGAAGTCCACCGCCTGCGCCTCGACCCTCAAGAGCGCGGTGACCGACCTGTCGGCGGTCCAGGACGACATCACCTCGCTCGGCGGGGTCACCGGCACCGGCGCGAAGGCGAAGGAACTCGTCGCGGGCATGAAACAGAAGGTGGACGCCGTTCAGCAGGCGGTCGGACAGACGGCCGAGAGCAAGCGGCCCACCTACTTCTTCTTCGACTACGACGCCGGTACCCAGCAGCCCACCGTCGTCTGCAACCGCCAGGTCGCCAACGCGGTGATCACCCTGGCCGGCGCCCGCAACGCCTTCGCCGACTGCGACGGCGACTACCAGCAGGTCGGCTGGGAGGACGTGATCTCCAAGAACCCGGACTGGATTCAGCTGGGCGTCCGCAACCGGGGCAGCGAGGCGGCCAACAAGAAGGCGTTCGACGAGGCGCAGAAGTGGCTGGAGACCAACGCGGCGACCAAGGGCCTGAAGGCCGTCAAGGACGGCCACTTCCTGCGCATCGGCTCGGAGCAGACCACCATCGCCGGCGTCACCAACGCCGACACGGTCGAGGAGATCGCCAAGACCCTCTACCCGGGCAAGGTCGCATAGTCGTGTTCTCGGTGCTGTCGGCATCCCGCCGTGAGAACCGTGAGAACCGTGAGAAGGGCGAGGGCGGTAAGGGGCCCGACGCGCGGCCCCTGCCCGCCGGGCTCCTGACCGCCGTCCTCGGCCTCGCTCTCCTCGCTGCCCTCACCTTGGCGGTCTCCTGGGGCTCGACGTCCATCCCGCCCGCCGAGGTGTGGGGCGTGGTGTGGCGCAGACTGTCCGGCGAGACACCGCGGCCGGGGACCAACGATCTGATCGTCTGGCAACTCCGCCTCCCCCGCGCCCTGCTGGCCGCACTCGTCGGCGCCGGTCTCGGGGTCGTCGGTACGGCGGTCCAGGCCCTCGTACGCAACCCGCTCGCCGACCCGTACCTGCTGGGCATCTCCAACGGCGCCTCGCTCGGCGCGGTCGCCGCCATCGTGCTCGGCGCGGGAGCGGGCGGCGCGCTCGGACTCGGCCTGTCGGGCGCGGCGTTCGCGGGGGCCCTGCTCACCTTCGCCCTGGTGTGGGCGGTGGCCCGGCGCGGCGGGGGATTCGCGCCGCTGCGGCTGGTGCTCGCCGGGGTTGCGATCGGCCAGTTCCTGTCCGGGTTCACCAGCTACCTCGTCCTTCAGGCCGGGGACGAGCAGCAGACCCACAGCGTGCTGTTCTGGCTCATGGGCAGTCTGAGCGGGGCGACCTGGCAGCTGCTGGCCGTCCCCGCGCTGACGGTCCCGGCCGCGCTGCTCCTCCTCCAGGCCCGCGCCCGGGGGCTCAACGCCCTGCTGATGGGCGACGAGACGGCGGCCGGGCTCGGCATCGACGTCGTACGACTGCGCCGCGAGCTGTTCCTGGTGACCAGCGTGCTGACGGGTGTCCTGGTCGCGGTGTCCGGAGCCATCGCCTTCGTCGGCCTGATGGTCCCGCACGCCTGCCGCCTGGTCGTCGGCGGAGACCACCGCCGACTGCTGCCGGTCTCCGCGCTGTTCGGCGCGCTGCTGCTCGTCTTCGTCGACATCGTGTGCCGTACGGCCATGGACACGCAGGAGCTGCCGGTCGGCGTGGTCACCTCACTGATCGGCGCTCCGGCGCTGCTGTATCTGCTGGACCGTCGGTTGGGGAGCGGCAGTTGAGGATCGACATAGAGGATCTGCACGTCGCGTACGCCGGGCGTACGGTCGTGGCGGGGGCGAGCCTGTTCGCGGCCGAAGGCGAGATCACGGGCCTGGTCGGGCCCAACGGCAGCGGCAAGTCCACGCTCCTGCGCACGGTGTACCGACATCTGCGGCCCACCGCCGGGCGGGTGCTGCTGTCCGGCACGGACATCCGTCGGCTGAGCCCCGTCCAGTCGGCCCGTCATGTGGCGGCCCTGCCACAGGAGCGGGGCGGCGACTTCGAGTTGACCGTGCGCGAGGTCGTCGCGATGGGCCGCACTCCCTACAAGCGCGCCTTCGCGGGCGAGGACGCCGCCGACCGGGACATCGTCACCCGCGCCCTCGTCGACGTCGGCATGGACGGCCACACCGGACGCCGCTTCACGGAACTGTCCGGCGGCGAACGCCAACGCGTCCTGTTGGCCCGCGCGTTCGCCCAGAACCCGGACGTGCTGGTCCTCGACGAGCCGACCAACCACCTCGACGTACGCCACCAGGTGGAACTGCTCGCCCTGCTGCGAGACCACCGCCGTACGACGCTGGTGTCGCTGCACGATCTCAACGCCGCCGCCTCGGTCTGCGACCGCCTGCACGTCCTGCACGACGGAAGCGTGGTCGCCTCGGGCGCGCCGCGCGAGGTGCTGACGCCGGCGTTGCTGGCGGAGGTGTTCGGGGTGCGGGCGATGGTGGTGGACCATCCGCTGACCGGGGATCCGCTGATCGCGTTCGACCACCGGGCCCCGGCGCATCCGGTCGGCGATGCCGCGGTCACCGCATAGGTCGCTGAAACCGCCAACACTTTGGGTGAAAGTGTTGGCGGTTTTGAAGGAGGGTGTCCCCCGCGGGGGCTTCGCCGCGAAGTCGGTCAGGCCGCGGCGGGCTCGCCTACGCCGAATCCGGCCTCGACGATCGCGGCCCGTACCCGCGCGTCGTCGAGGTCCGCGCCGTGCACGGTGACCGCGTGCGGCGACTTTGGACACGGCCGGGAACTCACCCCCGCCCCCGCCCGACTTGTGGGACGAGGCTGCTGTCCGGCAGCCCACCCGCGAGGGGGAGGGGCACAGGGTGACCGACCACGGTCTCGGCTCGGATCGGCTTGGTGACATACCCGAGGCAGAGGACCGCTGGCTCCTGGTGGCCGTGGCGGGCGCGCTGTCGTTCGTCGCGATGCTCGACATGAACATCGTCAATGTGGCCCTGGCGGACATCTCCCGCGGCCTGCACGTGTCGGCCGCGACCGCCCAGTGGGCGGTGCTCGGCTACCAACTCCCCGTCGTCGCCCTGCTGTTGCCCGTGGGCCGCTGGCTGGACGGGACGGGCATGCGGGTCGCGCTGCTGACCGCGACCGGCGGATTCGCCGTGTGCAGCGCCGCCGCGGCCGTCTCGCCCTGGGCGGCCTGGCTGATCGCCGCCCGGATCGCCCAAGGTGCTTTCGGGGCGGCGCTGTTCGTCCTGATGCCCGTCCTGGCGCTGCGCTCCGTACGGCCGGAGGTGCGCGGACGGGCCATGAGCGTCCCGGCGACCCTCGGCCCGCTCGGTGCGGTGACCGGCCCCGCGGTCGGCGGGCTGCTGCTGGACCACCTGGGCTGGCGGGCGGTGTTCCTTGTGAAGATCCCCGTCTGCGTACTGGCGCTGGGCGTCGCCTGGCGGGCGATGCCCAAGGACGGCCGACCGCACCGGCCCGACCAGCGGTCCCTGGCAGACGCCCTGTTGATCGCCACCGGCGTGACGATCCTGCTGCTGGCCCTGACCCTGGCATCCGAGACCCCCTCCTGGCTGCTGCTCGCCCTCGCCGCCCTGCCCCCGCTGTGGTGGTGGCTGCGCGGACCGGGCGGCCGCCCGGTGACCGAGGTCGAGCAGTACGGCGACGTCCTGTTCGCCGTCAAGACCGTCGCCTATGTCGAGCACGAGGAACTGACCGCCACCAGCGAGGTCGTCAACACCGGCGAGATCATGGTCTTCGCCGGCCCCGACTTCGTCGTGACCGTCCGGCACGGACGCCACGGCTCCCTCGGCCCGCTGCGCGAAGACCTCGAAGCCGACGCGCGGCAGCTGGCCAAGGGCCCGGCCGCGGTGCTTCACGCCATCGCCGACCATGTCGTCGACGACGCGACCGCCTGCCTCGTGATCCACCGCGGCTTCAAGCGCAACGGCTGGCTGTGACGAGCTGACGGCTCAGCTCCTGACGGCGCCGGCGACGAGCGCCCGCGGCTCAAGCCAGTCTTCGTACGCGACGCCTTCTCGATCCGTCCCGCAGCTGATCGGGCATACTCGAGCCGCCTGCGAGTTCTTCACATGGGTCGCGAGTCATGAGTGGTGAGTGGATGTGGCGGTCGGCTGGGAGTGGGACGACGCCTTGTTCTCCGGCACGGCCGCCTACTACCAGCGCGGCAGGCTCCCGTATGCCCTCGGACTGGCGGACGTCCTTGCCGAGGTTCTGCGGCTCGACGGCCAGGGGCGTCTTCTCGATGTGGGATGCGGGCCGGGCACCCTTGCCCTGAGCCTGGCGCACTCTTTCGGTGAGATCGTCGGTGTGGACCCGGACAGCGGGATGATCGCGGAAGCCGGACGTGCGGCCGCCGAGGCGGGAGTAGCCGAAAAGGCACAGTGGATCCAGGCCCGGGCCGAGGATCTGCCCGCAGGTCTCGGGACGTTCACGGTGGCGACCTTCGGTCAGTCCTTCCACTGGATGGACCGCGACCTGGTGGCGGCAACCATCAGGGACATGCTCCGGCCCGCCGGGGCGTTGGTGCACATCTCGGACCTGAAGACGGAGCGTCGGACCGCCGACGGTCTTCCCCGTCCGGCGGTGCCCTATGCGGCGATGGACGAGCTGGTGCGGCGATATCTGGGACCGGTCCGGCGAGCGGGCCGCGGGGTACTGCCGCAGGGAACACCCGGCGGTGAGGCCGAGGTGTTCGCCCGGGCGGGATTCTCCGGCCCCCAGCGCCATGTCGTTCCCGGCGGGCAGGCGCTGGAGCGCACGATTGACGACGTCGTCGCGTGGGTGTTCTCGATGTCGTCCTCGGCTCCGCACCTGTTCGGCGCGCGCCTTGACGGCTTCGAAGCAGACCTGCGTGGACTGCTGCGGGAGACCTCCCCGTCGGCCCGGTTCTCCGAACGCCGGCCGAGCACCGAGGTCTTCGTCTGGTGGAGGGGCTCCGCCGAGTCGTGAGCGAAGACGGCCCGGGGATGTGATCATGCGGACACTGGGTCCGCCTGTCAGGCCTTTGTACGAAGATCTTCTATGCTCGGGTGCGACCATTCGAATCCAGAGGGGCAGAGCTATGAGCCAGAACGTCTTCTTCGAGGTGACCGCGAACGGCGAGCCACTCGGCCGCATCGAGTTCAAGCTGTACGACGACGTCGTCCCGAAGACGGCCAGGAACTTCCGTGAGCTGGCCACCGGCGAGCACGGCTACGGCTACAAGGGCTCGCCGTTCCACCGGGTCATCCCGGACTTCATGCTCCAGGGCGGTGACTTCACCAACCAGAACGGTACGGGCGGCAAGAGCATCTACGGCGAGAAGTTCGCCGACGAGAACTTCCAGCTCAAGCACACCAAGCCGGGCCTGCTGTCCATGGCCAACGCGGGCCCGAACACCAACGGCTCGCAGTTCTTCATCACCACGATCATCACCGACTGGCTCGACGGCAAGCACGTCGTCTTCGGCGAGGTCGTGGAGGGCATGGACGTCGTGAAGGCGATCGAGGCGCTCGGCAGCCGCTCCGGCGGTACCGCCAAGAAGATCGTCGTCTCGGACTGCGGAACCGTCTGAGCGGTCTGACCGCACACAGGATTCACGTCTGCCACGTCTGTCACGTCTGTCGTGCCTCGTGGCCACGGTCCTGTGCTGCTTGAGCCGATTGTTCGCCCGCTCGACGGAGCTGCGCTTCTGATAGCGCGCTTCGTCGAAGCCGGCGGTCGTCCGCCCGGCCCAAGTCCCGGGACTCGGCTCTTCTCTCCTCGTGACCTGCCGGTCTTGGAGACTGTGGCGACACTGCAAGGCCTCACCCACCCCCGCTGGTGCCACCGCCCGGGGGCCGGGACGGCAGCGCCGGCTTCGAACCGGCCACCGGTCACCCCACCGCGCACCAAGGCAGCGACCCGGACCTCGTCGTGCGCGTGCCGCGCCCCGTGTCACCGGCCGACGTCACCGAACTGCTCCAGGTCCTCGCCGGCCTGCCGGTCCGCATCGACGTCCCACTCCGGTCCCCAGCCTGCTGGGTCTCGCGCCGCCGGCGCCCTTCGAGCCTCGTGATAGCTGGCGCAGGCCAGTCGCACCTTCGTACGACGACGTACGAAGGTCAGGGAATCCGGTGTGAATCCGGGACTGACGCGCAGCGGTGAGGGTGACGGGCACGGCTATTCGGCCACTGGACCAGTGAGGTCCGGGAAGGCGCCGTGTCCGAGTGACCCCGAGTCCGAAGACCTGCTGGCACACGGTACGGTCGGGCCCCGCGTACGGGCCCTTGACGTAGAGGAACAGCAGTGTCCGTCACGCGCGCCACATCCCTGTCCGCCGCTTTCCTGTGCGGGATGCTCCTTCTTGCCGGCTGCGGGGGTGGAGGCTCCGGCGGATCCGAGGGATCGGCGGCGGACACATCGCGGTCGATCGGCCGGACGACGGGCAGGTGACGACAGGTCCTAGGGGTGTCGTTGGATCACGTGCGCCCCGGGTCGTGCCGCCGACTCCCCGCCGCGGCCTGCCGGGCGGCCCGCACCTGCTCGGGCAGCCCGGCGAGTGCCGCGCACACCTCGCAGCCGTCGCCCACGCAGTCGTGGGCCGCGGCCACCTCGGGAGAATTCCTCGCCGGCCACGGCGAGCATCTCCTGCCCGTCCACCACGACCGGCCGTGCCTGCGGCGCGTCAGCCATCGGCCGGTATCCGAGGCGTGGTCTGGGCCACGGCCAGGGCGGCCAGCTCGTCCGCCGTGCGCGGACCGGGTTCCGCGTCGGCCAACTGTCCCCGTGCGCGGAGCAGTTGCGCCGCGGCGATGCCCCATGGCAGCCGGAGCCCCGCCTGCTGGAGGAGATCCGTGCGGGCCAGTGTCCCGGCCGCGGGTCCCATGCGTACACCGGACGGGGTGAGCAGCGCCGCGTCGTCGGCCCAGCGCAGGGCGAGGTCCACGTCGTGCGTGGCCATCACCACGGTGGTGCCGCTCCTACGGAGGGCGTCGAGGGTGGCGAGCAGCCGCTCCTGACCATCGGGGTCGAGCCCCGCGGTCGGCTCGTCGAGGATCAGCACGCGCGGCCGCATCGCGACGGCACCCGCGATCGCGGTCCGCTTGCGCTGCCCGTACGAGAGCAGATGCGTGGGCCGGTCGGCCAGAGCGGTGATGTCCAGGGCGGCGAGCGCCTCGTCGACCCGCGCCCGCACCTCGGGGTCGGGCAGGCCGAGGTTCAGCGGCCCGAACGACACGTCCTGGGCGACGGACGCGGCGAACAGCTGGTCGTCCGGGTCCTGCACCACCAGCTGGACCGTGGTCCGCAGCCGGGTCAGGCCCTTGCGGTCGTAACGGACCGGGCGGCCCTCGACGGTCAACTGGCCGGTGCGCGGCCGCAGTCCGCCGCTGAGCAGCCGCATCAACGTGGTCTTGCCGCTGCCGTTGCGGCCGAGCAGAGCGAGCGCGCGTCCTTCCCGCACCTCGAAGTCGAGGCCGTCGAGCACGGGCGGGCCGTCCTCGTACGCGAAGGACGCGCCGCAGAGTGCGACGAGGGCGGGCTCGCTCATGTCAGCGGCCTTTCGAGTACGAAGGTGAGTACGGCCACGGCTGCGAGCAGCGCGAGACTCGCGGCCGTGAAGCGGACGGAGACGCGGGCCTCGGGCACCAGAACGCGCAGAGTGCCGTCGTAGCCGCGTCCGGCGAGCCCGGCCTGCAGCCGCGTCGCCCGGTCGAAGGCCCGGACGAACGCGGTGGCGCCGAGCCCGGACAGGGAGCGCCAGGTGGCGGCCCGTGTGGTGTGCCCGAGCCGGGCGGCCTGCGCGTCCCGGATCCGGCGCACGGAGTCCAGGAGCAGGAAGCTCATCCGGTACGTCACCAGCGCCACGTCGATCACGGGCGCGGGCACCCCGGCCCGCACCAGGCGCGGCAGCAGGTCGGACATCGGCGTGGTGAACGCGAACAGCAGCACGCCGAGCGAGGCGGCCGAGGTGCGCAGCAGCAGTTCCCCGGCGCGCACCGGCCCCCCGTCGGCCAGGGTCACGAACCCGTCCGGGCCGCCGACCTGCACGAGCAGCGTGACCGCTCCGGTCACACAGAAGCCGAGCGGAACGCGGTAGGCGCGCCAGAGCCGGCGCCAGGGTACGCCCGCCGGGCCGAGCAGCACGGCGAGGGCCGTGACGAGCACGAGAGGGGCTCCTGGCCAGGGAGGCAGTGAGATCGCGAGCAGGGTGAGCCCCAGCCCGAGCACGGCTTTGTCCACGGGGTGGCGGCGGCGCCAGTGGCTGCTGTGCGCCGCCGCGTCGATCGGCAGCACGGGTCTCAGGCCCGCCCCGCCGTGGATTTCCCGGTGGTCTGCGTGCCCGTCCCGGCAGGGGCCGTTCCTTCGTGAGCCCGGGCTCGCAGCTCGCCCTGGCGCCGGCCGCGGCGCAGGCCGAAGTAGTAGGCGAGGACGCCCGCGCCGATCGCGGCCTGGAGGGCGAACAGCGCCGACTCGATCTCGCCGGACGGCGGTTCGTACAGGGGCGAGAACCAGGGCTCGTAGTCCGGATCGATCTCGGTGATCGCCGTCTCCGCCTCGGCGTCGGCGCCGGTGAACGGCTCTTCCTTGTGGTCGCCGAGGCCGAGGGCCAGCGGCAGGACCGCGAGCGCGGCCACGAGGAGCAGCAGCAAGGCGTTGATCTTCGTGTTTCTGCTCATCGGGCCACCGCCTCGGTCTTCTTGCCGGCCAGCAGGACCCCGACCCGGGTCAGCTCACCCTTGCTGGACTGCACCAGCAGCCGCATCACCAACACCGTGAGCAGCCCCTCGCTCACCGCCAGCGGGATCTGGGTGACCGCGAAGATGGAGCCGAACTTGCCGAGCGCGCCCAGAAATCCGCTGCTGGGGTCGGGGAACGCGAGCGCCAACTGCACGCTGGTGACGCAGTATGTGGACAGGTCGGCGACGAACGCGCCGAAGAACACCGCGACCATCAGCGGCACGTCGAACCGCCGCAACAGCCGGTAGATCGCGTACCCGGCCCAGGGCCCGACGATCGCCATCGAGAAGACGTTGGCGCCGAGCGTGGTCAGGCCGCCGTGCGCGAGCAGCAGCGCCTGGAAGAGCAGGGTGATGGTGCCCAGCACCGCCATGATCGGCGGCCGGAACAGGATGGCGCCGAGCCCCGTGCCGGTGGGATGCGAGCAACTCCCGGTCACGGAGGGCAGCTTCAGCGCGGACAGGACGAACGTGAAGGCTCCGGAGGCGCCCAGGAGCAGGGTGCTCTCGGGATGCTCCCTGACCTCACGGGTGAGGGACCGTACTCCGTGGACGACGAATGGCGCTGACGCGACGCTCCAGGCGACCGCGTGCGCAGGGGGCAGAAAACCCTCGGCTATGTGCATGGCTCAGCAGACCCTCTCCAGCACCTCGTGGATGGTTGACGCGCCTTGGCCGGTCTCCTGGCTGACGGGTACCACCGCCCGTACTCCGCCTTCCCGGGTCCGAGGACCCAGTGGCTGCCCGCGAGGGCTGGAGCCGAACTTCCCGATCACAGTGGCGAGGGCCGCACCGGTATCACACCGGATTTCCCGTGCACCAAGGCGTGGTGACAGTAGTGCGCGCACAGGGAGGGTGACAAGCGGGGCACAGAGGCGTGAAGGCGGCGCATGTGCTCACACCTGGCTCCGAGCCTTTGCCTGCGCTTGAATTCACCGACCACAGTCCGTGCACAAGGGAGCCACAAGTGTCGCGCCTCACATCGCCGTTCAGCCTTCGCCGTACCGGCGTCCTCACCGCGGTCGCGCTCGCGGTCGCCGTCGCCACCGCCGGACCGGCGGCGGCCCATGCGGAGGTCGAGGCGGAGGGCGCCCGTGCCCTCGACCAGAACGTCGCGCTGACCTTCACCGCGGAGTCGGAGACCGGCTCCGCCGGGATCAGCAAGCTGGAGGTGATCCTGCCCGAAGACATCACCCCGCAGGACATCTCCTACAAGGAAGGGCCCAAGGGCTGGAAGCTCGCGCCCACCAACCGGGGGTACATCGTGTCCGGGCCGAAGCTCGCGGTGGGCGAGGACGCCGAGTACGTCGTCACCGTACGGCAGTTGCCCGACGTCAAGGTGCTGGACTTCAAGACCCTGCAGACCTACAGCGACGGCCAGGTCGACCGCTGGATCGAGTTGGACGACGAGGCGAGCGGGGACGGCCACGGCCACGGCCATCCGGCACCCCGCTTGGAGCTGAAGCCCGCCGCCCCCGGCGCCGAACCCATCAGCCCCAGCCCCACCGGACAGACGACGACGGCCACGCCCACGCCCTCGCCCAGCACCGGCTCGGGCGAGCCCACCTCCGGGGAGTCGTCGGCGTCCGCGGAACCGGTGGCGAAGGAAACGGACGACGACGGTATGTCCGTCGCCGTGCCCGTCGGTATCGGCATCGCCGTCCTCGCGATCGGCGGCGCGGTGTGGTGGCTCAGGAGCCGTCGCGGCGGCGCCGCCGCCTGACGGCCGCAGCCCCCTCGTACGAAACCTCCCGCCCAGTCCCCAGCAGTAGCTCGTGGCACAGGCAGGGGCGGCGGTGATGGAGTCACAGCGCCGCCATCACCCGGCGCGAGATGTGTCCGTGCCGCCGTGAGGTGCCGTTCAACCTTCTCGACGGCCGGGCCGCTGCCGGCGGGGGGCGGGCCGCGGAGGGGAGGCCTGGTGGATGCGGCGGGCCAGTGCACCGAACCGGTGGAAGACCTCACGCCCCGCCCCGGGGGACAGGACCGCACCGTGCAGCGGCCGGCCCGGCACCCCGGTGACCACCACCGCCCGCAGGCGCTCATCGGCGGCCACCAGCCGGGGCGCGGCCGCGCCCAGCGACGGAGCCCACGTCCGGTACGCCCGCTTGTGGACCTGGGAAGACGGCGGCGGCCTGTACGGCTCAGCATCGTCGACCCGTACAGGCCGCTGCCCGACCGCGGAGGAGCTGTCCTGGCCGCACGTCGGGGCCGGACACGTCCCGTCAGCCGATCGTGCTACGGCGCTGTCATCGACCAGGCGGCGAGTTACGCCTTTGCAGTCTCGATTTTGCGGTCATGAGTTTTCCCCAGAGGTGCGGGGTTTCGTGTGCAGGTAGAGGTCGCGCAGCAGGCAGACCTCGGACAGGTGGTGGATCAGTTCGCGGTGGATGTGCAGCACCAGGTCGGCCATGGGCAACTCGGGGAAGGGCTCCTTCGCGCCGACCGGGACCCGGAGCCCGGCGTCGCCGAGGCCGCGCACCCCGGCCAGCCAGATGTCGAGTTGGGTCTCGAGCTGGTCGAGCGCGGTGGCCGCGCTACCGGCGTACTCCCAGGTCTCGTACGACGCCGCCGGCGCGCCGAAGTGCGCCGCGTTGCGCGCGGCGAGCACGCCGACGATGACGTGACCGAGGCGCCAGGCGATCGTGGTGAAGGCCGCGGGGACCGGCTGGGGGGAGGTGTAGTCCATCGTGAAGTCCCCGGCACCGAGCTGCACGGGTGCCGTCGAGCTGCCGCGCGGCTGCACGCTCCAGACGTCCG
Source organism: Streptomyces sp. SD15 (assembly GCF_054462255.1). Lineage (NCBI taxonomy): Bacteria > Bacillati > Actinomycetota > Actinomycetes > Kitasatosporales > Streptomycetaceae > Streptomyces > Streptomyces sp. SD15. The sequence continues at coordinate 28,284 of NZ_JBTLMO010000054.1, read as the reverse complement.
GTACCGGCGACCAGAAGTATTCGTCGTCGGTGAGGCCCTCGAGCCGGGCTCGGAGCTGGTGGTTCCAGTGGAACTCCCACTGCTCGCGCAGCGTCCGGTTCAAGTCGAGTTCGTTTGCGTCCATGGCGCCCACCCTGACACCTCTAGCGGACAGGATCGGTCCGCTATCTCTGGCAGGGTGGGCGCCATGGACGTGGCAAGCGGTGACGAGCGCGGTACGACGGAGCGGGTGCTCACCCTGCTCGGGCTGCTGCAGCAGCGCCAGGTCTGGACCGGACCCGAGCTCGCCGACCGGCTCGAGGTAACGCCGCGCACAGTACGGCGCGATGTCGAGCGACTGCGCGCCCTTGGCTATCCCGTGCATGCCAGTCAGGGTGTCGGCGGCGGCTACCAATTCGGTCCGGGGCAGGACCTGCCGCCGCTGCTTCTCGACGACGAGGAGGCGATCGCCACCGCGGTCTCACTGCTCGCCGGCGCGGGTGGCGCGGTCGCCGGCGACGCCGCACTCCGGGCGCTGACCAAGCTCGACCAGGTGCTGCCCACCCGGTTGCGACACGAGGTACGCGCGCTCGCCGGCTCGGTGGCACTTTTGCCCGCGCGCGGCGCCCGACACGGCGACGTACGTGCAGGAGGGCGTGGCGAGCCGGGTCTACCCGCACCAGGCGCGCTTCCTCGTGCACGCGTCGGCCGACACGGTGCGCGCGCAGATTTCGGCGTCGGCGGCCGTCGTGCGACGACGCGGGAGCGAGCTCTGCGAGGTGCTCAGTGGCGCTGCCGGCCTCGATGCCGTCCGGCATGGTCACCCAGGTGCGCCCGCCACGGCGAGATGAGATGAACGCGTACTACCGGGCCTTGCCACTCTGCGATCCGGGCAAACTACCACCGAATCGTCACACGGGAGACGCCAACGCATGAATACGCCACCATCGCCACCTGGAGCGGAGCGGACTGACGGATCATCCGTCCAGATCGGCGCTCTCGTTCCGCTGACTCGGCCTGGCTGGGTCGAGGCAGGCCAACACTTGCTCGCCGGCCTCGAGCTGGCCGTTCGCGAAGTCAATGACGCCGGCGGGATCGCCGGAAGACCACTCGAGCTGGTGGTCCGAGACACCGCGGCTGATCCACAGAGGGCCGCGGCGGCCGTAGACGAATTGGCTCGCCTGGGCGTGGCTGCCTTGGCGGGGGAGTATCACAGCGTCGTCGCTCGCGCCGCTGCCGCCAGGGCCGACGCCCTCGGCCTGCCGTTCCTCTGCTCGTCAGCGGTTCTCGACGCGCTCACCGAACAGCCGACGGAATGGGTCGCGCGCCTCTCCCCGCCGCAGTCCCGCGGCTGGCAGATCTACGCAGACTTTCTCCTCAGCGCGGGCCACAGCCGAATCGCCGTAGCAGCCCAGCCGAGTGTCTACTGGGCATCTGGGGCCCGCATTCTGCGGGACTGCCTCGCTCCACGCGGCGGCACCGTCATCGAACTCGACATGCGCGCGCTCGCCCCCACGGCCGTGTGCGACGAACTCGTCGACCATCGCGCGACAGCCCTCCTTCTTCTGGTCGGCCACCCGGAGCCGGCAGTGTCGATCGTCAAGTCTGTCCGCCGCGACCAGCGCCTCGCCGAGATCATGATTGGTGCTCCGGCCGGGCAACCGGAGTTCGCCGAATGGGCGACGTTGCTGGGCGACGACAGCGCCGCGATCCCGTTCTTGCGCTACCTGCCCGAGCGCCTCAGCCCACTCGGTGCACGAGTTGAGACGGCCCTGCGCGAGCGGCTGGCCGAAGCGCCCTCCTTCGTCGCCTTCGAGGGCTACGACACGGTCGCCGTCCTCGCCGATGTGCTGCGTTCTCACGGCACGGACCGGGCGCGCACTGCCGAATCCTGGCCGCGCGTTGCAGTCGAAGGCACCCGCGGGCAGATCCGGTTCTCCCGCACGCCAGGCATCAACGTGTGGCAATGGGCTTGGACGCCGATCCAAGTCGTTGATCGAGATCCGGCGGAACCCGATCGCTTTCGGATCCTTCACGCCGGCTGAGAGAGCACGGAGGTCCGACTGCCCAGATCTGTCCGAACTTGAGGCTGTCTACCTGCACAACCGATCCTCCGCGCGCCACAACGTTCAGTTGTGCACGCCTAGGGTGAACCAGTGGACACCGAGGCATTGCGATCGTTCGTCCGGGCGGCCGAGCTCGGACAGTTGCAACATGCGGCCGATGAGCTGGGCGTGACGCAGCAGGCAGTCTCCAAGCGGATCGCCGCCCTGGAGCGCGAGCTGGAAGTCCGTCTGTTCACACGTACCGCCCGAGGGGTTGAGCTGACGCTCGATGGTCAGGCGTTTCTCCCCCACGCGCGGAGCATCGTCGCGGGTGTCGAGCGGGCCATCACCGCGGTCAGGCCCGGCTCCCGGGCCCTTCGGATCGACGTTCTCGGACTGCGAAGCGCGCAGGCCGTTGTTCTGCACGACTATTGGCGGTCGCGTCCCGAAACCAACCTCGACGTGGTGACCCTCCGGGTCAACGACCCACGTGTGGCGGTCGCCGCCGTCGAAGCAGGCGATATCGACGCCTCGTTCCGTACCGTCACTGCCCCGGACACACTGCCGCCCGACGTGCAGATTATTCACGCGTTCGACTCTCCGCTGGAACTTCTCGTCGGCCCGAGACATCCGCTCGCCTCCGCGCGAAGACTGACGCCACCGCAGTTGCGTAAGCACCGGATATGGGTGCCGGGTATCGCCCCCCGAAGCGAATGGGCAGAGTTCTACGATCAGCTCGCCACCGAATTCGACCTACGCATCGACGCGGCAGGCCCGCACTTTGGAGACGAAGTACTCCTGGACACCCTCGCGGATTCCGCGGACGTGGCCACCCTCGTTGGGGCACGCGACCGGTACATCTGGCCGACGAACCACGACCTACGCCGCATCCCTATCGTGAATCCGACCCTCGCATACCCACTCTCTCTCATCCTCCCCAGAACGAATCCACATCCAGGACTCCGTGGAATCATCACCCACCTCGGAAGCCTGCCCAGGCTCCCTGAGACGGTCTGGCTCCCGTCCTGGGCAACGACGCCACGGCGCGGCGACAGCGACATCACACATGCTCGCAGGTCCCAACCCCGACAAAGGTGACTCGACCGGCTGCTGACAGCAGCCTCCACCAGCGCCCAGTGAGTCTTATCCGGTCACCGGTACATCAGAAAGGACCGTGGCATGTCCAGCGACCGTCTCATGCGCATCCATAGCGCCGAGTTCCAGGCCATGGGCGAGAGGGTCCTGCGGGTCACCGAGCTCACCTCCCGCCTGAACGTCCTGCCTTTCGAGGACGAAGCGGGCAAGGCGGAACTGTTCGAACAGATCCTCGGCAGGCCGCTGTCGACGCGAGTCACGATCTATCCGCCCTTCTACACGGACCACGGCCTTCACTTGGACCTCGCGGAGCGCGTGTTCATCAACCAGAACTGCACGTTCCTGGACTACGCCGGCATCCGGCTCGGCGAGCGAGTGATGGTCGGACCAAAGGCCACGTTCATCACCGTCGGGCACCCGGTCGATCCTGAGGAGCGACGGGGGTGGCTGAGCGGCGCGCCCATCGATGTGGCGGAGAACGTGTGGATCGGCGCCGGTGCCACGATCCTTCCCGGCGTCAGCATTGGCCGTGATGCCGTGGTCGCCGCCGGCGCGGTCGTGACCGATGACGTTCCGCCGGCAAGCCTGGTGACCGGCAGTAAGGCAACCGTGCACCGACGGTGGTGACGACCTTTCCGGGGCCACACCGAGCTCCGGACTACGGGCAGTCATCAACCACATCGGAAGCCTGGCGCCCCTCCCCGGGACAACTGGCTCCGGTCCAGGGCGACGAACCAACGTCGCGGCCATCATCACATCGCCTCACACAGCCACTGACACCGAAAGCCCACGCGCGTTGCCGGCATGGGGCCGTGGCCCGCTCTCGCCACGGCCCGGCCGGCCGTGCCTGCATCGCTGTCGCCGCCGCGGTGGCAATCCCCCGAGGGAGTGACCCAGCTTGATCGAACGAGTTTGAGAGTCGGGCGCCGCAGCCCGCCCACCCAATCCGCCGGATCAGAACGTGTGTTCATGAAATGCCCCCCGAATCGGCCGTGACGGGACCAGATCCGGCGCGTTTTTGGAGCACCAGTGCCACTTCGCCGCCCAGATGGAGGACGCCATGCATCCTGTACCTGCCCCCGCGCATCAGACCTCTGGAATCGAACGGCGACACCCCGGAGCTACGGCCCGTCTTGACAGCGCCCGCCGTTCAGCACGACCGGATATGGGGTGGGCGGCATGAGCGAGCCCACCGATGCAGCAGCCGACCGTGTCCCGGGGCCGCGCACCGCCCCCCTGCCTCCACCGCCCGCGACGGTGCCCGCCGGGCCTCAGGACGAGAACATCACCGACGAGTTGGCGGAGGCGTACTGGGCGGTCCACGACGGCGCCGCCGCCAGCGCCACCGTCCGCCAAGTCCTTGTCCGCCTGCCCAAGATCACGTCTCTGATCGGCCGACTCGCCTGGAATGCCGACCGGCGCGCCACCCTCTGCGTCCTCGTGTGCCAGCTGGCCTCGGCCGCGATGAGCGCCTTCGGTCTGATCGCCGGCGTCGCAGTCCTCCAGCACCTGTTCGCCCAAGGTCCCACCCCTGACCGTGTGCGGGCGTCCCTTCCGCAACTGCTCCTGGTGGTGGTTCTGCTGGCCGCCCGCGCGGTGCTCGAGGCGGCCGTTGCGGTCGCGCAGGCCCGCGTCACGCCGAAGATCCGCACCGCCCTGGAGTGCGAGTTCCTCCATCTCACCGCGCACGTGCGGCTGGAGGCGGTCGAGGACGCCGACTGGCACGACGAGGTCCACCGCGCCAACGACCGCGGCCTGTTCTACGCGCGGCAGATCGTCGGCCAGGTTGTCTCCCTGGCCTCCGCCGCGCTCGCGCTCATCGGAACCGTCGGCGTGCTCGGTTTCCTCCACCCGGCGCTCCTGCCGCTGCTCCTGCTGTCCGTCCTGCCCGTCGGCATCGCCGCCGTGCGCAGTGCCCGGGCCCGGTTCGCGTCCTTCAAGCGGTGGAACGCCTTGCAGCGTCGCGTCCGGGTCTTCTCCTGGCTGCTGCTCGACGTGGACGCCGCTGCCGAGCTGCGCTCGGACACCGCGCAGGGCGCGCTGCTGGACGAACACCGACGCCTGACTGTCAAGATCGCCGAGGAGGACACCCGGCTAGGTGTGCACTCCGCGCTGCTCAACCTCGCGGGGCGTGCCGTCGGCGGTCTCGGCACCGGCATCACCTACGCCGCCCTGGCCGGCATGCTGATCGCCAGATGGCTCCCGCTGGCCGCCGGGGCAGGCGCGGTCCTCGCCATCCAGTCCGGGCAGGCCGCGCTCACACGGCTCGTCGAGGTCGCCCACCTTGTCTACGAGCACGCCATGTGGGTGGACGACCTCCTCGCCGTCCAGGAACGCAGCCGCCAACTCCTCCCGCAGCAGGGGGTTGTGGAAGCACCCTCCGCAGTGAAGACGATCGCGGTGACCGACGTCCACTTCACCTACCCCGGCAAAGACACTCCGGCCCTCAACGGCATCAGTATGACCTTGACTGCCGGCGAGAAGGTCGCCTTCGTCGGCCTCAACGGATCCGGCAAGTCCACCTGCGCCAAGCTCCTGGCGGGGCTGTATGAGGCGCAACAGGGCAGCGTGTGCTGGGACGGCGTCGACGTGCGCGAGATGGACGCCCAGTCGCTGCACCGGCAGGTCGCCTGCGTGCTCCAGGAGCCGGTGCGCTTTCCCTTCAGCGCCCTGTCGAACCTCACCGCTGCGACCGGCACCCTCACTCAGGCCGACCCGGAGCGCGCCGCGGCCGCCGCCCGCGCCTCCGGCGCCGAGGGAGTCATCGCCGCCCTGCCCAACGGCTGGGAGACGCTGCTGTCCAAGCGGTTCAAGGGCGGACAGCAGCTGTCCGGCGGCCAGTGGGCGAAGATCGCGGTGGGCCGAGGGCTGTACAAGAACGCGCCGCTGCTGCTCCTCGACGAGCCGACCGCGAGCATGGACCCGCCCTCTGAACATGCCGTCTACGAGGCTGTGTTGCGCAGCCGTCTGCGCGAGGACCAGATCACGGTCCTGATCTCGCATCGGCTCGCCAGCGTCGTCGACTGCCACAAGATCTACGTCTTCGACGGCGGCCGCATCACCGAGTGCGGCTCCCACCAGGACCTGATGGCCCTGGGTGGCGCCTACGCCGCGATGTTCACCTTGCAGGCCGGCGGCTACCAGCCCCGCTCCGCCGCCGAGGAGGCGGCGAAGTGACCCCCACCGCCCCTCCGCCCACCGGGCCCGTCGGCGCCCGCGTCCGTCCCACGCGAGGTGCTGCCATGCCGCCCGCCCGATCCGACATCCGCGACCTTGTCGCGACGTACCTGGAGCGCCATCCCGCGAGCGTCAGCCGCGGGAGGTCGGCCATCATCTCCCGTACGAAGCCGTCGGCGTCGAACTCGGGGCAGACGGCATGCACTTCGCGGCCGATCCGGATGATGCGGTCGCGGTTGAGCGCCTGCTCTTTCAACCTGCGGGGTCTCGCGGTCGGGGTGCGGCTTTCCGGCGTGGACGACGTCCGGGAACGTGACGGCGTCCTGGATGAAGAAGACGGGGGATGTTGTTGCCGACCAGGTCGAAGGTGCCCGCGCGGGTGTAGAACTTCGTCGCGAAGCCCCGGGTGTCGCGCACCGTGTCGTAAGGAACACGGGTGTCTCGACGCCGTCGCCGCGGGCGTGCACGACCCGATGCGAAGAGCTCGTCAGGACGGCCTGGGAGGGAGTGTGATGGCTCATGAGCGATCACACCTGGGATGAGGTCTGGGCGTCGGTCGGCTGGAAGGTCTCGGTGATCTGTCGCAGGCGCAGCTGTTCCAGTGTCTCCAGCTGCCGGTCGGCGCGTACGAGAAGGCTGTCGAGGTGCACGGGATCGAGGCGGTTGTCGGCGTCGGCCAGCCGGCGCAGCGTCCGCCAGCCGGCTGCCTTTCCCTCCACGCCCAGACGCAGCAGCTCCAGCTCCAGCATGGGGGCGAGCGGAGAACGGCGTACGAGCCGGCCGTTGGCCTTGAGCCGACCCGCCCTCTCGGCCAGTCGGCCCGCGACGATCTTGTAGCGGCGTACGGGGACATCGAGCGACCGCATGATCCGCAACAGGTCCGCCCGATCCTCGGCGATCTCGTCGGCGATCGGCCGCACGGCGTCGGCGAGCGCCGGGTCCCGCTCGGCCTCTGCCCCGGCCAGCGACCGCACCCGGTCCACACCGAGGGTTGCTCCCGCGAGATGGTCGTTGAGGTAGATGCCCAGCAGGTCCGTGTCGGTTCGGTTCGGGCGGTCGTTCATAGGACCTCTCCCCTTGCGATCGATGGCGTGTCGGCGACGTCCGACATCCGCCGAGTACCCCGAAAGGTCTGCTCACACCGCCTGGCACGGAGACGGCGCTGTCCCGGGCCACGGCCGACCGGTGGCCATGGCGAGGACTGACGTCCGGGCGCGCGGCATCGTGGTGCGCGGACGCTGGTCGCGCCGACCGACACGACGGATGTCAAGGCGGTCGAGGACCTGGCGCGGCGGGCGGTGGAGGAGTTCGGCCGGATCGACGTCCGGGTCAACAACGCGGCCGTCAACGCCTTCGGCCGGTTCGAGGACGTGCAGTTGGAGGACTTCCGCAAGGTCCTGGACGTCCATGTGAGGGGCTACGTGCACGGGAGGGGCCTGCTCGGCGACCGCTGTCCTCGGCCGCCTTGCTCTCCATACGTCACCCCTTCCCCTACGTCCCCCTTCGTGTGGTCGGCCGGGTACCCCTGGGCAGGTGTCCTCACCCGGGGCCAGGGCCACCGTCGTCATGACCCGGGTGAGTGCGGGTTTCCGGGGAACCGAACCGGACCCGAAGCGCACGGGAGGTACCACAGGCGTCATCGCACCGAGGTCGTCGCCCTCGAAGACCGCCGACACCGCGTGGATCGGCCACAGGTCCTGGGCGCCGTACCACTCGCGGCGGTCCGCACGGGCACTGCCACGGGTGCGCACGCCGGCCAGCAACACGCGGGCGGGAAGGTCCGTCAGCGTGCTCCATGCCGGCAGACGGGCGAACACGCCGGGCACGACCCGCAGCAACCACCCCAGGAGCTGTCGGTGGCCGACGGTGAAGCGCAGGCCGAGTGGCCCGGCCATGACGGTCCAGGTGTCGTCCGCGACGCTCACGTCGACCGGGACGACGTGCACGGTGTCGAAGACGTAGGTGCCGCTGATGAAATCTGCCGTCTCGGGAGTGGGGGCGAGCAGCAGCCGTTCTCCGTCGGCCCGCTCCAGCATGGCATCGCTGAACGGCCCGAACGGCGACCGTGGCCAGTGCCCCAGCACGATGCGCGTCCCGGCGGCGGTGCCCATGCCGGCGATCCAGCCGTCGAAGCGCAGCCGCGGGCACCGCGTGGCCTCGCTGAGAATCCGGTTCATCCGCTCGCTTCCGCTCGAAGGTCCCGGGTGGGTCCGACAGACCGAGGCCCTGTCGTGTTCAGGCGCGGTCAGGAGGGCCCGGCCCGGACACAGGGCCGGGAGACCCCCAGCCGTACATGCCTGACGCGTTCCGAGAAATGCACGACGGGCTCGCCGAGCGGGGCCGGGAGCCCCGCCGCGGTGGTCAGCGTCTCCTCCAGCACCTCGACGGCGGAGTCGGCCAGGGTCCATGGCTCGTGCTCCACGGGCGTTTCCCAGAGAAGACCCATCCGGCGCGTGTACGCCCGCCAGCGCGAGGTCAGCCACACGTCCCGCTCCGTCGGCTCGATCGGGTCGCCGGGGCGGACGACCAGGCGGTAGGAGGCCCCATCGGTCCACCTCGAACCGGCGTACGTGACGGTGTCCCCGCGCACCGAGACGCGCAGGGTCCCCGAGTTGTACGGAGCGCCGACCGCACGAGCCGCGACCATCAAGGGGCAGGCGACCTCGATGGACAGGAACCAGAGCCCGTCCCGCCCGTCGTCCCTGCGCCGGACGTACGTCCGCAGGTTGGTCTCCGCGAAGCTCGGGAGCCCGGGGACCCCGGCGGGTACGCCGGGAGGGCGCAAGTCCGCCATGACGAACGGAGTGAGAGCCACCCAGGCGGCCCCGTCGTACTCGTCCACGACCAGTTTCTCCGGCACCAGAGCTTGAACAGCCTCCGGCCGGAAGGGCCAGTGGACGAACGTCTGCCACCGCCAGCCGACCCGCAGCGCGGGTACGCGCACCCTCTGTTCCGCTTCGTACGTCACCACAGGCGCCGGGTCCCCACCTACGGCCCCACGGAAACGTACGTCGCGGTCGCGCCGCCCGGCCCAGAGGCCCATGGGGTTGGACTTGACGAACGTCGCGTCACCATCGGCAACGCCATGCTGAGATCGCCGCTGCACCACTCGGCGGGGCACCGTCGCCGGCCGCAGCACCAACAACCGCACCCCGCCCAGTACCCCGGCAGGGAAGGCATGCGACAAGGCAGCCGGCAGTGCCCTGTCCACCCCGGCGAACCGCACTCCGGGGCACACCCGGGTAGGCCGATCGAAGCAGCACGGCCGAACAGCCTGCCGCCACGTCTCCGCCGAGCGGGCGACATCAGGCACACCAGCATCGGTCACAAGCCCATCCCGACACCTGCGGGGGCGTATCACGTCAAGCGGCACGCCCGAGCCCGAGGCGGGCCGACAGGTCTTCGGGGGTGGTGCCGTATGTCTCGAGGATCTTCACCTCGCCGGTGGCGAGGTCGAAGATCCCGTGGTCGGTGTAGACGCGGCTCACGCAGGCCGGCCCGGTGAGTGGGTAGGTGCAGGCCGGCACGAGCTTGGGGGAGCCGTTCTTGGCGAAGAGCGTCATCATCACGTAGACGTCCCTCGCGCCGATGGCCAGGTCCATCGCCCCGCCGACGGCCGGGATGTCGTCGGGGCGGCCGGTGTGCCAGTTGGCCAGGTCCCCGTTGAAGGCGACCTGGTAGGCGCCGAGCACGCAGACGTCGAGATGGCCGCCGCGCATCATCGCGAAGGAGTCGGCGTGGTGGAAGTACGACGCGCCCGGCAGCTCGGTCACCGGCACTTTGCCGGCGTTGGTCAGGTCGGGATCGATCTCGTCGCCGATGGCGGCGCGGCCCATGTTGAGCATGCCGTTCTCGGTGTGGAGGACGATGCCGGAGCCCGCCGGCAGGTGGTCGGCGACCTTGGTCGGGTGACCGATGCCCAGATTGACGTAGGAACCGGCCGGGATGTCGCGGGCGACGACAGCGGCGAGCTCGTCGGGGGTGAGTGCCATCAGCGGGCTCCCTGGGAGATGTACTGACGGGGTTGGACCGTCACGATCCGGTCGACGTAGATGCCCGGTGTCACGACGGCCTCGGGGTCGAGGGAGCCGATGGGCACGATCTCGGCGACCTGGACGATCGTCTGGGTGGCGGCGGTGGCCATGACAGGACCGAAGTTGCGGGCTGTCTTGTGGTAGACGAGGTTGCCCATCGCGTCGGCACGATGCGCGCCGATGAGGGCGACGTCGCCCTTGATCGGGTATTCCAGTACGTAGTCGCGCCCGTCGATGGTGCGGACCTCCTTGCCCTCGGCCAGCAGGGTGCCCACCGCCGTCGGGCAGTAGAACGCGCCGATGCCCGCACCGGCCGCACGCAACCGCTCGGCCAGGTTGCCCTGCGGGACGACCTCCAGCTCGACCTTGCCGGCCCGGTAGAGGTCGTCGAAGACGTAGGAGTCGCTCTGCCGAGGGAACGAGCAGATCACCTTCCGCACCCGCCCGGCCTTGAGCAGCGCCGCCATGCCGACCTCCCCGTTGCCGGCGTTGTTGCTGACGATCGTCAGGTCCTTCGCGCCCTGCCGGATGAGCCCGTCGATGAGGTCGAAGGGCATGCCGGCCAGACCGAAACCGCCCACCAGGACGGTGCTGCCGTCCTCGATCCCGGCCACCGCCGCGTCGACGGTCCCGAGCACCTCGGCCCGGCTCATCGGCCGACCTCCGTGTTCTCGAGGTTCTCGAGCACCACGGCGAGCGCCTGCCCGACGCCGATGCAGATCGCCGCCACGCCGTACCGCTCGCCGCGTTCGGCCAGTACCTTCGCGAGCGTCCCGAGGATGCGGGCGCCGGAAGCGCCGAGCGGGTGGCCGATCGCGATGGCGCCACCCTTGACGTTCACGATGTCCGGATCGATGCCCCAGGCGTCCAGGCAGGCGAGGGACTGCACCGCGAACGCCTCGTTGAGCTCCACCGCGCCGACCTGGTCCCACCCGATGCCGGCCCGCGCGAGCGCGCGGCCGGCGGCCTCGACCGGCGCGAACCCGAACGCCTGCGGCTCCAGTGCGGAGGCGCCCCGGCCGGCGATTCTGGCGAGCGGCGCCAGGCCGATGACGTCCGCCGCCGCCTCGGAGCCCAGCAGTACGGCGGAGGCGCCGTCGTTGAGCGGAGATGCGTTGCCCGCGGTGATCGTGCCGTCCTTGCGGAACGACGGCTTCAACGCGGCCAGCTTCTCGACGGTGGAGTCGGCCCGGATGCCCTCGTCGCGGGCGAGCTCGGCGCCGTCGACAGGTACGACCAGGTCGTCATAGAACCCCTCGTCCCAGGCCGCGGCGGCCAGCCGGTGGGAGCGGACGGCGAACTCGTCCTGCCGCTCGCGCGGGATGCCGAACCGCTCCCGCAGCTGCTCGTTGCACTCGCCCAGCGAGACGGTCCACTCCGCCGGCATCCGGGGGTTCACCAGTCGCCAACCCAGTGTGGTGGAGACCGCGGTGACGTTGCCGGCAGGGAACGCGCGGTCGGGTTTGGGGAGCACCCACGGCGCCCGGGTCATCGACTCCACTCCACCGACCAGCATGATGTCGGCGTCTCCCACGTCGATGGCCCGCGACCCGATGATGGCGGCGTCGAGCGACGAGCCGCACAGCCGGTTGACCGTCGTGGCGGGCACGGAGACAGGGAGCCCGGCCAGCAGGGCGGCCATCCGACCGACGTTCCGGTTGTCCTCGCCCGCCTGGTTGGCGTTGCCCCACACGATCTCCCCGATCGCGGCGGGGTCGAGACCGGGCGCCTTCGCGAGCACGCCGTTGATCGCGGACGCCGCGAGATCGTCGGGGCGGACGCCGGCGAGGGCGCCGTTGAAACGCCCGAACGGCGTGCGGGCGGCGGCATAGACGAATGCAGTCATGTCGACCACGGTAAGCGCGGGTCTTGATACGGTGAAGGACCAATATTCGACCCAATTGAGATGTGGCGAGTCTTGGTAGTGAACCTGCGTCACCTCAGGTACTTCGTCGCCGTCGCCGAGGAGTGCCACTTCGGCCGTGCCGCCGATCGGCTCCACATGGCGCAGTCGCCGCTCTCCCAGGCGATCCGTCAGCTTGAGGCCGAGCTCGGGGTCGAGCTTCTGCACCGCACCACGCGGCGTGTCGACCTCACCGACGCCGGCCGCGCCTACCTCGCCCGGGCGCGCGCGATCCTCGCTGACGTGGACGAGGCCGCCCACGAGGTCCGTCGGGTCGCGGCCGGAGCGGTCGGCCACCTCGCGATCGGCTGCGTCGGCTCGGCGACCTACAGCCTGCTCCCTGCGCTGTCCCGCCGTCTCGCGACCGAGCTGCCCGGCGTGGACTTCGCCTTCCGCGGCGAGATGCTCGTGCCCGACCAGGTCGAGGCCCTCCGGTCGGGCGAGATCGACATCGCCCTGCTGCGACCGCCGGTCGCCGACCCGTCGCTCACGGTCACGCTGCTGCGGCGCGACCGGCTGGTGGTCGCACTGCCCGCCGACCACCCGCTGGCCCAGCGGAAACAGGTCCGTGTGGCGGACCTGGCTCGCAGCGATTTCATCGTCCACTCGGCCGACCGACGCTCGGTGATGTACGGCGTGGTGCTCGGGTTGCTCCGGGACGCCGGCATCGATCCGCACATCCGGCACGAGGTCGGCGAGACCTCCACGCTTGTCACCCTCGTGGCCGGCGGGCTAGGCGTCGCGGTCGTGCCCGAGCCGGTGACCGCGCTCGCCCTCGCGGGCGTCGCCTACCGACCGCTGGTCCGCCCGGCCGTCACCGTCGACCTTGCCGTCGCACACCGGTCCGACCGGACGGAGCCGCACCTGGGCCGGACGATCGACGTCATCCGCCGGATGTTCTAGCCCTGCCCGACTGACGACGGCCCGATCCCGCCGTACTCCCGGGCCGTCATCTATCAGACGATGCCGTACTGACACTCGCACTCTTCGACACCACGGTCCTACCCTCAAAGCCATGCACCCAGCTCCCGTAGCCGCAGCAGCGCCCCGCCCGGCGCACGTGTTCTCGACGGCACATGTGCCGTCGGCGGAGCGGCTGCGGGCCTGGGAGGAGCACAACGCCGCCGCCTTGATCGCTTTGAAGTGCCGCACACCGACGGGCGAGGATTTCCTGGCGCGGGAGGACAACCTTCAGGTCGGGCGAGTTCATCTGGCTCGCGTTCGGACCACGGCACACGTTGTCGAGCGCCCCGCCGATCTCATCGAACGGCAGCCCACGGGTTCCGTCGCCATCTATGTCTCCCTTCGCGGGGACTCGCTGTTCCGGCAGGCGGGCAGGCGGCAGATCATCCACGCCGGCGACCTCCTGGTCTGCGACGCGGACGGGCACTTCGTCCGTGGATTCGGCCACGGTCTGGACGAACTGGCGGTGCGAGTCGACCGCCGCGCGCTGCCGGACGTGGTCTGCGGTCCCACACCTGGGGAACCGCTCATCGTCCGGAAAAGCGAGATGAACCCGTACGGTCGAGCGATCACCCGCCTTGTCGGACGTGCCGTCGGCGTCGAGGACGCGACGCGGCCCGACGAGCAGACGATCGTGGACCTCGCGGCCGCGCTCGTGAGCAACGGCGCCACCCGGCCGCCCATCATCCACCGCGCGCTCGCATGCGCCCGCATCGAGGACAGACTGCGCGATCCGCGCCTGTCGGCGCCCGAAGTCGCCGACGCGGTCGGCATCAGCGTCCGTCAGCTCACCCGCGTCTTCGCGGAGGCGGGAACGACGTTTCCGCGCTACGTGCTCGGACGGCGGCTCGAGCTCGCCTACAGCTTGCTGACCGGACCGGGCGCCGCGGTGTCGAGTACGGCAACGGTGGCGACCATGTGCGGATTCAACTCGGCGGCGCACTTCTCGCAGACCTTCCACGCCCGGTTCGGCATCACCGCCGGCGAGTTGCGCCGTACGGCCGCGAAGCGCGACTGAACAGACGCGGAGCGCAACCGAAACGGCCGCGCCATACGGATTTCGGCCGTCCTCCCCACCATCCGACCTGGTGCGGACAGGGCCGCGGGCACTCTGCCTTCAGAACACCGCGAGAAGAACGCGAGAAGAAGGTGAGACCCCGCATGCCCGACTTCAACGACGGCCAGCGAGTGACCGAACTTCCGGCATCGTCGCAGGTGGAGACCGACGTCCTGATCGTCGGCTCCGGTCCGGCCGGCGCCTCGGCGGCGCTGTTCCTGTCGGCCCTGGGGATCGACAACATCGTGATCACCAAGTACCGGTGGACCGCGAACACCCCACGGGCGCACATCACCAACCAGCGGGCGATGGAGATCTTCCGCGACATGGGCATCGAGGACCAGGTGCTGGCCGACGCCACCGCCCACGCCCTCGTCGGTGACACCGTCTTCTGCACCTCCCTCGCGGGCGAGGAGATCGGCCGCATCCACACCTGGGGCACCAGGCCCGACCGGGAGGCCGACTACCAACTGGCATCGCCCTGCCTCACCGTCGACATCCCGCAGACCTACCTCGAGCCGATCCTCGTCAAGAACGCCACCGTGCTCGGGACTCAGACCCGTTTCTCCACCGAGTACGTCTCGCACACGCAGGACGACACGGGCGTCACCGTCCAGGTGCGCGACCGGCTCACCGGCCAGGAGTACGAGATCCGGGCGAAGTACCTCATCGGCGCCGACGGCGCCCGGTCGCGGGTCGCCGAGGACATCGGCCTGCCCTACGAGGGCGCGATGGACATCGCCGGTTCGATGAACATCACCTTCAAGGCCGACATCGAGTCCTACGTCGGCCACCGGCCCTCCGTCCTGTACTGGGTGATCCAGCCGGGCGCCAACGTCGGTGGCATCGGCGCCGGACTGGTCCGGATGGTGCGCCCCTGGAACGAGTGGCTCATCGTGTGGGGCTACGACATCAACTCCGAGCCCCCGGTGGTCGATGACGCCGAGGCCATCCGCATCGTGCGGCAGCTGCTGGGGATTCCGGAACTCGAAGTGGAGATCACCGGCACCAGCCTCTGGGGCAACAACGAGATGTACGCCACCCACCTGCAGAAGGGCCGTGTCTTCTGCGCGGGCGACGCGATCCACCGCCACCCGCCGAGCAACGGCCTGGGCTCGAACACCAGCATCCAGGACTCCTACAACCTGGCCTGGAAGATCGCGGCCGTGCTGCGCGGGCAGGCCGACCCGTCGTTGCTGGAGACGTACTCGGCGGAGCGGGCGCCCGTGGCCAAGCGGATCGTCACGCGGGCCAACAAGTCGAGCCGCGAGTTCGCCGACATCTTCCAGGCCCTCGGCGTCCTCGACGCGAAGGACGAGGCTCAGATGCAGGCCCGGATCGAGGAGCGGAAGGCCAACACCCCCGAGGGTGCGGCCAAGCGGGCCGCCCTCGTGGCGGCGATGGAGACCAAGAACTACGAGTTCAACGCCCACGGCGTCGAACTCGGCCAGTTCTACGAGTCCAGCGCCGTCGTCTCCGACGGCACCCGTCCCGCTCCGAGCAGGGACGAGGACCTCTACCACGTCATGTCGACCAGTCCCGGGGCGCACGTTCCGCACGCCTGGGTCGGCGACAACGTCACCAAGCTCGCCATGATGGACCTGGCGCCATACACCCGCTGGACCCTCATCACGGGCGTGGCCGGTGAGGACTGGGACGGCGCGGCCGAGAAGGTCGCGCAGGACCTCGGGATCCCGCTCGAAACCGTGGTGATCGGCCCGGGCCGCGAGGTGACGGACCTCTACTACGACTGGGCCAAGCTCCGGGAGGTGGAGGAGTCCGGCGCGATCCTGGTTCGGCCCGACAAACACATCGCCTGGCGCTCGATGGGCCTCGCCGACGATCCCGAAGCAGCGCTTCGCAGCGCCCTCACCCAGATCCTCGGGAAGGCGTGAACGGTGCGGTTCATTCACGAGACGCTGTTGCAACGGGTCGTCTTCGCCCCTGGTGAGGCGCCGGCCGCGGTGGCGGCCGAGGTGGCCGGGTTGCGGGCGACGAAGGTGATGCTCATCGCCGCGCCGGCGGAGGCGGCCCTCGCCGATCGCGTCGGCGCGGACCTGCCGGTCGCGGTGCGCCATGACGAGGTCGTCATGCACGTTCCGGTCGACGTGGCCGACCGCGCCAGGAAGGCCGCGACGGAGGGCTCCGTGGACGTGTTGGTGTGTGTCGGCGGCGGCTCGACGACCGGCCTGGCCAAGGCGGTGGCGATGACGACCGGCCTGCCGATCGTGGCGGTCCCCACCACGTACGCCGGTTCGGAGGCGACCAATGTCTGGGGTCTCACCGAAGGCGAGGTGAAGACCACCGGCGTCGACTCACGTGTCCTGCCGCGCTCCATCGTGTACGACGCCTCGCTGATGCTGAACCTGCCGGTGGAGATGTCCGTGGCCAGCGGCCTCAACGCCCTGGCCCACTGCGTCGACTCCATGTGGGGCCCCCGCGCCGACCCGATCGACCAGGCCCTGGCGGGTGAGGGCATCCGGGGCCTGGCCCGCGGCCTGCCCGCCGTGGCCGTGGACCCGACCGGGCTGGAAGGCCGCGAACAGACGCTCTACGGCGCCTACTTGGCTGCCGTCGCCTTCGCCTCCGCAGGCTCGGGAATGCACCACAAGATCTGCCACGTGCTGGGCGGGATGTTCAACCTGCCGCACGCCCAGACCCACGCGGTGGTGCTGCCGCACGTGCTGGCCTTCAACGCCCCGGCCGCGCCGGAGGCCGAGCGGCGCATCGCCCAGGGCTTCGGGAGCCCGACCGCGGTCGAGGGGCTCGCGGCGTTGCGCGAGGCGCTCGACGCTCCGAGCGCGCTGCGCGACTACGGCATGCCCGAGGACGGCATCGCCCGGGCGGTGGCCCCCATCCTCGACGCGGTCCCCGCCGACAACCCCACTCCGTTGACCGAGGAGAACCTCACCGCGCTGCTGCGTGCAGCCTGGGAAGGAAGTGATCCCGCATGACCCTCACGTCCACCCACGACGTCTCGCCGGAGCAGTCGGCCCGCGAGGAAGAACTGATCGCGCGCGTGCGGCGCTCCTTCGACTCCTGCCAGGACCCCCGCCTCAAGGAACTGATGCAGGCGGTCGTCAAGCACCTCCACGCGTTCCTGCGCGAGGTCCGCCTCACCGAGGAGGAGTGGAACAAGGGCATCGAGTTCCTCACCGCCGTAGGACATCTCACCGACGACAAGCGCCAGGAGTTCATCCTGCTCTCCGACACCCTCGGGGCGTCGATGCAGACCATCGCGATCAACAACGAGGCCTACGACGACGCCACCGAGGCCACGGTCTTCGGCCCCTTCTTCGTCGAGGGATCCCCGAAGATCGAGCCGGGCGGGGACATGTCCTTCGGGGCCGCCGGCGAGCCGTGCTGGGTCGAGGGGACCGTCCGTGACGCCGACGGCACGCCGATCCCCGGGGCGAAGATCGAGGTCTGGGAGGCGGACGAGGACGGCTTCTACGACGTGCAGTACGACGACGACCGGGTGTCGGCCCGGGCGCACCTGTTCACGGACGCCGACGGGAGCTACCGCTTCTGGGGCATCACGCCGACGCCGTATCCGATCCCGCACGACGGTCCCGTGGGAAAGATGCTGGCGGCGACCGGCCGCTCGCCGATGCGGGCCTCGCACCTGCACTTCATGGTCGAGGCACCGGAGTGCAGGACCCTCGTGACCCACATCTTCGTCAGGGGCGACGAGCTGCTCGACTCCGACACCGTCTTCGGCGTCAAGGAGTCCCTGGTCAAGAACTTCGAGCGCCGGCCGGCCGGCACGCCGACGCCTGACGGGCGCGTCATCGACGGCACCTGGACGGAGGTCCGCTTCGACATCGTCCTCGCCCCCGCCGACGGCCGAGGATGACACACGTCCGCGGCAGGTCCCGGCCTGTCGCGGCCGACCGCAGCGGGGCGTTCATGTTTCAGCCATGGACACCGAGTGGTGGGCGTCGTCAGCACGACGCCCACCACTCGGTACTCGGACTCAGCTGCACTTACGTCCGGTGTTGATGCACCCGACCGCCTTGTTCATCAGCTTCGCGTCGAAGACGTTGATGAAGTCACCGTGGTCGGTGACCGGCTTGTGCTCCTGTTCGGGGAAGCTGTCCAACGAGAAGAACGGACGGGTCTTGCCGTTGTCCTTGACGCTGGGCGCGTCCACGTCGTACACCAGACGCTGCACCAACTGCGGAATGGCCTTGAAGCCGGTCGGGCAGTTGCCGTTGGCGTCAGCGAAGGCCACGTGCGTACGGTGGTTGGCGCTGTCGATGTTCGTACCGTCCCAGCAGCTCTGGAACTTGAAGGTGCGCACCACGTCGCTGCCTGACGGGCAGAGGGGGTACTTGTCCTTCAACTGCACCTTGTTCTCGAAGCCGGTGCAGCTCCAGGAGGCGTTGGCGTTGGCCGTGCCGTTGACGAACGCCTTGGCGTCACCGGTGATGATGCGCAGGAACTTGGGCATCGCCACCACCTTGCCGCGGGGGCTGCCCACGAAGTTCAAGGTGGCCTTCTTGGCCGTCAGAATCCGGCCCGTGTTGCCCTCGGCGCCGCCGCCCTGATTGTCGGCGTCGAACTCCTTGGTGCCGTCCTGCAGGCGCAGCACCGGCCAGTAGTAGGACGACTTGTCGCCCTTGTTCCGGCAGCTGGTCCCGGCCTTGGTGAAGTCCTCGTCGCTCGAGAAGGCGTCGTTGTCCTGGTTGCCGACGTAGTCGTGCACGTGGTGTGCGCCGTTGGTGACACCGGGCGCGACGATGACGTTGTCGCTGTTGTACAGCTTGTTGGCGTTCACTCCGCACTTGGTGACGAAGACACCCTTTGACGCCTTCGACGACCTTCTCGGCGTGCGCACATTGGACTTCACCTTGGTGATGTCCACGAAGTCGGCGGCGACGGGACCGTTGCCGGTTTGTCCGGCATTGGTGTTGTTGCCACCCTGGTTGTTGTTGCCGCCCTGACCGGCGGTGGGCTGGTTGCCGGTGGCGCGCAGCGTGCAGGCCGCCAAAGTGTCAAGGCCCTGCGGCTTGGCTGCCACACGGCCGATGGCGGTGGCGATCCGGTCGATCGTCGCCTTCCGCTTGTCCTTCAGCGGACCCACGATCGCGTTCTGGGCGAAGTTGGGGTCCTGCTGAATCGCCTTCTGGGAGGTGGAAAGGCGCTGGTATGCCTCGGATATCTGCTTGTCGAGGAGTGCCAGTTCCTTGTCGACCTGGGGCTTCGCCTGGGCGGGCACTGATGTCAACTGCTGGCCGACGTCGGGGCAGTCAATGGTGGAGGTTCCAGCCGCGAGCACCTGGTTCTGGGCGGAGCCCTTCGACGCGCCGGTTTCGTCGGCCGAGGCGTAGATGTTGACCGCCACCAGCCCGCCGGCCCCTATGGCCAGTGCGGCCGCCGCGCCTACCGCCCGGCGGGCAGTCTTCGATCTTTTTCGCGTGTTGCGTCTCATCGGGCCTCTCAAGGACATCTGCCGGAGCCGGCAGGACTTCCGGCATGGGGGAAGCGCGTCCTTAGATACGGATGTGCGCGCCGAATACTCAGCGAATTCTCAGGTTCGTAGGTTCCTCCATCCGTAAACCGTGCATGAGCGCCCAATCCGGGCCGGGTCAGCTTCCAGTAATGGTTGTGACCAGTTCACTGGCTGTCTTCGCCACGCCCATGGCCGGAAGTTCGGGGTGGTCTCGGGGCGGTCGAGGACGGGCAGCAGGTCGCCCAGGACGGTGGCGGTGAGTTCGACGCACCGGCCGACAGCAGTCTCTGCGCCAGCGAGCGACAGCGTCTCCCGGGCTCCGGAGGGTCGAGTATCTCGACGTCGTGCCCCACCAGGAGTACACGCATGAGCACGGCGTTGAGGCCGGCGGTGCCAGGTCCGTGCGCACACGTCGGTCATCCGGTCGACGCGAAGCTGCGCCAGCCCTGACCGCTCTCGGCCGGGTCGCCACTGTCCATGACGAGTCGCTGATGGATGCGGCGACGGCGGTGTGCGGAGGGGGCCCCACCCTCCTTGCGTACGTCGCCCGCCCGGCCACCACCCATTGGCGGACACTGGTGTGTCAGGCGCGTAGGCGGAGTTGGTCCTTCGATCTTGACCGCTGAGGTGACGAACCCCGGGGTCCGACGGGGTTCCGTGCTGCAGTTCCACGTACCAGGCCATGCTCGTGTCCGCAGGGAATGGGACGCTGACGCGGTATGTCCCGTCGGCTGTTTGTGTCATGGCGGTCAGGGGCCACTTGGCCTGGCGCCAGTCCGTGCCGCGGATGCGGGCAGTGGCGAGGTGGGTCACCGTGATCGGAAAGGCGCTTGCGATCCGGGCTGCACGCTCTCACGGCAGTGCCTCACGGGACGATTACTCAGAGCCAGTCCCGCCGCTTGAAGATGATGTACAAACTGGTGCAAACGACCGCCATCAGGACGATTGCAAAGGGGTATCCGAACACCCAGTGCAACTCCGGCATGTGCGTGAAGTTCATGCCGTAGATCGTCCCGACCAGCGTCGGAGCGAACAGGATCGCCGCCCAGGACGAGATCTTCTTGATCTCCTCGTTCTGTTCGAAGCCGGCCTCGGCCAGGGCGCGCATTTCGGCGTTCTGTTGCTGGGTGACCAGGGTCGCGTTGACGGTGAGGATGTCGGTGAGGGCCTGGCGGAAGCCGTCGACGCGCTCGCTGGTGTGGGTGACGTGGTCGGCGACGTCGCGCAGGTAGCGCTGGAGTTCCTCGTCCGTGCCGTACTTGGCGAAACCCGCCATCAGGCCGTGCAGCATGCCGACCAGGGGGCGGGTGGCGCGCTGGAACTCGACCATTTCGCGGGAGAGCTCGTAGATACGGCGGGAGACCTTGGGGTCGTTGCGGAAGACCTCGGTCTCGATCTCGTCGATGTCGTTCTGGACGCCCGAGACGACGGGGGCGTAGCCGTCGACCACGGAGTCGAGGATCGCGTAGAGGACGGCCTCCGGGCCGAGCTTCAGCAGTTCCGGGGTGTCCTCCATGCGCCGCCGCACCGCCGAGAGGTCCGGCGCCGCGCCGTGCCGGACCGTGATCACGAAGTCGGGCCCCACGAACACGTGCAGCTCGCCGAAGTCGACCTCCTCGGCCGCGTCCAGATAGCGGGCGGCGCTCAGGACGACGAAGAGCGTGTCGCCGTAGCGCTCCAGTTTCGGGCGTTGGTGCGCCTCCATCGCGTCCTCGACGGCGAGCGGGTGCAGGTCGAACTCGGCGGCCAGGGAGAGGAGTTCGGCCTCCGTCGGACGGGCCAGGCCGATCCACGCCATGCCGGCCGACTGTTCGCGCAGCTCGCGGAAGGTGTCGGCGAGGGAGGAGGGGGTCGAGACGCGTACGCCGTCGCGGTACAACGCCGCCTGTACGACGCTGCCGGCGTCGGCGGGTTCCGGCACCGGCGAGTCGGGGTGGGGCGCGGAGGGCTGCGCGGGCGTCGCGGCCGGTGGGGTCAGGGCGCGCCGCCAGACGGACTTCCTGGCGTTCTTCGCGCTCGGGCGGGGGCGTCGCTCCGGCATCGCGGCTGCCTCCCCTGTCTAACGGACGTCTCTGTGATCACGGAGCAGGATATACGGGTCAAATTACCGTTCAAGTGGTGTGGGTGCCGGAGCGGGCGTCGTACCGACCGGCACCAGGCAGAGGTTTCCTGGACTTGCGGACAGAAGGTGTCCGCAAGTCGCGTTAGCGTGCGCGGCATGACGAGGACGAACGGCACGACGACGAACGGCATGAGCGAGGGCGGCATGAGCGCGAGCTCCCCGAAGGGGCGCAGCGCCCAGGGCCGCCGTGCCAAGGCCACCCCGCCGGCACCCGTGCTCGGCACCCGTGCCCTCAACCGCGCCACCCTCGAGCGACAGCTCCTCCTGCGCCGCTCCGCCCGCACCGTCACCGACGCCGTCCAGCACCTCGTCGGCCTTCAGGCGCAGAACGTGAAGCCGCCGTACTACGCTCTCGCCGCCCGGCTGGAAGGGTTCCGGCCCGAGGAACTGTCGGCGGCCATGGAGGACCGTGCCGTCGTACGCATCGTCACCCTGCGCTCCACCATCCACACCCACACCGCCGACGACGCGCTCACCCTGCGCCCGCTCGTCCAGGCCGCGCGCGACCGGGAGCTGGGCACCTTCCGCAAGGGGCTCGCGGGTGTCGACCTGGACCGGCTCGCCGCGATCAGCCGGGAGCTGGTGGAGGCCGAGCCGCGCACCATGAGGCAGTTGCGGGAGGAACTGCTCCTGGAGTGGCCGGACGCGGACCCGTTCGCGCTCTCGGTCGCCGCCCGCTGCCGGCTGCCGCTGGTCCAGGTCACCCCGCGCGGACTGTGGGGCCGCAGCGGCCAGGTCGCGCTCACCACCGCCGAGCACTGGCTGGGCCGCCCTGCCGAACCCGCGCCCGCTCCGGACGCGACCGTGCTGCGGTATCTCGCCGCGTTCGGGCCCGCATCCGTCAAGGACATGCAGACCTGGGCGGGTCTGACGCGGCTGCGTGACGCCTTCGAACGGCTGCGGCCGCGACTGGTCACGTTCCGTGACGAGAGCGGCGTCGAGCTCTTCGACCTGCCGGACGCGCCCCGCCCCGACGCGGACACCCCGGCCCCGCCGCGTTTCCTGCCCGAGTTCGACAACCTGCTCCTCTCGCACGCCGACCGCTCCCGGGTCGTTCCCGCCGACTTCAAGGGGCGCACCTGGGCGGGCAACCAGGCGTACTGCACGCTGCTCGTCGACGGCTTCCTGGCGGGCGTATGGCGGCAGGAGGAGGACGTCCTCACCATCGAGCCGTTCGGCAGGTTCACGAAGGCCCAGCGGGACGAGGTGGTGCGGGAGGCCGAGCGGATGCTGCAGGTGATGGCGGGCTCATCGTCGTACGACATCCGGTTCGGGACCGTCACCAAGTGAGTCCGCCCGGGCTGCTTCTTGGCCGGCCGACAGGGGCCGTGTGACGAGGTGCCGGCGGACAGTTGGGCACTGCGGGGAAGCTGACCGCCGACAAGCAGAGGGATGGACAGGGGGCGTTGCGGGCCGCTCGTGGAGGCCCGCAACGCCCCCTGGCTCTTACCTGAGGGACACTCAGGAGTCTGTCGGTGACTACGAGTTGATCTGCGTGGTCACCAGATTCGAGAAGGTGGTCAGACGGGTGTAGACGCCGGGGTAGCCGGCCTCGGCGCAGCCCTCGCCCCAGGAGGTGATGCCGGCCAGGACGCCGCCGATGAGCAGCGGGCCGCCGCTGTCGCCCTGGCAGGTGTCGACGCCGCCGGAGGTGTATCCGGCGCAGACCATGTCGGAGGCGATGAAGTCGGAGCCGTAGGAGCTCGCGCAGCTGGAGTTGGACACGATCGGGACGGTCGCGGTGCGCAGCTGGTTGGAGGAGCTGCCGTTCGCGGAGGTGGTACCCCAGCCGAGGACACGGGCGGTGGCCCCGGTCGCGTACACGCCCGTCTGCGAGGCCGAGACGTACGGCGCCGGGGTGTACGACATCGACGTCGACAGGGTCAGTACGGCCACGTCGTCGCCGTTGGTGGCGTCCGTGTAATCGGGGTTGATCCAGATCTTGCTGACGCCGCTGACGGTGCCGTTCGTGCCGTTGAGGTAGGTACGGCCGCCGACGACTCTGACGCTGCTCGTGGTCTCGCCGACCATGCAGTGGGCGGCGGTGACGACCTTCGTCGCCGAGACGAGCGTGCCGCCGCAGAACTGGTTCTGCGAGGCGTCCGTGATCTGCATCATGAACGGGTACGCGGTGGTCGTGGTCGTCGTGCCGCCGACGATCGGCTGGGGGGCGGCGACGGCGCCGGGTGCGCCCAGGAGAGCGGTCGCGGCGGCGGCAGCGGTCGCCACACAAAGAGCGGCGGTCTTCTTGGCGCGGTTGAGCCCGAACATGGATCTCCTCAGAAAATTGCCGGTGGGGGGACGCACGGGTGTGGGGGGTGAGGCACGGTGTCTTTGGGCTGACGCCGTGTGCCCGAGCGAGCGGCACGACGCTCACGCTAGAAGCGGGGGCGCTCCGCTTCCAAGGGGGGAACTCCCTAGGCGCGTTGGGGGAGGGAAAACCCTTGGCCGCGCGGCCCGGAGTTTAACGCGCGGTCGCGTCCGCTTGGTCCCGTCCGTCCTGGGGGCTGCCGCCCCCAGACCCCCGCTTCGGCCGAAACGGCTTCGTCCTCAAACGCCGGACGGGCTGGGTATGCCCGACCGGCACGTGAAGGCCCAGCCGCGGGCCTGAGGGTTCGGGCCCGAGGGTTGAAGGTTCCGCCCGGGTTGGCCGGGGGCTTGAGGGTTCCGTTCCGTCTGGGGTTTGACGGTTGGTCGGGGTTTGAAGGTTGCGCCCGGGCGTTGGATGGTTGGTCGGGGGTTTGAGGGTTCCGTTTCGTTTTCGTTCGGGGTTTGACGGTTGGTCGGAGGCCTGAGGGTTCAGGCCGGGGTTTGATGGGTGGTCCGACGGTTTGTGGGCTCCCGCATAGGTTTCGATGGTTGGCCGGGGACTTGAAGGTCTTAGCCGGGGCTCGAAGGTTTGCAGCGCCGGGCGGCAATCTTTAGCCCGTCCGGCGTTTGAGGACGAGCCCTTCGGGCGAGCGGGGATGCGGGGGCGGAGCCCCCGCGGGTGGGGTCCGAGGGGGAGCTCCCACCCGGCGGGGGTCTGAGGGGGAGCTCCCCCGGCGGGGGTCTGAGGGGAAGCTCCCCCGGCGGGGGGCCAGGGGGCGCAGCGCCCCTGGCGGGGTACGGGGCGGAGCCCCGGGGGATGGGACGGGTAGGGGCGGCGGGGGCGAAAAACCCACACCGGTACCCCAAAGACACCGGCACCGCCAACAGGCACCGGCAACAAATTCACCCGCTCCGTCCCCCCGCCGCCAACCGCACAATGTCCACCCGCGACCGAATCCCCAGCTTCCGATACACCCGCGTCAGCGTCGCCTCCACCGTCTTCACGCTGATGAACAGCCGCGCGGCGATCTCACGATTCGTGGCGCCCTCCATGACGAGCGCCGCGACCTGACGCTCCGTCGCGGCGAGGGTGTCGAGGGCCGCGGAGGCCACGGCAGGCGCGGCCGGACCGGCCGTGGCCACCGACTCCACCTGACGCAGCCACGGCAGCGCCCGGCAGCGACGGAACAACCGCGTCGCCTCGTCGTACGAGGTCGGCCCCGGCCGGTGGGTGCGCAGCCCGGCGAGGGCATACGCGGCACGGGCCTCCTCGAGGCCGTAGCCCAGCTTGCCGAGCCGATCCTGAGCCGTGGTCAGCTGACGTACGGCCGCACCCTGTTCGCCCCGCGAGGCCCGTACCAACGCCTCGGCCCGATCGAGCACGGCGAGCACACTCTCACGGCCCAGCCGCAGCGCCCGCACCCGCGTGGCGTCGATGACGTCCTGCGCCTCGACCGGTTCACCGATCCGCACCAGCGCCTCGGCGAGGTCACCGTGCCAGCGGCCGCGGGCGGGGTCGGTGACCCCGAGCCCGTCCTCCAACTCCCGTACCCGTCGCAACGACCGCACCACCGCCGCCGGGTCCCCGGCCACCAGCTGAGCGTGCCCCAGGGCGCCCAGGGCACGCGAGAGATAGACCAGGTCGCCGTCCTCCTCGGCGCGGTCCACGGCCTCCCGGGCCAGCGCCAGCGCCCGGTCGACGTCGCCGCCCGCGGCCTCGGCGAGCGAGGTGAACATGGCGGTGGCGGCCTCGCCGATCCCGGTGTCGCGGGCGAGCCGCAGGCTCTCGCGGGCCAGATCGAGCGCCCGCCCGCAGTGTCCGGAGCGCAGCTCGGTCTCGGCGAGGCCGCGCAGGAAGTGCACCTCGCTCTCGACCATCCCGCGCCGCCGCACCTCACGCAGCAGCGCGGTGATGGTCGTGCGCGCCTCGGCGAGCTGATCGCTCATGATCAGCCAGCGGAAACGGGCGGCACCGGCGCCGTTGTGATCGCAGGCCACCCGGGGATCCTGCGGTTCGCGCATCGCCCGCTGGATGGTTCCCGGGGCGCCCGGGTGCCCCATCAGGGTCTCCATCTGTGCCTGGAAGCCCAGCGCGAGGAGTTCGGTGGGCCGGTCCCCGGCCCGGGCCGCGAGTTGCGCCGCGCGGGCGCCCTCCTCGCGGGCCTTGGCCATCTCGCCCTCCACGAGGAGCGCCCGCCACGCCAGTTGGTAGCGGACGAGGGCGAGCAGCCGAGGGTCGTCGCCCGCGTCCGCGAGCGCCTGTGGGAAGACGGCGTCGATCTCGGCCATGGAGTGACCCGCGGCGTCGATCACGATCATCCAGGCCCGTACGCGGTCCGCGGGCACGGTGGCCCGGGCCAGCACCTGACGCGCGATGTCCCGCGCGATGTCCGTCTCGCCGGCCGTCATCGCGTCCTCGGCCGCTTGCAGTTCGCGCTCCTGCGGGCTCGGCACGGTGCCGGCCGGAGTGTGCCGGGCGGCCAGCAACCCGAGCCCCGCCGCGACCGACAGCGCGCCGCGATCGCGGGCCGCGGCGGCGGCCTCGCCGAGCCGTGCTGCCACCTGCGGGTCCGTACCGGTCGTGGCCAGGGCGAGGTGGCGGGCCCGCTCGATGGGGTCGGAGGCCGCGGTGGACAGCGCCGCGTGGGCCGCGCGCCGCTCCTGGGGACTCGCCTCCGCGTACAGGGCGGCCGAGATGAGGGGGTGCGCGAACCGGATGCCCGGTGTCTCGCGCTCCGTCGCCAGCAGCCCGAGCGAGGCGGCCTGCGCCGTCTCCGCTTCGGCGTTCTCGCGCCCCGCGGCGTGCAGCAGCGCGAGCGTGGGGCGGGCGCCCGCGCTCGTGACGAGCAGGGTGTGGCGGGCCTCGGCGGACAGCGCCTCCAGGCGGCTGAGGACGAGTGCCCGCAGCGAGGTCGGCACGGGCAGCGGTTCGCCGGGGCTCGGCGCGGTCGGACTCTCGGCGAGTGCGCGGCCCAACTCCAGCGCGAAGAACGGGTTGCCGCCGCTGGTGCGGTGGATGTCCCGCACGGTCGAGCGGGGCAGCCCGGTGTAGCCGCGGCGACGGAGGAGTTCGGCGACCTGCGCCCGGGACAGCGGGTTGAGCCGCACGGCCAGGGTGTCCGGTGGGGACGCGCGTAGATAGCGGTCGTGCTGCTGATCCTGTGGTTCCGTGTCGGTGCGTACGGCGCACAGCATCGTCACGGGCATTTCGCCGAACCGGCGGGCGGCGAAGCCGAGCAGTTCGGCGCTGGCCGGGTCGAGCCACTGCAGGTCGTCGGCGACGATCAGGACCGGGCCCTGCGCGGCCAGCGCCCGGAACACGGACAGCACCGCGAGCCGCAGCGCGAGACCGTCTCGTTGCAGGGTCGATTCGCCGCGGCCGGTGAGTGCGGATTCCAGGGCGGTGCGCTGCGGGGCGGGCAGCCGGTCGGAAACCTCGTCCACCACCAGGCCGAGCAGGTCGGCCAGGGCGAGGAAGGGCAGATGGGATTCGGACTCAGTGGTCGAGCACCGCAACACGGTCCGTGCCGATTCGGCGCATTCCGCGGCCAATGCCCGCAGGAAGGTCGACTTTCCTATTCCCGCCGGGCCGTGCAGCAGCACACTGCCTCCGCCGGAGAACTGCTCGCGCGCCCCCGCGAAGAGCTCCTCCCGGCCGATGACGAGGTCGGGGCGGGGTCTCGCAGGTTCCTTGAAGTCCCCTCGCACGCTCACCGCTCCCCTCGTATGTCGTGTCCGGGCCAATATTAGGCAACGACGCTTTGAATTTCGGAGTCTCGGGGTGGTGAGGGAAATAACAGGGCGTTGGCATAATGCATTTCAGGGCGCCGCTGACTGAATGCCCAGCCGCAGGCGGGGGCCGCGGAGCGGCCGGTTCGGGGAGCGCGGGGTGGTCATAAGGGGCGGGTGGGTGGGAAACCGCCGCGGAGCGGCGAAGAAAGAGGCCGCGGCGCGGCCGATGCCGGGCGCTGAGCGCCAAGAGCCCAGCGGGGCCGGCCTCCGGTTCGGGCTCCCGTGCGACGGTCGGCAGTGCCCGCGCCTCGTCCCGTACGGCCAGGGCCTGTTCGCTAGGGCCTGTCCGGCGGATCATGCCGGAGACGCGGGGTCCGGCACGCCGATCTGCGGCGTTGTCGTCGGTTGCCGA
>NZ_JBTLMO010000053.1:0-60056 GCF_054462255.1 Streptomyces sp. SD15 | reverse complement strand
ACCATCGCTGCCACACCGCACTCGAAGGCCAGCCCCCGATCAGCCGCGTCAACAACCCTGCGGGTCAATACACCTAGGACCTGTCGTCACATTCCCGTCTGCCTCGCGACGCCATGCACGCTCCCCCAAGCTCTTCGAGCAGGGGGACCCCCACTCGCCGCACCGGGCACAGACCCACGTACAACCAGTACGAGGACCTGTGCCCGGCACGCCGAGAGCACGCACCTACGGCAGACAACAGCCGCTCCGCGGCGGGCGCGAGGCCCGCCCTTCGGGCGGACGACGGGAACTTGACGACAGGACCTAGGCGCAGGAGCGGCACAGTCCGCGGTACGTGACCTCGACCTCGGACACCGTGAAGCCGAACCGCTCCTCCGGCGGGAGGTCGGCCAGCGGGTTGCCGGTCGGGTGGACGTCGCGGATGGTGCCGCAGCTGGAGCACACCAGGTGCTGGTGCGGGTGGTGTGCGTTGGGGTCGTAGCGCTTGGCGCGGCCTTCGGTGGAGACCTCTATGACCTCACCGAGGGAGACCAGCTCGCCCAGGGTGTTGTAGACGGTCGCCCGGGAGATCTCGGGCAGCCGCTGCGCCGCGCGGGCGTGCACCTCGTCGGCCGTGAGATGCACGTGGTCGCCGTCGAGGACCTCCGCAACGACACGCCGCTGGGAGGTCATCCGCCAGCCACGCCCTCGCAGTCGCTCCAGCAGGTCACTCATATCGGTTCACCTATTCGGGTTCGGCGGGGTGCATGAAGTTTACCAGCGGATGTCCGAGTTCCGATTGAGTGTGGGTATGGCGCGCTTCTTGACTTGGACTCTGTCCATCGTAGGATCAGTTCCGGCGATAGCCAAGGGACAGGAAGACTCCAGTACGGCATGAGGCAGAGACGTGACGGGACCCACCGCCGAGAAGGTGACCACCTCGGTGTCGAGGCGATCGTCTCCGGGGTGCGCGATCGCGTAGGCCATACCTCCCCTCCCCTCAAGCCGTGTGTGAGGCCCTCCCACCGCACGCAGTGCCTGAGCACCGTGATCCACCAAATCCAGAAGGATTGCCATGTCTGAGAACCCCGATGCAATCGTCACAGACGCGAAAACGGAGGGCGCGGGTGGCTGCCCCGTCGCGCACGGGCGCGCCTCGCACCCGACTCAGGGCGGCGGAAACCGCCAGTGGTGGCCCGAGCGGCTCAACCTGAAGATCCTCGCCAAGGACCCCGCCGTGGCGAACCCGCTCGGCGAGCAGTTCGACTACGCCGAGGCCTTCAAGAACCTTGACCTCGCGGCCGTCAAACAGGACATCGCCGAGGTACTGACGACCTCGCAGGACTGGTGGCCCGCCGACTTCGGCAACTACGGCCCGCTGATGATCCGTATGGCCTGGCACAGCGCGGGCACCTACCGCATCAGCGACGGCCGCGGCGGTGGCGGCCGCGGGCAGCAGCGCTTCGCACCGCTGAACAGCTGGCCGGACAACGGCAACCTCGACAAGGCCCGCCGTCTGCTGTGGCCGGTCAAGAAGAAGTACGGCCAGTCCATCTCCTGGGCCGACCTCATGATCCTCACCGGCAATGTCGCCCTGGAGCAGATGGGCTTCGAGACCTTCGGCTTCGGCGGCGGACGCGCCGACGTCTGGGAGGCCGACGAGGACGTCTACTGGGGTCCCGAGACCACCTGGCTCGACGACCAGCGCTACACCGGCGACCGCGAGCTGGAGAACCCGCTCGGCGCCGTCCAGATGGGCCTGATCTACGTCAACCCCGAGGGCCCCAACGGCAACCCGGACCCGCTGGCCGCGGCCCGCGACATCCGTGAGACGTTCCGCCGCATGGCGATGAACGACGAGGAGACCGTCGCCCTCATCGCCGGTGGCCACACCTTCGGCAAGACCCACGGCGCCGGCCCGGCGGAGAGCGTCGGCAACGACCCCGAGGCCGCCACCATGGAGGAGCAGGGCCTGGGCTGGAAGTCCACCTACGGCACCGGCAAGGGCGGCGACGCCATCACCTCCGGTCTCGAGGTCACCTGGACCACCAAGCCCACCCAGTGGAGCAACGACTTCTTCGACATCCTCTTCGGCTACGAGTGGGAGCTGACCCAGTCCCCCGCCGGCGCCAACCAGTGGGTCGCCAAGGACGCCGAGGCGATCATCCCCGACGCCCACGACCCGTCGAAGAAGCGTCTGCCCACGATGCTCACCACCGACCTCTCGCTGCGCTTCGACCCGATCTACGGTGAGATCTCGCGCCGCTTCCACGAGAACCCGGCCGAGTTCGCGGACGCCTTCGCCCGCGCCTGGTACAAGCTGACCCACCGTGACCTGGGCCCGAAGTCCCTGTACCTCGGCCCGGAGATCCCGGCGGAGACCCTGCTGTGGCAGGACCCGCTGCCGGCCGCCGAGGGCGAGGCCATTGACGCCGCCGACGTCGCGGCTCTGAAGGCCAAGCTGCTCGACTCGGGCCTGACGGTCTCGCAGCTGGTCTCCACCGCGTGGGCCTCGGCGTCCACCTTCCGCGGCAGCGACAAGCGCGGCGGTGCCAACGGTGCCCGCATCCGCCTGGAGCCGCAGCGCGGCTGGGAGGTCAACAACCCCGACGAGCTCGCCCAGGTCCTGCGCGTCCTGGAGGGCGTCCGGTCGGAGTTCAACTCCGGTGCCAAGAAGGTCTCCCTGGCCGACCTGATCGTCCTGGGCGGTGCCGCCGCGGTCGAGAAGGCCGCCAAGGACGCCGGCTTCGACGTGGAGGTCCCCTTCACGTCGGGCCGGGTGGACGCGACCGAGGAGCACACCGACGCGGAGTCCTTCGCCGCGCTGGAGCCGACCTCGGACGGCTTCCGCAACTACCTGGGCAAGGGCAACCGCCTGCCGGCCGAGTACCTGCTGCTCGACCGCGCCAACCTGCTCACCCTGAGCGCCCCCGAGCTGACCGTCCTCGTCGGCGGCCTGCGTGTCCTGGGCGCCAACCAGGGCGGCTCGTCGCACGGCGTCTTCACCGACACCCCGGGCACGCTGACCAACGACTTCTTCGTCAACCTGCTCGACCTGGGCACGACGTGGAAGTCGACCTCCGAGGACCAGACCACCTTCGAGGGCCGCGGCGCCTCGGGCGAGGTCAAGTGGACCGGCACCCGTGCCGACCTGGTCTTCGGCTCGAACTCCGAGCTGCGTGCGCTCGCGGAGGTCTACGCGAGCGATGACGCGAAGGAGAAGTTCGTGAAGGACTTCGTCGCGGCGTGGGACAAGGTCATGAACCTGGACCGGTTCGACCTCGTCTGATCTTGACGGTCTGATCAGGACGTCCAGGTCGGCCACATGGGCCGACCTGGACGTCCTCTCGTTTCTATGCTGTGCCCATGGCCAACCTGCTGGACGAGGGGACAGACAACCTCGGCAAGAAGACCGGCGAGTGGATCACCTACGACAAGGCCGGCGAAGAGATGAAGCGCAAGGCCCACCGCTGACCGAACCAAGGCTTGCCAGGACCTGCTGAGGCGCTAGCCCAGGCGCCCCGAGGATCTCGGGGGACAGGCGCTTCGCGAGCTGATCCAACAGGGCGACCGTCTCCGCGACTGCTCGCCGGTTACTCGGCGGCAGGGCGCGACCCGGCCGTGCACGGGCCGGACGCCGACCGCTTCGACGTCACCCGGCCCGGCAGGCCCGACGCCGCCCGACACCTCTCGCTCGGGCACGGCGCCCATTACTGCCTCGGCGCCCCGCTGGCGCGCATGGAGTCGACCATCGCCCTGGAGCGGCTGTTCACCCGCTTCCCCGACCTCGACCTCGCCGTGCCCGAGGCGAAACTCTCCCGTCACTCCAGCTTCGTGGGCAACAGCGTGCGGGCGCTTCCGGTACGGCCGGGGGCCGCCCGCGGCTGACTTGGCGCATACCAGCCATACGACACCGCGATGGCCCTGAGCTGACCCTTTTCTTGTTCTCGCCTAACGCCGTACCTACGCTTCCACCACCGCACACCGGCGGCACGGGACAAGGGGTACGGAAATCATGGGTCGACTGGCCGGGAAAATCGCTTTCATCAGCGGCACGGGTGCTGGAATAGGGCGGGCCGCGGCACAGATATTCGCGGCGGAGGGCGCCACCGTATTCGGCAGCGACATTGATTCCGAAGCCGCCGCCGAAACGGTCGAACTCGTCGAGAAGGCCGGCGGCGTCATGCGGTCCCTGGCTCCGGTGGACCTGTCCACCGAGGCGGGCGCCCGGGAGTGGATCGACGCGGGGATCGCGGCGTTCGGTGGGCTCGACATCCTCTACAACAACGCCTCCGCCCTGCGGAACGGGCCGTTCGAGACCATGCCGGCCGAGGACTGGTACTTCACCATCAAGAACGAGCTCGACATCCCGTACTTCTGTACGCAGGCGGCCTGGCCGCATCTGATCGCCCGCGGCGGCGGAGCCGTCCTCAACGTCGCCTCGGTGGCCGCCGTCCGGGGCGCACCCTTCATGCCGATGGTGCCGCACGGCGCCGCCAAGGGCGGGGTGCTGGCGATGAGCAAGCACCTGTGCGCGGCCGGCGCCCCGCACCGCATCCGCGTCAACACCATCGCCCCCGGCATGACCCGTACGTCCGCGACCGCACCCTTCCTCGACGATCCCGACGGGCCGAAGGCGCAGTTGGAGGCACGTATCCCGGTGGGCCGGGTGGGCGAGCCCGAGGACATCGCGCGCGCCGCGGTCTTCCTGTGCTCCGACGAGGCCGCGTTCGTCAACGGCGCCAACCTCATGGTCGACGGCGGCGACAGCGCGATGGCCGGCTGAGCGCCGGTGAACACACGACTCGACCACGTGGGCGTCAACGTACGCGATCTGCCCGCGCTCACCGCCTGGTACAAGGACGCCTTCGGGCTGACGGAGGTCTTCGCGTTCACCCTCGACGGGCCCGGGCTGAGCGCCGTGGTCCTGGAGCATCCGCACGGCTGGCGGATCGAACTCCTCGCCCGGGCCGGGTCCGAGCCCGGGCCGCGGGCGCCGGACCCGCTGACCGCCGCCCTCACCGAGGGATACGGGCACTTCGCGGTCACCACCCCCGAACTCGACCCCGTCTACGCGGCCCTGGTGGCCCACGGAGCGGGCGAGGCCATGAAGCCGGGGCCGTCCCCCGAGCCCGGCGTTCATATGGCCTGGGTCACCGACCCCGAGGGAAATCTCATCGAACTCATAGAGAAAAACGCAGAGTGAGGGCACGCACGATGACGGATTCGATCTCTACGAAATCCTTGAAAAGACTGGACCTCGGAACACTCATAGCCTGCTGTCTCGCCGTGGCCGCGGCGCAGTTGTGCATTACCGTCCCCTCGCCCATCAACGGCGAAATTCAGGCCGCTTTCGGGGCATCGGGTTCCCAGGTGGCCTGGGTGACCTCCGCCTTCATTCTGCCCACCGCGATTCTCGAGCTGAATTTCGGTGTGGTGGGAGACCTGTTCGGCCGCAAGCGCCTGCTGGTGCTCGGCGGACTGGTCCTGGCGCTCGGTGAACTCCTCAACGCCACCTCGCAGAACATCACCATGTTGTGGACCGGCCAGGCCCTCGCGGGCATCGGTGCCGCCGCGCTCTTCCCCAGCTCCCTCGCGGTCATCGCGGCCGCCACACCCGACGGGAAGGACCGCGCCAAGGCGGTCTCCATCTGGGCGCTCAGCATCTCCCTCGCCTCCGCCGTGGGGCCGCTGTCCTCCGGAGTGCTCGCCACGGTCGCCGACTTCCGCTGGGCGTTCGTGCCGCCGGTCGTCCTCGGTCTGGTGGTCGCGGTCACGTCCTGGAAGCTGGTCACCGACTCCAAGGCTCCCGAGGGCCGCAGCCTGGACTGGCCCGGCCAGATCACCATCGCTGTCGGCCTCACCGCGCTGCTCTGGGGCATCATCGAGGGTGGCGAACGCGGCTGGAGCAGCGCGGCGATCGTGGGCTCGCTGGCCCTGGCGGCGGTGGCCCTCGTCGGATTCATCGTCGCGGAGACCCGCTCCGCCTCGCCCATGTTCAACCTGGACCTGCTGAAGATCCCGTCGTTCGCGGCGGCGGCCGTCGTTGCCCTGGCCGGCATGTTCGGCTTCATCGGCACCGCGTACTGCGTCTCGATCCGCCTCGGTGCCGTGATGCACCTGAGTGCGCTGCGGGCGAGTATGCCCTTTGTGATCCTGCAGCTGATCCCGCTGCTGCTGGCACCGGTGCTGAGCAAGATGCTCACCCGCGTCGACGCCCGCTGGCTCCTGATGGGCGGTCTGCTGCCGATGGCCGCGGGACAGTTCTGGATCGCCGCGCTCCCCATCACCACGACCTCCCTCGCCGCCTTCATCGGCCCGGTGCTGCTGCTCGGCATCGGCTTCATCTGCGTCGTGTCCTCGCTGACCTCGGCGGCCGTGAACGCCGTACCGATCCACATGACGGGTATGGCCAGCGGCGCCACCAGCCTGGTCCGTGAGTTCGGCCAGGGTCTCGGCCCGGCCGTGATCAGCACCATCGCGATGAGCGCCGCGTCCTCGGCGCTGGTGGGCAAGCTCAGCGGAGCGGACGCGGGCATGGAGGCCGCGGCCGGTCCCCTCGCCGTCGTGAACGCGGGCAGCGACAGCGCCAGGGCGGCGGCCCAGACCGCCCTCGGCCACGGCATGGCCCTGGGTGTGGTGATCTGCGGCTGCGCCTCGCTGCTCGGCGCGGTGGTCACCCTGCTGCTGGTACGGAAGAACACCGCCCGGTCGGCGGTCTGCGCGACGGACGAGGCGGCCGCGCAGACCGCGACCGCGTAGCGCGTACCTCGCGACGGAGAGGCCGGGGCCAAAAACCCCGGCCTTTTCGCGTACCGGATGTCGTACGCGGCGGGAGAGACCCGATGAAGTACATGCTGCTCGTCTGCCGCGACGACACCGCTGATGCCTCCGGCATGGCCCCCGTCGAACCCTGGGCCGAGGTATTCGGAGACCGGGGCACCCGTCTGCACGGCCACCGCCTCGACCGCCCCGCCGAGGCTGTCACCGTGCGGGTGCGCAGCGGCGAGGTGCTGCGGACCGACGGGTCGTTCGCGGAGACGAAGGAGTACGTCGCCGGCCTCGACATCCTGGAGTGCGACAGCCTGGAGGAGGCGATCGAGGCGGCCCGGGAGCAGGACGTCGAGCGGGCGCTCGCCTGCTACGCGCCGGGCGCCGGGCTGTTCGTCCCGCGAACGGCCCGGCGCCCCGGACATCTGGCCCGGGGGCCTTCGCCTGGCTGACGGACGGCCGCCTGGCCCCGGAGGGCCCGATGTTGTGACGTGTGTCACGGAAGGTCTAGGGTGAAGTCGTCTGGAGGACTCCGCCGGTCGGCGAGCCGACCGGCGGCGCGCGACCGGGCCGGTCTCCGGGTGAGGGAAGTGATCCCGTTGTCCGTCGCCTGGGACGACATCGGCGGGCTCGTCGATGCACATGAGCGCTTCCTCTCCGGTGCGCTGGTCGACGCCGATGTCCGGGACTCGGTGCTCGACTCCTGGAAGCGATGCCGGTACGCCGGGCTGGAGCCGCACCGGCTGCTGATCCCGCATGCGCCGGACCTGGCACTGGACGACCAATTCCTGCTCGCGGCCGACCCGGTGCTGAAGGACCTGACCGCCTCACTCGCCGACGTGGGTATGACGATCGCGCTCTGCGACGCCCAGGGCCGCATGGTCCGGCGGCTCGGCGGCGACCGGCAGCTGCGCGAGCGCCTCGACGAGGTGCGGTTCGCCCCCGGATTCGACGCCTCCGAACCCGTCGCCGGCACCAATGGCGTCGGTACCGCCCTGGCCGAGCGCAGGCCGATCTACATCGTCGGCCGTGAGCACTTCGCCGACTGCATGCAGCCGTTCGCCTGTGCCGGTGCACCCGTCCGCCACCCCCTCAGCGGCCGGATCGAAGCCGTCCTCGACCTGACCTGCCTGCGCGACGACGGCGACCCCGCGATGCTGCGGTTGGTCCGCGAGGCCGCCCATGCCGTGGAGGCGCGGTTGCTGGAGCAGTCCACGGAACGGGAACGGGCCCTGCTCGCCGCGTACCGGCGGGCCGACCGCGACACGGGCGGATGGCCGTGGCAGCCCGAGTCCGCGGCGCCGGGCCGCGGGAACGCCCACAGTGGCGGCGACCTGGGCCGGATCGACCTGGCCGTGCTGCGGGAGAAGGCCGAGGAGCTTCTCGCCTCGCCGCGGCGTACGTTCGACGAAGTTCTCCTTTCCGGCGGTCGGATCGCCACCCTGTTGAGTCGCCCGGTCATCGGCGCGGCGGGCGAGACCGGCGTGGCCATCGAGGCCCGTGTCTTCGGCGGCCCCCGGCTGCACCATGTCGTACCGGCCGTGGCAGCGGCGCCGGTCGCCGTACCGGCCGTGACCATGCCGCCCAGGCCGGTACCACCGTCCACCGCGACCGGGCCGCAGCCGGCGGCGCCGGCCGGAACCGACGGGGGCGACGGCGAGGCCGGCGCCCGCGACTGGCTGCTGCTCGTGGGCGAGCCCGGTGTCGGCCGACTGGCCGTGCTGGCCCGCAGGCGCCTGGAGCTGCTGCACGACGCCGGCGTCCGGATCGGCACCACCCTGGACGTCACCCGCACCGCCGAGGAACTGGCGGAGGTGAGCGTCCCCCGGTTCGCCGACTTCACCGCCGTCGACCTGCCCGATCCGGTGCTGCACGGCGACGAGCCGGGCCCGCTCGGCGCGGGCTCCCCGCTGCGCAGGGTCGCGCTGGGCACCGTTCATGAGGGCTCCTACCTGTACGGCGTCGGCGATCTGGTCCAGTACGTGCCGTCCACGCCGCAGGCCCGCAGCCTGGAGAGCACGCGGTCCGTGCTCGAACCCGTGCTGATCGAGGCCGGCGGCTGGCTCGCTCAGGAACCGGCACGGCTCGAACGGGTGCTCGCCGCCGGTATCCATTCCCTGATCACGGTGCCCCTGCGGGCCCGAGGCACGACCCTCGGCGTGGTGAGCTTCTACCGCTCCCGCAAGCCCGCCCCCTTCGAGGACGACGACCTGTCGCTGGCCCAGGAGCTGGCCGGGCGCGCGGCGATCTGCGTCGACAACGCCCGGCGCTACACGCGTGAGCACGACACCGCCCTCGCCCTGCAGCGCAGCCTGCTGCCGCGGGGCCGGTCCGAGCAGAACGCCGTCGAGGTGGCCTACCGCTATCTGCCCGCGCAGGCCGGCGTGGGCGGCGACTGGTTCGACGTCATCCCGCTGTCCGGCGCCCGGGTGGCGCTGGTCGTCGGCGACGTGGTGGGCCACGGTCTGCACGCCGCCGCCACCATGGGCCGACTGCGCACCGCCGTGCACAACTTCTGCTCCCTGGACCTGCCGCCCGAAGACCTCCTGACCCACCTCGACGACCTGGTCGGACGGCTCGACCGAGGCGAGGGCTGGGCGGTGGAGAACACCCAGACGGACTCCGGAATCGTCGGAGCCACCTGCCTGTACGCCGTCTACGACCCGGTGTCCCGACACTGCACCCTCACCCGGGCCGGGCACCCCCTGCCCGCGGTCGTCGCACCCGACGGAACGGTGGACTTCGTCGATCTGCCCTCGGGGCCGCCGCTCGGCCTCGGTGGGATGCCCTTCGAGACCGTCGAACTGGAGCTGGCCGAGGGCAGCCAACTGGTCCTCTACACCGACGGACTGATCGAGGACCGGCACCGGGACATCGACTCCGGCCTGGACAAGCTCCGCACCGTCCTGGCCTGCGCCGACCGGGAACCGGAGGACACCTGCGAGGCGGTTCTCGACGCACTGCTGCCGACCCGGCCGAGCGACGACGTGGCCCTGCTCGTGGCCCGTACGCACACGCTGGGACCCGAACGGGTCGCGCAGTGGGACCTGCCCAGTGACCCGGCGGTCGTCTCCCGGTCCCGAGCGGCGGTCATCGGTCAGCTGGCCGCCTGGGGCCTGGACGAACTCGCCTTCACCACCGAGCTGATCGCCAGCGAGCTGGTCACCAACGCCATCCGGCACGCGACCGGCCCGCTCCAGCTGCGGCTGCTCCGCGACCGTGCGCTGATCTGCGAGGTGTCCGACGGCAGCAGCACCTCGCCCCGGCTGCGCCGCGCCAGGAGCGAGGACGAGGGCGGCCGCGGCCTCTTCCTCGTCGCCCAGCTCACCGAGCGCTGGGGGACCCGCTACACACCCGACGGCAAGATCATCTGGACCGAGCAGCCACTCCCGTGACCGCCGCGCGGGTCGTCACGGCGCGTCGAGCGCGTTCGTGATCGCCTTCACCCCGCCGTGCGCCGCGTAACCGCCGTCGACCGTGATCTCCGCGCCGTTGACGTACGACGCCTCGTCGGAGAGGAGGTAGACGACCAGCGGCGCCACCTCGTCGACCGTGCCCGCGCGGCCCTGCGGGGTCATCGCCAGATGTGCCTCGACGAACACCGGGGCGGCGGTGGCCATCAGGGGGGTCTCGATGTAGCCGGGGTGGATGACGTTCGTACGGATGCCTCGGGGCGCCAGCTCCAGGGAGGCCACCTTCGACAGGCCCCGCAACGCCCACTTGCTCGCCGTGTAGGCGACGGCGTGGTGGGCGGTGAGGCCGGCGACCGAGCCGACGTTCACGATCGAGGCCCCGGAGGACATGAGCGGGGAGAGGGCCTGGATACCCAGCATCGGGCCGGTGGTGTTCACGGCGAACGCCCGGTTCCAGTCGGAGAGTTCGACCGAGCCGAGGCGGGCGCGCACGGGGATTCCGGCGTTGTTCACGAGCCCGTGCACTTCGGAGAGCGACGACGCCAGCTTCGCCCAGCCCTCCGGGGACGACACGTCCAGGTGCTGGAAGCGCACGTCCAGGCCGTTGGCGCGCAGGGACGCGGCCAGCTTCTCGCCCGGCTCGTCGAGGACGTCCGTCGCGACGACGGCGGCGCCCTCGCGGGCCGCGGCCGCCGCCTCGGCGGCCCCCTGGCCCTGCGCGGCTCCGGTGATGACGACGGTGCGACCGGTCAGGCGGGTGCGGCTCACGGCTTCCTCCATGGGGGCGTGGGTTCGCTCCCCACGCTAGGAAGCCGGGGCCAGCTCCGGAAACGCGCGTTCCTCATGGGTGGCATCCACGCCGGTGATCTCCAGGGGCGCGGGTTCGTCCAGCGACGCGCCCACCTTCCGCACGGTCTCGCGCAGCCATCGGTGCGCCGGGTCGGCGTGCCGGTTGTGGTGCCAGTACATGGCCTCCACCAGGGGTACGTCGGGGAACGGCGCCGGCACGGTCACACAGCGGGCGAAGCCCTCGTACCGCCGGGCGAGCCGCTCCGGCACCAGCGCCACCAGGTCGGTGCCGCCCACCAGGAACGGCAGCACACTGAAGCCGGGCGCGCTGACCTGTACCTTCGGCGCGATGCCGAGGGTTTCCAGCTGGCGGTCGGCCGGTGTGAGGCTCTTGCCGAAGGCCGAGGCGGCGTGCGGGAGTTCGGCCAGGTCGCGCAGCGTGAGCCGGCCGTCGACCAGACGCGGATTGTCGGGGTCGGCGATGCACACGAACCGGTCGTGCATCACGGCCTCGCTGATCCCGGGCAGCCGGTAGCCGAGCGGCACCACCATCAGGTCGTGGCAGCGCAGATGTGTCTCGCTCTCGGGCTGCCCGTGCACGAGCGGATGGAAGTCGATGCGGACGCCGGGCGCCTCGCGCGCGATGATCCGCAGCAGCGGCTCCACGAAGACGGTCATCACGTAGTCCGACATCACGACGGAGAAGCGTTGCCGGCTGCGCCGCGGGTCGAAGCTCCGCGTCAGCGACATCGCCTCCTCGGCCTTGTACAGCGAGGCCTGAACGACCGGCAGCAGCCGTTCCGCGAGCGGGGTGAGCTCGTACTCGCGGCCCACCCGCACCAGCAGCTCGTCGTTGAAGTGCCGCCGCAGCCGGGCCAGTGAGCCGCTCATCGCGGACTGGCTGGTGGAGAGCCGGACACCGGCGTGCGTGACGTTCTTCTCCTCCAGAAGTGCTTCCAGCGCCACCAGAAGATTGAGATCGATCGCTCCGAGACCCATGGGTGTCCCCTTCCGGCCACGTCGTTGAAGCATCGGTGAAACGGGAGCGTAACGACGTGTTCTCCGTCGAGGAAGCCCCGTAAGGAAACTCTCAGGAAGAACCGATGGCAGCCATCGGACCAGCGAATATAGGCATGCCGAAGGGCCCGCGCGGCCACAGCTCCCGCACGGGCCCCGCACAGCCGGACGTGCTACGGGCGCGGTGTCCGCCCCCGTTTGCGGGCACGGGGCAGGTAGACGTCGGTGCGCCCGGGCACGACGCGGTTGGTGAGGCTGCCGAGGCGCTCCACGGTGAGTGTCACCTCGTCGCCGGGCTTGAGCGGCGGGGGCGTGCGTGCGCCGACGCGGCCCCAGAACTCGGCGAGCGCGCCCCAGCCGCAGGTGCCCGAGCCGAGGATGTCGCCGGGGCGCACCCAGGCGTCGCGGGCGGCGTACGCGGTCATCTCCTCGAAGGTCCAGGAGACGTTGGCGAGGGTGTCGCGTCCGATCAGCTCGCCGTTGAGGGTGACGGTCATCTCCAGGTCGAGGAAGCCGTCCGGATCGCGCCGGTCCGCCACCTCGTCCGCGGTGACCAGGTAGGGGCCGAGGGTGTTGGCGAAGTCCTTGCCCTTGGCGAAGCCGAGGCCGAGGTTCTTCTCCGGTTTCTGCAGATCACGTGCGGACCAGTCGTTGAAGACGAGGTAGCCGACGATGTGCTCACGGGCCTGCTCGGGTGTGAGGTCCCGGCCCGAACGGCCGATGACCGCGCCCACCTCCAGCTCGAAGTCGAGGACCGAGCAGCCCGCCGGAATGGGCACGTCGTCGTGCGCGCCGTACGCCGCGTGCGGATTGGTGAAGTAGAAGTTCGGCGCCCGGTACCACTCCTCGGGCACCTGCTCCAGACCGTCCAGGGACTTGGCGACGCCCTCGATGTGTGCCTCGAAGCCGACGAAGTCCCGGATTGACGGGGGCTTCAGCGGGGGCAGCAGCCGCACCTGATCAACCGTCAAGTCGCTGTCGGCGGTGAGCGCTTCGGCGCCGGCGTCGTGCAGTGACTGCTGCTCGATGAGGGAGAGGACGGTGGTGCCCGGCCGCAGCGGATGGATGATTCCGTCCCGGACGACGCCGGCGCGCTCCACGCCCTCGTACGCGTATGTCGTGAACCGCATGCCTCACTGCTCCCAGTGGTTGGTGTTGGTGACGGTGCCGGCGCTCAGATGGCCCGCGAACAGGCCCTTGGGGTCACGCATGGCACGAATCCCCTGGAGCCGCTTCCACTGCGCGTCGCCCATGAACTTCAGCTGTCGCACCGTGAAGTCGGAGTCCCCGAGGTACTGGCCCGCGGTGACCGGCTCCATCGCCGCCATCGCCTCGTCGAGCCAGCCGCGCAGCTCGGCGTCCCGCTCGGGCTCGTCGTGGATGACATACGTCGCGCAGTAGATCTCGGACTGCAACGAGAAGGCCATGTCGGGGAGTTCGCGCAGCGGCGCCATCGAGAACCAGATCGTGAAGGTCTGCCGGGTGGGCTGTTCGGTGAATGCCTTGCGGATCGCGGGGACGACCTCGTGGGCGGGCCCGGTCAGCCAGGCGTTGTCGACCAGGTAGCGGTGGCCTTCGGGGTTGGCGACCCGCTGGCCCTGGATCTGCTCGGCCAGTGTCGTCGGCTGCGCCTCCACCCGGAACAGCGCCCGGTCCGCGTACGGGTTGGCGTGCAGCGGAGCCAGCGCCGCGGCGGCCTGCTCGGGCGTGTCGGTCATCGACACGCCCGTGACCAGCAGCACCGGTCCGTCGAGGTCGGGTGGGGTCTGTGTCAGGGCGACGATCTCCACCAGGTCGCAGACCGTGTGGTGCATGCCGTGCAGCCAGGTCATGACCTCGTCGAAGAGGTCGAGCGGATACGCGTGCACGGTGTGCGCCAGATGCTTCGGCAGCGGGCGGGTGCGCAGGTGGAAACGGGTGACGACCCCGAAGAAGCCCGGACCGGCGCCCCGTGCCGCCCAGAACAGGTCGCGGTGGTGCGTCTCGTCGGCGCGCACCAGCTCGCCCTCGGCGGTGACGACATCGATCGCGACGATGTTCTCGGCCGCCCAGCCCCAGCCGCGCGCGTTCCAGCCCTGCCCGCCCTGGAGCAGGAAACCGCCGATGCCCACGGAGGGGCAGTGCCCGCCGTTGAAGAACCGCCCGAACTTGCCCAGATACGGGTTGAGTTCGTCGCCGCCCCGCACACTGGTGGTGGCCGTCACGATCCCGGTCGTCTCGTCGTACGACAGCTCGTGGAACCCCCCGAGGTCGATCAGCAGCGCCTCGTTGCGCACCGACCAGGCGGCCCAGCTGTGCCCTCCGGAGCGCACGGCGACCTGCCAGCCGCGCTCGATCGCGAGCCGCACCCCTTCGACGACGTCCTGCTCACAGACCGCCTTCAGGACCGCCACGGGTGAACGGTCCGAGGGACGGCGGGCGTTGAAGACCCGCCCGAAGCAGGCCTCCTCGAAGTCGTCGTCGCCGGGGAGGTGGAGGGTGCCGGAGAACCGGTTGTCGTGCATGCGCTGCTCACTCACTTGATCGCGATCGGGTTGACGGGGGCGCCCACCGCGCCGGTCACCGGCAAGGGCGCCGCGACCAGCAGGAACTCGTGGACGCCGTCCGCCGCGCAGTCCTCTGCCAGCTCCTCCAGGTCCCACATCTCACCCAGCGGAAGACCCATGTTGGGGATCGCGATCTGGTGCAACGGGGACATGGCGGGCTCGGCGAACTCGTACGGGCGTACCTCAAGTCCCCAGGTATCGGAGGCGATGGCGGCGATCTCCGTCCGGTGCAGCCAG
Source organism: Streptomyces sp. SD15 (assembly GCF_054462255.1). Taxonomy (NCBI): domain Bacteria; kingdom Bacillati; phylum Actinomycetota; class Actinomycetes; order Kitasatosporales; family Streptomycetaceae; genus Streptomyces; species Streptomyces sp. SD15. Next base: position 45,304 of record NZ_JBTLMO010000053.1, on the reverse strand, counting down.
CCGAGCGTGGTGAAGGACAGCCCGGGCGCGTCCCCGGCGGCGTAACCGCCCCACGCGCCGAGCCGGCGCACCCGGCCGAGCTGTCCGGTACGGACGAGCACCAGGTCGCCGCGCCGTACGGACGAGGTGGCGCCCTGCGCGTCGATCGTGGCGCGCAGGTGTTCCTCCAGGATCGGGAATCCGTCCGGGAGTTCGCCGTGTTCGTCGCCGACCGCCCGGCCCACGTCGAGCAGGACACCGCGTCCGGTGAACGCGTCCTTCATGTGCTCGATACCGGTGACCGAGTCGCCGTCGCCGTTGACGATGGTGCACGGACGGCCGTTCCACGCCTGCTTGTTGTCGTAGATGTGGCCGAGGCCGTCCCATTGCGTGGAGGCCTGGAGCGGCATCACGACATGGTCGTCGGCGCCGCCGAAGCCGTGCGGGAAACCCTGCGTCCCGGCGGCCGCGTCCGAGCCGGTGTCCTTCATGTAGTGGACGGGGTTGATCCGGCCGCGGAAGCCGCGCTGCGGGCCGTTCTCGTTGAACTCCTGGGCCAGGGAGAAGGACCGGCCACGGCGGACGAGGCCCACCGCGTGCGCCCGGATGGCGTCGTCGATGTGGTTGAGCGTGCCCAGCACGTCGTCCTCGCCCCAGCGGCCCCAGTTGCGGTAGGCGGAACGGGCCTTGGCGAGCTCTTCCTCGATGGGGCCGAGATTCATCGGGGGCATCGGAGGCGTCCTTTCAGCAGCAGGTCGAGGGCGTTGCCCCCGGCGACGGCGGCACGGCCGGCCGGGGTGAGCCCGGCGGCGTCCAGGCGGGCCACCGGATCGGCGACGCCCATGTCGAAGGGGAAGTCGGTGCCGAGGACGACCCGGTCCGCGCCGACCTCCTCGACCAGATGGCGCAGGGCGCGCGGAGTGTAGACGAGCGCGTCGAACCACATCCGGCGCAGATACGCGCTCGGCGGCTCGGCGCAGCCGCGCGCGTCCTCGCGCGTGCGCCAGGCGTGGTCGGAGCGGCCGATGTACGTCGGCAGATAGCCGCCCCCGTGCGCGGCGACCAGCTTGAGGCGCGGGAAGCGGTCCAGGACGCCGGTGAAGACGAGATGCGAGAGCGCGACCGTCGTCTCGACGGGCTGGCCGACCGTGTTGCCGAGATAGTGGGTGGCCAGCCGCTCCCCGAGGGAACAGCCCCACGGGTGCACGAAAACGACCGCGCCCAGCTCCTCGGCCTTCTGCCACACCGGCTCGTGCGCGGGGTCGGCCAACTCCCGGCCGTCCACGGTGGTGGACACACTGACACCGTACAGGCCGTACTCGGTGACCGCCCTGTCCAGCAGCGCGACCGCCAGGTCGGGATGCTGGAGCGGAACCGTACCCAGTCCGTACAGTCGCTCGGGCGCCATGGCGCAGTGCGCGGCCACGGCCTCGTTGACGGTGCGGGCCAGGCGTACGGCGAGGTCCGCGTCGGCCCAGTAGTGGTGCATCGGCATCGGGCCGACCACCTGGATGTCGACGCCCATCGCGTCGAGGTCCGCGAGCCGGGCCGTGACCTCCGTCAACTTGGGCGCCAGTCTCAGCAACTGGGCGCGGTTGACCGCCAGTGACACGGGGGAGTGGGCCCGCTGTTCGGCGGCCAGTTCGGCGGCGAGACCGGGCGCCCGGGCGCACAGGGCGTCGGCGGCGGGGACGGCGAGGTGACCGTGGAAGTCGACGACAGGCGTGTTCACGCTGCCGCCGTCAGGTAGTCGAGCGTCTCCGACATGATCCGGCCGGGGTCGGCGCCGGGCGCTCCCGGGTGGATCTCCCACTCGGCGAGGCGCAGCGAGTTCTCCAGCACGATCCGCACCCGGGGCAGCCGGCGCGCCATGAACGTGTCGAGCGCCCGGTCGAGCGGCTCCGCGCCGGTGACCAGCTCGGCGAGCACCACCGCGTCCTCCGCGCACATCGCCGCGCCCTGCGCGATCAGCGGGGGGCAGGCGTGCGCCGCGTCACCGATGATCACCGTACGACCGCGGTGCCAGGGCTCGTCGACCAGGATCGCCTCGATCCACCGGTAGTCGACCACGGTGTCGTCGGGCAACGAGGCGAGGATCCCGCCCCAGGTGCCGCCGTATCCGGCGCCGCGCTCGCGCAGCAGTGACAGCGGAACGCGCGGGCCGATCAGGGAGGCGTCCAGGTTCTCGTCGAGGAGGTACGCGTAGCACTGATCGGGCGAGATAGGGCTGTACCCGGCCTTGTAGCGGGGGCCGCCGTAGTACACCTCGGCGCAGTCCATCTCGGCGGGGCGCGGCGCGACCACCCGGAAGATCGACATACCGACCGGGCGGGGCACCGTGCTGATGCCGATCATCGAGCGCACCTTGGAATGGATGCCGTCCGCGCCCACGACCAGGTCGTAGCGCCCCGTGGAACCGTCGGTGAACGTGACGTCCACGTGGTCGCAGGACTCGTCGAGCTTCTCGACGCTCAGTCCGAGACGGACGCGGACTCCGTGCGCGTACACCGCGTCGCACAGCGCGTCCTGGAGGTCCGCGCGCAGTGCGCCCGCCGTCGACGGCAGGTCGGCGCCGCCGGTGTGCGGCGTGGGCAGCTCGGCGATCAGCTCTCCGTCGGCCCGGCGCAGCCGCATCAGGTCGAAGGGGACGGCCCGGGCGAGCACCCGGTCCAGCACGCCCACGGAGCGCAGCGCCTTCAGGGCGTTGCCCTGGATGGTGATGCCGTGGCCCACACCGAACCACTGGGGTGATATCTCGGCGAGCTCGACCTCGGCGCCCCGCTGGGCGAGCGCGAGGGACAGCACGCTTCCGGTGATGCCGCCACCGACGACGAGCACCTTTTGTACGGGCATGGGCGATCCTTGCGAACGTAGAAGCGTACGAAGAAAGAAGAGTGGTGCGGTCAGCCGGGGAAGCGGTCGCCGAGTTCGTGGTAGTGCTCGACCGCCGGCGGCCGCGCGAAGAACGGGCCGACCAGGGCCCGCCAGCGCTGGAAGCGCTCCGACTCGCGGAACCCCACCGTGTGGGCCTCGACCGACTCCCAGCCGACCAGCAGCAGAAACGTTCCCGGCCGTTCCTCGCAGCGCAGCAGTTCGGTCCAGCGGAAGCCGTCGGCCTCGGCGAGCACCTCGCGCGCCTTCTCGAAGGCGGCTTCGAAGTCGCCCTCACGACCGGTCTCGACGGTCAGCTCGGCATGCTCGACGATCACATCTGCTCCTCGGCGTGGTGGATGCTCCGAGCCTGCTCGGGCGGTGGATGCAGGGTCAACGGATCGAGGCATCGGCAACGGGCACGTCATCCATCCCGTACGACGATGGGCCGCTGATCACCGGGCTTCCGGCCCTGTGATGGCAGGCATCGCGGATGGCCATTTCCGCCGCGCCCCGGGGCTGCCTAGCGTCGATGGCAAGCCACCCGTCCTCACGAGGAGAGCATCCGTGCCCGACCGACTTCCCCTCCATTCCGGACCGTTCGCCCTGGGCACCTTCGAGTCCGAGGGCGTCTTCCCGGGCCTGGTCGTCGGGCCGCGGGTGCGCGACCTGTCCGACCTGGCGCCGTCCGTGCGTGCCCTGGTCGAGGACTGGGACGCCCTCTTCCCGCGCCTGCTGGACCTGTCCCAGGAAGCGTCCTCGGCCTGGCACGCCCTCGCCGACCTGCGCGTCCTCGCCCCCATCGAGCCCGGCCAGATCCTGCAGAGCGGCGCCAACTACCGCAAGCACGTGGTGGATCTGGTGGCCGCGGAGAAGGAGAGCGTGCACGGCGCGACACCCGAGGAGGCGCGGACGGACGCCGAGAAGATGATGGACGAGCGGATCCGCAGCGGGGTCTCGTACGTCTTCCTCGGCTCGCCGCGCGCGATCTGCGGCCCGTACGACGACATCGTGCTGCCCGCGCACGGCGAGCAGCACGACTGGGAGCTCGAACTCGCCCTCGTCATCGGCAGGCCGGGCAGGAACATCCCCGAGGCGGACGCGATGGAGTACGTCGCCGCGTACACCATCTGCAACGACCTCACCACCCGCGACCGGCTCTACCGTCCCGACCTGAAGGCGATCGGCACCGACTGGTTCACCGCCAAGAACGCCGACACCTTCCTGCCGACCGGGCCCTTCCTCGTACCGGCAGCCTTCGTCGGCGATCCCTCGGACGTCCGGATCACCCTGCGGCACAACGGAGTCGTACGCCAGGACGAGTCCACCAAGGACATGATCTTCGACATTCCCCGGCTCATCGCCTACGTCTCCTCCACCACCACGCTGCGCCCCGGCGACCTGCTGCTCACCGGCTCCCCGGCGGGCAACGGCGCGCACTGGGGGGTCTTCCTCCAGCCCGGGGACGTCATGGAGTCGGAGATCACCGGCCTCGGCCACCAGCGCAACACCGTCAGGAGCGGACAGTGACCACCTTCCAGCCCATCACCCATCTGCGCCATGTCGACCTGGCGGTACCGGACTTCGCGACGCAGCGCGCCTTCTACGGCACCACCTGGGGTTTGACCGAGGTCGCGAACGACAGCGGCATCGCGTTCTTCGCCGCCGAGGGCAGCCCCGAGCAGTACGTCGTCCGTATCCGCAAGGACGAGCGGAAGCGGATGGACCTGGTCGCCTTCGGCGCACTCTCCCCGGCCGCCGTGGACGAGTTGGCCGTACGACTCGGCCGGGCCGGGATCCGACTCATCGGTGAGCCCAAGGTGTTGGACACCCCGGGGGGCGGCTACGGCCTGCGCTTCTTCGACCCGGACGGCCGTGTAGTGGAGGTGTCCGCGGACGTCGAGACCCGCACCCATCGCAGGATCGAGGAGCGCGAGGCGATCCCGGTCCGGCTCTCGCACTGTGTGGTCAACTCCCAGGACCCGGAGGGTCTCAGGGACTTCTACATCGAGCATCTCGGCTTCCGGCTCACGGACACGCTGTACTCGACGCACATGGGTGACCTCATGTACTTCCTGCGGTGCAGCCCGCTCCACCACTCCTTCGCCATCGCCCGCGGCCCCCATGTCTCCCTGCACCACGCCTCGTTCGAGATGCGCGGAGTCGAGGAGTACATGCGCGGCACCGGGCGGGCGCTGCGTGCCGGGACCCGGCTCACCTGGGGGCCGGGCCGGCATCTCGCGGGCGACAACACCTTCTCGTACTTCCACGACCCGCACGGCAACACCGTCGAGTACACGACCGAACTCGCCGTCCTGGAAGAGGACGTGTGGCACCCGGGCCGCCACGACGTGGACGACCCGGTCACCCAGGACCAGTGGGGAACCGCCGACCCGATGAGCGAGTCGGTCGCCAAGGAGCAGTTCAACGACCCGGACGTGCTGTTCGTCGCACCCCCCGTGTAGTCCCCGATCACCCGCAGAAAGGCCGCAGTTGTGGCAAGGATCCTGAAGAACGCCGTTCCCCGGGCAGAGGTCACCGCCTCGCTCGACCAGGTGCGCGAAACCGTGACGGGTGTCATCGCGGACATCCGCGAGCGCGGCGACGACGCCGTACGGGCGTACTCCGAGAAGTTCGACAAGTGGAGCCCCGACTCCTTCCGGCTGTCCGAGGAGGAGATCGACAAGATCGTCGCCTCGGTTCCGCGGCAGGTCATCGACGACATCCGCTTCGTCCAGGACCAGGTGCGCTCCTTCGCCCGCCACCAACTCGACTCCATGGGCGAGTTCGAGGTGGAGACCCTGCCGGGCGTGCGGCTCGGCCAGAAGCACATCCCGGTGCAGGCGGCCGGCGCGTACATCCCCGGCGGCCGCTATCCGCTGACCGCCTCCGCGCACATGACCATCGTCACCGCGAAGGTCGCGGGAGTGCCGCGCGTCGTCGCCTGTACGCCGCCCATCCACGGCGAGATACCGGCGGCCACCGTCGCCGCCGCGCACCTCGCGGGCGCGGACGAGATCTGGCTGCTCGGCGGGGTGCAGGCCGTCGCCGCGATGGCCGTCGGCACCGACACCATGCGGCCCGTGAACCTGATCGCCGGGCCCGGCAACGCGTATGTCGCCGAGGCCAAGCGGCAGCTGTTCGGCGAGATCGGCATCGACCTGTTCGCGGGCCCCACCGAGATCCTGGTCCTCGCGGACGCCGCCGCCGACCCCTTCGTCTGCGCCGTCGACCTGCTCTCCCAGGCCGAGCACGGACCCGACTCCCCGGCCGTCCTCATCACCACCTCACGCGAGGTCGCCGAGAAGACGATCGCCGAGGTCGAGCGCATCCTGCCGGGCCTGCCCACCCGCGACTTCGCCGGGCCCGCCTGGCGCGACCACGGCCAGGTGCATGTCGTGGACTCGCTCGACGAGATGTACGCACTCGCTGACGAGTTCGCCTTCGAACACGTGGAGGTGCTGACCGCCGAGCCGCGGCGGGCGCTCGAGAAGATGACCCAGTACGGAGCCCTGTTCCTCGGCGAGGGCACCTGTGTGTCGTTCGGCGACAAGGTCATCGGCACCAACCACGTGCTGCCCACCCGTGGTGCCGCGCGCTACACGGGCGGCCTGTGGGTGGGGAAGTACCTCAAGACGGTCACGTACCAGGAGGTCACCGACACCGCGTCGCAGGCACTGCTCGGTCGGCTGTGCGGGCGGGCCTCCCGCGTCGAGCTGTTCGAGGGGCACGCCCGCTCCGGTGACGTACGGGCGGCGAAGGCCGCGGGCGACGAGCTGCCGTGGAACGGCGTATGACCCTGCACGGGCGCATGGCGCTGATCACCGGCGGCGGCGGACCCCTGGGGCGGGCCTTCGCGCTCGCCCTGGCGGAAGCCGGGGCCCGGGTGATCCTCGTCGGCCGGAACCACGGAGCCCTCGCGGACGCCGCGGCGCGGGTGACGAAGGAGGGCGGTGCGGCCCGTACGGCGGTGTGCGATGTATCCGACCCGGAGGCGGTGCGCGCCCTGGCCGCCGAACTCGCCGACGAGGACGTGTCGTTGCTCGTCAACAACGCCGGAGTCGCCGGCCCGGTACGGCCTCTCACGGACATCGAGCCCGACGAGTGGGACGACGTGTTCGCCGCCAACGTCCGCGGGGTGTACCTGATGTGCCGGGCCTTCCTGCCGCCGATGATCGCGGCCCGGCGCGGTGACATCGTCAACATCGCCTCCGTCAGCGGGAAACGGCCGCTGCTGAACCGGACCCCGTACACCGCATCCAAGATGGCGCTCCTCGGTCTGACCCGGACCCTGGCGGGCGAGGTCGGCCCGCACGGCGTCGCGGTCAACTCCCTTTCCCCCGGCCCGGTCCGGGGCCCGCGCATGGACCGCAACTTCCGGCTGACCGCCGAGCTCACCGGCACGAGTGTCGAGGCCGCCGAACGGGACTTCGCCTCGCGCGCCGCCCTGGGCCGGCTCGTGGAGGAGGACGAGGTCGCCAAAACTCTGGTGGCGATGCTCGCGATGCCGGGCCTGTGCGGGGCGGACATCGACCTGTCGGCGGGGATGATCGCACCGGCGTGACACGCCGACGCGAGCGGCGGGGACGGGCGGCTCGGGCTGTCCACCCCGCCGTTCCGCATGCCCCGACCACCAGCTGTGGCCACTCTGTGTGACCACTGTGGAGCGGGCTGCGTGATCCGAGCCATCGGGCTCCGGTATGCGTATGCGCGGTGCCTATTGCCCTGTGTACGGGGCTGATTCACTCCCTCGTGCGCACCTCCGGTGCCTCCGATCGAGCCGTCTCCCCCATGGTGTCGACGGTTGGTCGGTCACGCTGCGCGACCGCGCACTTTTCCCTGGGAAGGCACTCAAGGGCGACTTCCACAACGGCATGCGCAACGGCAAGAACATGGTCCTCACCTTCGAGGAGTCGACCGTGCGGGGCGTCCTCTCGGCCTCGAAGGCCCAGCACGGCGTCAGCACGATCGACTCCTCCAACTTCTACGAGCTGGGCCAGGTCACCAACACCGTCCAGGCCGCGGTGAACAACGGCGTGATCGTCCAGCTGAACAGCGGCTCGGCCTGGACGGTGACCGGCACCTCGCACCTGACCAGGCTGACCGTCGCCGCCGACGCGGCCGTGAAGGCACCGAGCGGCAAGTCCGTGACCATGACGGTCGACGGCACGGCGACGGCCATCGAGGCGGGCGGCACGTACTCCGGCGCGATCGTCCTGACGATCGGCTGAGCCGCGGATCGGCCGCCACGCGTTCGCGTGGCGGCCCCGACCGGGCGTCCTGGGCATCGGGTTGTACGGAGATCGCTAGTGGAGGACGCACGGGTTCGTGGCAGACGTCGTTCGAGGGTGAAGCCGCAAGTCAGCAGTTCAAGGCGCTCCGGCAGGAACGCGTGATCTTCCGCGACCCCACCCGAGGACTGGTCGTCTCCGGCATCGAGACCGTGCCGCCCTCGATCCCCTCGGACCAGCTGGTCGGCCTGCTCGGGCACGCGCGGAACGTCTTCGAACGGTTCGTGATCGTCCTGGTCTGCGTGCACGCACTCAACGGCACCGACTTGCGCGGACTTCTCCTTGCGGACCTGGACCTGCCCCGGGAAAGACTCGTGGTGCGACGGCCAGGCCGGCGGCACGTCATCTACCTGGATGAGCTCACCTATCAGTTCGCTTCGGAATGGGCCAAGGAGCGACACCGACGGTGGCCAGCCACACGCAACCCGCACCTGTTGATCAACCGATGGACCGCGGCTGACGCCCGGCCAACCGTCAGCTGGGACACGATCGGCAAGGTCTTCAAGGGAACCGGACTGTCGATGCAGACTCTGCGGCAGGACCGCATCCTCCACGAGGCCTTCGAGACGGAAGACCCCATTCGCCTGATCCGGCTGTTCGGTATCAACGACACGACCGCGATGCGCTACATCAAGGCGGCCCACCCGGAGCGGACCGCGCACCTTCCCCGCTGAGCTCGGCGAACTGTGCCACAGAGCCTCGTCGGCGGCACACGCCGTGACTGCTCGGCGTCACTGTGACTGGTTCGGCTTGTACGGAAGATCGCCGCCGGTCCACAGGCGCCGGGCGAACCAGGCGACATTCAGGGTCGCGGCTGCCGTCATGAGCCCGAAGAGGATGGCGACGGCGAGGCTGCTTCCGTGGAACAGGTGGGGAAACCAGTAACGGACGAAGCCATTGGCCAGGCACCAGCCTCCCAGCACCAGCGACCCGAACACGAGGGCCCCGAGGAGGGGGACCGCTCTGCGGGGCGGCGGCGCGCCGCGGAATGAACGGGCCGGGCGCAGCAGGGCGGCCGTCTCGATCTGAATGAGGGTGACGCCCGTGGTGATCCAGATCCCGAGGCGCCCGAGAAAGGGAAGCGCGTTAAGGGGCATTGGCGCGCTGCGGTCCGGGCGCAGTCGGGCGGCCGTCGCGATGAGGGCAACGCCCGCGGTCGTCCAGACGGGGCCGCGCTCCCCGCCACCGAGGTGGGCCATCAGACCGACGGCGAGCCAGGTCAATGCCAGGCTCACTGGGTAGTAGAGCGCCGCGATCAGGATTCGGTGCACCACGTACCCGGCGATGTCAGCGATGTCGCTGGTGGGTGGACGGGCGGGGGTGGGCTGGGGGTCTCTCCTGAACGTGCGCAGGTCGTGGATCTGTGCCCAGATGTGTTCGGGCAGAGCCGGGTCGAGTTCGCGTGCCGCCGGGGCTGCGGCCATCAGGTAGGACGTCATCGGGCTGGGGCCTCGGTCCGATGGGGCGATACCCCCTTCTCCTACGGCGGCGACAGCGCCCTGGGCGATCAGGCTGACCGGGTCGTTGCCGGATCGTGCGAGGCTCGCCAGCAGCTCCGGCCGTTCCCCGCGCAGCCGGTGGGCGTGCCGGGCGGCATCCCCCAGGACGTCCTGGGCAACGGCGCTGGGCGGCAGCGCCAGCCCGAGCTCGATCAGCACAGCGACGCTGTCCGCGTTCGGTCGCCGCTCTTCGACCAGCTCCCGAAGTGCCTGGACGTGCAGGGGGCTGAGGCCGGGGGCGGCCCAGGCGCAGGCGGCCAGCAGCTCGTTCAGGGCTTCGGAGGTCTCAGTCGCCAGATCCGGTGACCGGATCAGTGCGAGCGCGGTGTCCACAGCCCTCGGAGGGCCGATGCGGATCAACGCGGTGCACCCGCGGAACCGGGCCGCCGGGCTCTCCTCGCGTTCCAGCAGCTCGGCCGCATGGAGGGTGGCGGCGACATCACCGAGATCTTCCAGAATCCCCGTCACAACGAACAGGTGGTGGATCCTGTCCTCGGACGCGTCGAGCGCGGTGAGCGCCGCTCGGGACAGCAGGATGCGCGCCTCGTCCGGCAGGCTCAGCGGACGACGGTCGAGGGGCGGTGCGCCTTCGAGGTCGGCCAGATCGCCGACGGCGTCCGCAAGCGCGAGGATCATCAGCTCGGGGTCGCCGAGGGCTGACATGGCGCGCAATATCCGGTCCAGGACCGTCATTTGTCCCAGTCCCACGGTCGGCCGGATCATCGCCGCGTACAGCGGCATGACCTGCTTGGGCGGGTTGAGGTAGCCGTCGAGCCTTCCGGTGGTCTTCAGGGCGCGGCGCAGCGCGCGCCGCCCGGCCCGTGGCGAGCCCGTCACGCGGTGGGTGTCGGCGAGTGCGGTCCATGTCTGGACGGCCCCTGCGGCGTTGAAGGAGCCCTGGAGCCTTTCGGGGTACTTCTGTGCCTCGCGTAGCGCGCGACGTCTGGCCCGTGGCGAGCCCATCGTGCGGCGCAGGTCGCGGGTGTTGGCGAGCGCGGTCCAGTACCGAGCGGCACCGCCCGCGGCGCGGAAGACGGCGTCCACAGCACGGACGCGGTCGCGGCCGATGGTCCCGGCAAGATCCTGGGCTGCCGCGGTGTCCCCGGTCCTGGCCAACTGGTAGGCCAACAGAGCCTTGGCAGAGTCGTACTGGCGGCCAGCGGGGGCCCGGGCGGCGATCAGACGCAGCCCGGTGCTGTCCCCGGCGGACGCGCGGGCGGGTGCGACCCGGCGGACGAGGTCGGAGAAGTCGAGCGTGCCGTCCAGGGCGGTGTCCAGTGCCCGCGCAAAGTCGAGCCGTGCCGTGTCGACGAGTGTGGTGATCATCTGTGAGGTGTCCTCCGGACCGGCTCGCATCTCCAGGGCCAGGTCCAGCAGCACCTCGACGACCCCGCCGTGGCCTTTGACCAGCCGGGCGGTCTGCGTGATCGCGGCCGTGAACCGCCGGTTCACGGCATCGGTGTCTCCCACGTGGTGGAGCGCGGTCGCGAGCCGGGCGGCGGCGTAGCACTGGGTGAGAAGGTTGCGCTCCTGCTCGTCCTGCATGATCGACGGATCGAGCGGCTCCTCCTGGTTCAGTGCGTCCAACCGGGTCGGGCCGAATCGCGTGCGGGCGAGTTGCCGCTGTTCCTCGGTGGAAAGCCAGTACAACTGCCAGTCCGCCGCGGCGACGAGCCGCCCGGCGCGGTCGCCGTCCTCGGGCAGGACGAGCGCGCTGGCCCAGGCGAGAATCGCGGCTTCCTCCGCTTGCAGCCGGGGTCCCGACATCCTGCCCTTGGCCCGGGTGACGACGGAGAACTGGTCCGAGTTCCAGGTGGTCGGATCGTCGAAGTCCTGATCGCGCAGCATGGTGTCCAGGACCCGGTCCATGCCGCGGTGTCCACTGCCCAGCCCCGATGCCCTGTCGAGGGCGGCGCGGGCCCGCTCTGGTTCGCCGCCCTCGGCCGCGCCGACCGCCACCACGGCCAGCGCGATCAGCGCACGTCCGTATCTGGCGAACCGCGGGCGGTGCTCCCGCTCTCCGGAAAGGACCGGCAGGCGACTTGCGATCTGGTCGATCATCCGGTCGAGCCCGGAGCGGTCCCCGGCGGCGGCCATCGACCGAACCAGCGCACGCAGGGGTTCGATCAGCGGGTTGTTGTCGTCGTCGAGTTCGTGGTCGACGTGGTGAAGAGCCGTCAGGGCCGCGGTCAGGTGCCAGCGCGGATCAGGATCAGCCGCAGCCAGGTCGGTGTGCGCCTCGGTGACCAGCAGCCAGGACGACGCTCCCTCGGTCGCGGTGGCCGCCAGCCGTGTTCCGGCCTGTCCCACGAGGTCGTCGGCCGTGGTGCCCAACTCGGTGAGACCGCGGGCGGCTGCCGCGAGCAGCCGCCCGGCCCGGGCGTGATCGGTGAGCGCCGCGGCCAGCGACTCGGACTGCCGCCACAGCTCGGCGGCCTCCCCGGGCGCCGCGGCCACCCGGCCCCGGGCGATCGCCTGCAACGCCCGGGCCTGCTCGTACGGGGTGGTGATCATCGCGACGGACGCCAGTGCCGGGCTCATCCGCCCGTCCCGCGCGAGCGCCGTCAGGGACTCCGGCGGCAGCTCAGTGACTGTCGCGTTCAACGTGGCGGCCAGCACGGACAGGCGCAGGAACGCTGGAAGGTCCGCGACGTCCTCAGGCCAGTGCGTCAAAGCGAGCGTGACATCGCGGGCCAGCGACTGGTAGGCGTCCAGGCCGAGATGCTCGCGCTTGCGGTCCAGCCAGTCCGGCGCGATCAGCTTCCGCAGGCGGGCGACGTCACCGCCCGCGGAGAGGTGCTCGGCGAGATGCTCCAGCAGGTAATGGACCTGCTCGGAATGGGCCTGATCTGTCACGGCGTACCATCCCCGGGGAACAGCAGGCCGCGCATCAGGACATCGGCGATGCGACGGTTGGTGTCCGCCAGGTCGATCTCACCGATCTCGTCCTTCGCTTGGAGGAAGTCACGGAAGCTCGCGTGGTAGATGCGGTAGCGGCCGGCCTCCACGTGCACGAACTCCCGCCAGACGCGCAGCGCGTCCAGGACCCGACCGGTGGACAGCCCCGTCCAGGACGCCAGCAGCGCGGTGCTCACCGGCTCGCGCGCCGCGGCCAGGTGCACGATCACCGGCTGCCGGTAGGCGAACCAGAGCTCGGAGTCCGCACCGCGCATGAGACGCCAATGACTCTCGTAGTAGGCCTGCAGTCCCTGAGGCAGGTCACCGAGACCGTTCGCGCCGAGCCGCCCGTCCTCGATGGCGGGCAGGACATGGTGCAGATACATGAAGTTGCCCTCGGCCTTGCCGAGCAGGGTCTCCACGAACGCCGCGGCAGGAAGCCCCTGCGCGGCGAGCAGGGCACGCATCGCAGGACGGGCCGCGAAGATCTCCAGATACTCGGTGACGTCCGCCAGGTTGGCCGCCGACCGGGCGTCCAGGAGGAAGAACTCCCGGGACTCGACGTGCAACCGCAGGTCGGCGTGGTCGCGGGGCCGGGTCGACACCACGACGAATACGCCGTCGGGCAGGCGGGGCGGCAGGTAGAGCAGGTTCTGCCGCGGGTCCCCGATGTCCGACACCTCGTCCAGGGCGTCCACCGTCACCACGACTGGGCGCTGCCCGGTGCGCGCGGCGTCCGCCAGCAGGCCGGCGAGGAACACACCGTCCCGGGACGCCTCCGCCGGCAGGAACGACGGCCGGTTCAGACGGAACGCCGCGATGAGTTGGGCGCTGACGTTTTCCAGGAACTGTTCGGCGCGGTTCACACCGAGGGCCGCGACCACGAAGTGGTGCGGGTATCCGCGCTCGGCGACCAAGTGCGCGAGCAACGAGGTCTTGCCGACCCCCGGCTCGCCCTCGATGACGAAGTAGCCCGACGGTCGTGCGGCCATGAACCGGTCGACGGCGTCGAGCGCGAACCGACGGCCGACGAAGCCGGTGGTCTTGTCGAAGATCAGGTCGGTGAAGCTGATCAGCTTGTGCGCGAGCGGCGCGTAGGCCTCGCCGTGGAAGTGCTGGTAGATCGTGTTGTTGTCACCGATCGTCACGCCACGGGAGTCAGTGATCCGGTTCACGATCCCGATTATCCAGACCAACTCCCCATGATGCCCCGACTTTTGTCCACTTTCAGAAAGGAACGCTTTCAGGCGGATCGTGCTGCGACAATGGACGCGACGACACGGCCGACTCTGGCGGAGGCCCCTCATCGAACCGGTCACCCTGATCCTCAACGCGCTCGCCGCAGGAGCCGCAGGCGGTGTCACCGCAGCCGTCACCGATGCCTACATCGGCCTGAAGAACTTGCTGCTGCGGCGGTTCCGCGACGATCCCGACGCCACTGCCGCCCTGAATTCCCGGCAAGAGCCCGACCGCCTGCGCGAACTGCTCCAGAGCGTCGATGATCCGGAAATTCTGCGGGCCGCGACCGCCGTCCTGGAACTGACCGACCCGGAAGGCTCCAAGACGGGCAAGTACCAGGTCACCGTCAACGACAGCCGAGGCGTCACCATCGGCGACAAGAACCAGATCACCCAGCACTTCACCTGACCCTGCACCTTTGGCCAGCCACCTTCCAGCGGGATGCTGTGGGGTGGTGCTCTTCGTCTCGCTCGTAAGGCCCTCCGCGAGTGCTGCCGACAGATACTCCAGGCCGTCGGTCATCCCACTGTCTCGGAAGTCGTGGCGCTCCGCCGGTCGCTTGCACCGACTGTCAGTCGATCGGAGTCGCGCGGTGGGTGAACATCCCAGGACGCGGGCCGGAAGCCGCCCGCCACCGAGAGCACCCTCGACGGCTCAAAAGCCGGGGAACTCGTCCCGCAACACGCTGTAGAGCACGCCGTCCCGCCGGCGTCCGTCCCGGAACACGATGGCGTCGTCGCTCGATTCACTCACCCGGGCCACGGTAGTGCCCGGCGCGGCACGGCCCCGGACCGTGTGTCAGCGAACTACGGGTTTCCGGACTGCGGCGCACTCCGGTACGGATTGAGAGCCGCGGCCTTGTCGTCGTACGGGAGGCGGGACAGCTTGCCGACGAGGGTCCACATCCTGCGCTCGTCCGCGATATCCGCGGGCAGGACCAGCCCGAGGTTCTCGGCGAGGGGCTTGCGCCCCGTGTTGACCAGGGCGCGGACCGCCGCGGCCCATTCGTCGGTGGCGGACACGGCGCAGCGGTACCACACGGGGGTTAGGCAGCCGAGCACGACAGCGGTGGCGGTGAGCGTGGCGGGCCGGGCATCGGCCGAGACGAGGGCGGCCACCGCCGCACCGGCCACCGCCGCATGGCCGGCCAGGAGCGCGATGAAGAAGTCGACGCTCGCGCGGGCGAGATCGACCTGGCGGCGCAGTTGCTCCGGGGCGGTGCCGGTGAGCTCGTTCCACAGGATCTGGGTGTCGAGCCGGAAGCGGTCGTAGCCGTACTCCTCGAACCGGCGGATGGCGTTTCCGAGCCGGGTGGGCGCGATCTGCGCGTCGTCGACGGGGTAGCGGGCCAGCTTCTCGCGCAGCAGGGCTCGTTGGGCGGCCGTGCGGCTGAGGTCTGCGCGGGCGGCCTTGGCGATCCGAGGGTGCTGGGAGAGGCGTACGAGGTCGGCTCGAAGGTCCGCCGGGAGCAAGTCGCCGGTCTGCGCCCGGCGTTGCAACCGCAGCAGGGTCAGCCGGTCCTGGAGGTCCCACTTCTCCTGGCGGCGCTGGCCGCAGGCGTTGTCGTAGGCCCGGGCTGGCCAAAGCAGGTAGCCCTCCAGAATCCGGTAAAGGGGGTTCTGCAGGGCGTTGAGCATCAGCCCGAGCAGCACGGCTCCGGCGAGCAGGAGCAGGGTCGCGTTGACGCCGGTCGTGGGCCAGAGCCTCGCGAACAGCGCGGTGTGCCGGAGGCTCGGGGCCACCGCGAAGAACAAGACGGCCAAGTTGACGGCGGCCGGCAGAATCCATCCCACCAGCAGCGTCCAGGCTCCTGCGAGCACGCCTTTGGCAATGTCGCCCACGGATCACCACTCGTCGTCGTCGCCACCGATGTCGGGGCCGGGGGAGGTATGCAACTGGGGTGGTGGCGGGGGCGGAAGGGCAGCTGCGAGTCTGCCCACCGACGGCCGCGAGTTCCCCCCGCCGCCCTCTGTGGACACGCCTACGTCGTCCCAGGCCTTCAGCAGGACCTGGAGCTCCTCGCCCTGACCGTAGCGCTCCCTCGCAGCCCGGACAGTGAGGGCGGCGAAGCCGCCGAAGCCGGCCATCCCCGGCAGCTCGCCGCCGGTGAGGACGTCGTACCAGATCTGCCCGGCCCGCTCCCAGGCGTGGCCGCCGAGGGCCGTGGCGAAGAGGTAGAAGGCGTGGTTGGGAATGCCGGAGTTGATGTGCACGCCGCCGTTGTCGTACGCGGTGCGGACGTAGTCGTCCATCGTCGCGGGCTGCGGGTCCTTGCCGAGGACGTCGTCGTCGTAGGCCGTGCCCGGTGCCTTGAGCGAGCGCAGGGCCACACCGTTCACGCGCGGGGAGAGGATGCCCGCGCCCATGAGCCAGTCGGCCTCGGCGGCCGTCTGGCCGAGCGCGTACTGCTTGACGAGCGAGCCGAACACGTCCGACATCGACTCGTTGAGGGCGCCAGCCTGGCCGTAGTAGTCGAGCTGCGCGGTGTACTGCGTTACGCCATGGGTGAGTTCGTGGCCGATGGCGTCGATGGAGTTGGTGAGGTCGAGGAAGAACTCCCCGTCTCCGTCGCCGAACACCATCTGCTCGCCGTTCCAGAAGGCGTTGCAGTACCCCTCGTCGTAATGGACGGTGGCCGTGAGCGGGAGACCGTCGCCGTCGAGGGAGCGGCGGCCGTAAGCCTCGAAGAAGAGATCGAAGGCGGCACCGAGCCCTGAATAGGCGCGGTTCACCGCCGCGTCCTGGCCGAAGTCCTCGCTGCTCTCCGCGCGGACCTTGGTGCCGGGCAGGTGGATTCCGCGCCGAGCGTCGTAGACGGTCCGGTACGGCCGGTCGGCCTCGGCCCCGGCAGGCGGGGGGACGGCCGGGGCGCCGAGGAGGCTGGTCAGATCACGATGCGTGCGCTCGTAGGCGTCGCGCTCCAGGGTCCTGCGCGCCGGGTACGCGAGCGCCGGCTCCGCGTGCAGGGCCAGGCGTCTGAGGATGTGGGGCGGGATGAAGCCACAGAAGGTCCGGTCCGCTTCCATGCCCTCACACCCCCTCGGTCATGCGACAGACCGTAGCGTTCCAAGGGCGTTGCCGGGAAGCGAATGCCGTGTCCGCACTGGTGATCGCCCGCCGCTTGCGCGAGGCGGCGGGTGGGGATGCGTCAGACGTTCAGCCGGTAGAAGGTGGCGTCTGATTGTGCCAACGAGCTGTCAGCCGGCTCGATGTACAGCTTGAAGTTGCGATGCCGGATGAACCGGTCGGGATAGTTGGTCGAGCGGAAGGAGATGCCGGCCGGGTCGGCCAGACCGGCGATCATCTGGAAGGTGCTGTCCTGCCGCCACAGCGTGTCGTCGGGCCCGCCGGATGCGTGGAGCTTGATCTCGGAGTTCTGGTGGCGCAGGTACCGGTCGGGGAAGTTGACCGACTTCAGAGCGACCAAGTCGGGTCCGCGGTGGACGAGGGTGCACTTGAAGTCATCGGTCGGTTGCCCTGCCGGGCTTATCTCTCCGAGGGAATGGCGGTGGCGGATGTAGTGATCGGGAAAATTGTGCGACCTGAACTTCGATGGCGCCCCGGCCAGCGACGCGGACAACTTCCCGTACCGGCCGTCGCGTAGCTCGTACTCCCACAGCGGGTCGGCGACGATGCCCGTCAGGCCAAACATCAGGGCGATCCCGCCGACGGGGCCAGCTGTGAACGCAGCAGCCAGGGAGCCGGGCGTCGCCACGTCGCCGCCGGAGTTGGTGTGCCCGTAACGGACGGGGGCCAGGGAGAAATCGAGTTCGCCGTCGACGTTGAACGTGCTGCTGTCTGCGCCACCTCCCTCGTAGTCGCAGTCGGGGAGCACGTCCGACCGGTGGGTGGCGAACCTCGGGTGGGTCACGCCAACGAAGGGGTTGTCCCAGTACACGTACACCATGCCGAGACGACGCACTCCAAAGAAGACGTCGTACTTGACGTAGCCCTCGGTCCGGTCGCCATGCCAGCGCTCTCTGACTGCAAACCGCCGGAGCGGCTGGGCTCGATCGTGTTGGGTGGCAGCCATCCGCCGGGCGTCCACTCACCATGACACAGGTGATCGAACGTCTTGACCATCTTGTAGTAGCTGGTCTTGTTGTGAATGATCACACGGGCGGTACGGACAGGCATACGTCCCCCTGACATCGATATGTCCCGGACGGGACGATGACAGACACTGGCCTGCCGCGTCGAGAGCGCGGCCGATGCCTTCACTGTCAGTCGTGGACCGTGCCGGAGCAGCGGAGCGCAGAGAGACCCTGGGTGTACACCGTGCGGGCGGCAGTGCAGTCGCCGGGCAGATCTCCCTCATCAGCAGCTCCTCCGTTGGCCTCGGCCTGCTCTTCCGCGTCGGGACCGTTTACCGCAACGGTGGTAAACGGCCGTCGGCATGCGTGTCAAGTCGACGCACCTGCCGTCCCAGTGCGAGACACTGCTGGACTTGTGCGACGCCACCACCACCGGCCTCCCCGGTGACTGCCAACCGGTCGGTGAGTCCAGCGGCCAGCCATACAAACCGTGAACCCGCAACTCAGCCGACCACAATGGGCAGAGTGACGCACGGGTTCGCCCGAGATCCCGTCCGAGAATCTGCGAACCTGCGCGCTTTGGCGTGTGGGTCAGCAGGAGAGCACCGGCCCCCGGGTCTCGTATCGCCGCCGAACTGCTCGGCGGCACGCTGCAAAAGCGCTACTACGGGGTCGACTACCGGGCCATCCGCAAGCTGGCGATCGTGGAGACGGGCGAGGCCCCTGATCGCACGCAAGGCCGCCCGGTCGGCGCGCGGGCCCTCGGAGTCGACCGGCCCGTGTCAGGGCTCGGCCGGATTCTCGCGCGCGTAACCGAAGTCGAGAGCGGGCTGGAAGGCGAAGAAGTTCGGCAGCGTCGGCCAACCAGGCGGGGGCGGCAGGCAACGAAGTCATGAAAAGGACCTTGGGCCAGCGCCTGCGGTACGCGCTGCCCTAAACTGAACGTGATGTTCACCCCGCACGGTCCCACCCTCCGCGAACTGGCCGTTCAGGCTCTGTCGTCCGTCGAGCACGGCTACGACCTGCTGGCGCCGAAGTTCGACCACACACCGTTCCGGACACCGGACTCGATTCTTGACGCGGTCGGCCGGGCACTTGGACCGCTGGGCCCGTTCGACCACGGGCTCGACCTGTGCTGCGGCACCGGGGCGGGCATGGACGTCCTGGTGAAGCTCTGCCGGGAGAGCGTCACCGGGATCGACATCAGCGCCGGGATGCTCGCTGTGGGGCGGGAGCGGACGGGGCTCGCGGAGGGGCACCTCACCGCACCGCGCACCGGCGCGCCGCGCGTCGCACGGGTGCGTGGTGATGCCCGCGCCCTGCCCTTCCGGCCCGCCTTCGACCTCGTGGTGAGCTTCGGCGCGTTCGGACACTTCCTGCCGCGCGAGCTGCCGCGTCTGTTCGCCGAGGTCCACTCCGCGCTGCGGCCGGGCGGGCGCTTCGCGTTCCCCGTCATGGCCCCGCCGCGGCCCACCTCGCCGTGGTACTGGGCCCTGCTGGGATTCGACGCGGTGATGCGGGTGCGCAACGCCGTCTGGCGTCCGCCGTTCGTCATGTACTACCGGGCGTTCCGGCTCGGCGACGTACAGCGGGAGCTGACCCTGGCCGGGTTCGAGGTGGAGCTCCACACGCTGCCCGAGTTCGGGCGCAGGCCGGACGGCAGCCCGCGGTGCCGGATGGTCGTGGCCACGCGGGGGAGGGGGACGGCGCCCGCGTGAGCAATGCCGTGTTCGCGTGTGCGGGGTGCGGCGCCGTGCTGACCGCCCCTGTGTCGCAGACCGCGCTCCCCGACCATGCCCACCACAAGTACGGACACCAACTGCTCCCCGCGCTGATGGAACCGGGGACGTACGCCGTCGACCCGGAGCCTTTCGGGCCGCCATGGCGGCCGTGGAGCGAGATCGGCGTGGACGGAGCGGAAGCCCGCGGTGTGTTCGCGCCGGTCCGCTCGCTCTCCTTCGGGGCACCGGGAGCGATCGTCGTCGCGCCGGGTGACACCCGCGGCACCGTCCTGATCCCCGAGCACTGCGGCGGCTACTGCATGGGGCTGGACGGGAGCGAAGGCCCGAACCTGGCCTGCGCGCAGTGCGGGCAGGCGGTGGCGACCCGTATCGACGACTGCTCCCTCTGGCAGGCCGTGTGGCTCGCCCCGCACGCCGTACGCCGCCTCCTCGCCGACGGCCCCGCTCGCCGGACGGCCGACTGGGAGACGTCGGCGCAGGAGGGGCAGGGAACGCCGCCGGTCGAGCCGTCCGGGGCGTGGAGCCCACGGTGGGAGGCGGCGGCCGGCGCGGCGCTGGCCCACCTGCTGGCGGCCTCGGCGGACGCACCCGTGGCCGTCCCCGACGGCCTCGTCGCGGACACGTTCGGCCGCGCGCTCGACGCGCTGCTCCCGCCGGGGCCGCCGGTCAAGAAGATGGCGCTGGCCGGACCGGGCCTGTCAGCGCCCGGCCCCGCCCCTGACATCGCCCTGGTTCCGCGGCATCCGCAGACGGGGAAGGCATGGCAGCCGTCGGGCACCGCGGTTGCCGTGCCGTTGGCCGTCGATGTGTGGATGCATCTGGCCTTTCACCGCGAACGGCTGCCGGTTCCCGTGGCCGGCGGAATGCCCGACGGTGTCTTCCGCGACGATCCGCTGCCGCCGCGTCCATGGGGGCTGTTCCAGCCCGACTTGAGAGTGTTCCTCCACACGCTGGCACGGCTGCCGGATGTCCGTCAGCCGTGGCTGCGCGGGATCCACGATCGCGTCAAGGACCGCCCGTACTCCCGTCTGTGACGTGCCTTCATCAGGAGCACCGCGCGGACGCGTGCGGTCAGCCGCGGATGAAGTCGAGGAGATCGGCGTTGAAGGACTGGATCTCGAAGCTGGACGCGTGCGGCGTTCCTGGAATCTGTCACATGACTGCATTCCCGGCCCGGACAGGTCAGAGAGCGCTGTACAGGGCGTCCACCAGGGCCATCTTCCGCGGGTCGTCGGCGATGTGCGGCCCCATGCGGTTCATGACGTATCCCAGGGCGAGGCCCGCCTCCGGGTCGGCGAGACCGCAGGAGCCGCCGAAGCCGTCGTGGCCGACAGCCCTCGGGTTGGGACCGTACGAGCCACCCGGGCCGCTCAGCCACAGCCCGAGCCCGATCTCCGTCTCGTGCTCGAACCCGGCCCCCAGCACCACATCGCGGCAGGCGCCCTGCCCCTCGCGCACCCGCTCGGCCGCCTCCGGCGACAGCACCCGCCGGGAGCCGAACGATCCGCGCCCGGCGAAGATCCCGTACAGCGCGGCGACCGCGCGGGCGGTGCCGTGACCGTTGGCGGCAGGGATCTCGGCGGCCCGCCACACCGGCGAGTTGGCCTCGGCGGCGCCGACGGGCGGATTGGCGAGGGCGGCGACGGCGGCGGGCGCCAACCGGGCGAAGGCCGCCGCCTGTTCACTGCTCGGAGCGGCCGACGAGCGCACCAGCTCGGCCGCCCGGTCGGCCTCCTTCTCCGGCAGCCCGATGGTGAAGTCGATTCCCAGCGGCCCGGTCACCTCCCGCTCCAGGAACGCACCCGGCAACAGCCCCGAGACGCGCCGCACCACCTCACCGACCAGATGGCCGAACGTGAGCGCGTGATAGCCGGACCGCGTCCCCGGCTCCCACCAGGGCTCCTGCGCCGCGAGTCGCGCGACCGTCAACTCCCAGTCGAAGAGCTGGGCGAGCGTGTGCGGCTCGCGCAGCCCGGCCAGCCCCGCGCGGTGCGACAGCAGATGACGTACGCGGACGGACTCCTTGCCGGCCGCCGCGAACTCCGGCCAGTACACGGCCACCGGGGCGTCGAAGTCGAGCAGCCCGCGATCGGCCAGCATGTGCGCGCACAGCGATGTCGGGCCCTTCGACGTCGACCACACGTTGACCAGCGTCTCGCGCTCCCAGCGGCGGGTGCGCGCCGCGTCGGCCCAGCCGCCCCACAGATCCACCACGGTCTCGCCGTCGAGCGTGACCGCCACGGCAGCGCCCAGCTCACCCCGGTCGTGGAAGTTCTCCTCGAACGCGGCGCGCACCGCCGTGAAGCGTGCGTCGCAGTGGCCCTGCACGTGTGGCTCGGAGTGAGGCATGGGACCTCCATCATGCGTCAGCTGTCAGTCGCCGCCCGCCCGGACGCCGGACGCCCCGACCGTACCGACTGGTCGGGCTGGAAGGAAGTCGTGGCCATCGGACAGGCCCTGGGTTTTGTCAGAGGTGTGCGGGCAGCCAGTTCAGCTTGGCCGCCTCCTGGTAGGGGCCGCCGCCCTCGTGGTCGTTGAAGTCGTAGACCTCTATCTTCTTGTCCTCGTGGTCCCACGCGTTGAAGGCCGCGAAGATCGTGGAGGGCGGGCAGGTCTGGTCCTCCAGGGCGACCGAGAAGAGGGCCGGTGCGCTGCCGCGCGCCGCGAAGTGCACCCCGTCGAAGTAGGACAGCGTGCGCAGGACGTCCGCCGTGCGACCGCGGTGGGTCTTCAGGTAGCTGCCGATCTCCCGGTACGGGTGGCGGTCCGTCAGCGTCGTCGCGCGCGGGAAGTCGCACAGGAACGGCACGTCGGGTGCGATCGCGGCCAGGTCGGGGACCAGGCCGCCCACCGCGATGGTGATGCCGCCGCCCTGGCTCCCGCCGACGGCCGCGGTGCGCGCCGGGTCGACCAGCGGATGCGAGCGGGCCGCCTCCACGGCGCGCACACCGTCCGTGAACACACGGCGGTAGTAGTAGTTCTCGGGCGCGTCGATGCCACGGGTCATGTAACCGGGGAACGCGGGCGCGCTGCCCACCGGGTCCGGCGTCTCGCCACCGCCCCAGGCGCTGCCCTGGCCGCGCGTGTCCATCACGAAGTGCGCGAAGCCCGCGGAGGCCCACAGCAGATGCGTGTGCGGAAGGCCGCGCCCGCCGCCGTACCCGACGAACTCGACGACCGCGGGCAGTGGCGCGTTCGCCCAGGCCGGCAGGGTGAGCCAGCCCTTGACCGGGTGCCCGCCGAACCCCGTGAACGTGACGTCGTACACCTTGACCGTCTTGAGCTGCGTCTCGACGGGCTCGAAGCGGGCGTCGAGGTCGTGCTCGCGGGTCTCCTGGAGGGTTTTGGCCCAGAAGGCGTCGAAGTCCTCGGGTTCGGCGGAGGCACTGCGATACTCGCGGAGCTCGTCGAGGGGGAGGTCGAACAGGGCCATGAAGGACCACCTTTGACGTCATGGGTGCGGATGATCACACCGTACGTGTACGGCCGGACGGCCGCCAGGTTCAGTCCTCGGACAGTCCCGCCCACCGGCCGACGTTGGCCAGTCGCAGACCCGGTGCGGGCGCCGCGGTGGTGTGGTGCATGGTGTGGTGCGCCCTTCTGCTGCTCAACACGTTCCGCTCCCGTGAGTAGGTGTCGGGTGGACCGGCATCACGCTAGGGAGCGTTGTTCGTCCGTGCCATGTCACACGTGCACAGTCTCCCGGTCCGGTGGGCCGGCGACGCGGAGTGGGCCGCTCCCGGTGCACAAGGGGGACGGAGTTCCGTGTCGCCGGTGCACAGTCCGACGTCAGGCGACCGGCAGGGAGGGGCGGCCGGTGCTGGCGTGCAGGGCGAAGGCCAAGGGGCGTACACCGCTGAGCACCTGCTCGTGTTCGCCGGGCACGCCCGTCTCGTCCGGGCCCACCAGCAGATCGCGCTGGATCAGGGGAGTGGCGGCCCGGAGATGGCTGCGGACCGTCACCGGCGCCAGGTCCAGCGCGGCGGCCGTGCGCTGGGTGTGGGTGTCGTTCTCCAGCCAGACGCGGAGCGTGCGCAGCAGATCGCGGCGGTCGGTCCGCAGCGGCTGGAGGAACGAGTCGGCCCAGGCACGGACCTCCGGAGCGGACACCATCGCGGTGAAGTCGGCCGCCGGGTCGGCCGAGCGCGCGTCGTGCCCGTACTTGACGACGACCTGGAGTGCCGTCGAGACGACCACCCGGTTGAGGACCTGGCCGCGGTCGAGGCCGAGCAGATCGAAGCCCTTGTTGACGCGGTGCGTCACCGTGTTGCGGTGGACGCCGAGGAGGCGGCTGACGGCCGTGTGCTGCGCCCACAGCCCCAACTCCAGTGTCCGTACCAGCTGTTCACGCTGACCGGCCGGCAGCGTGAGCACGGGGCGCAGCAGCGTGCCCGCCCAGCGTCGTGCCGTGTCCGGCGGGAGCACGTCCACAAAGTCGGTCCGCTCCTCGGCGAGCGCGACCCTGCCGGGCGCCCGGCGTGCCGTCACCAAGGCGTTGGCCGCCTGCGTGTAGGCATCCGCCACACTGCTGAGCGCGTGCACCCGGCTGCCGCCCATGTGATGCCGGGGGATTTCGGCCACGATCTTTCCCAGCGCGTCGCGGACGCTTCCGGGAGCGTCCGCGACCGCCGGCAGCGGATCGACCACGATCAAGTGGTTGAAGGCCGGGCACCGTGCCAGCAGCGCGCGTCCGGCCAGTGCGTTCTCGGCCTGCAGGGCCGCCACTTCACGGTCCTCCCGCCCGCAGTCGATCACATACACATGCACCGACTCGGTCGCCAACAGCCCCGGGGCCAACCCCGCCATGACGCGCTGCGCGGCCACCTCCTCACCCACCATCAGCAGTTGCAGTACGCTCAACTGCACTTCACGCCGGGACTCCACCACTTGGTCTTGCAACTGGGCCTGGTCGATCAGGCCCAGTGCCTTGGCCGCGTGCCGCAGGAGATCGGTGCGCACGTCGTCGAGCGGACGGCGGCTGGTCACGGACAGCACCGCGGCCGAACCGGTCGCGCTCAGCGGGACCGACTCCCGGTGCGGATGGACGAGTTGGGCGACCTGCCGCACGAGCGGCGGAGCGAGGGTGCCCGGCGCCGCGGCCAGGACACCGCGCGAGGGATCACTGACCAGTACGTCCGCGTCCACGGCCGACGCCAGCCAGTCCGCGATCCGCTGCATCGCGCCCGCGTCCGCTTCCCAGAGACGGTCCGGAAGCCGGTTCAGCAGGGCCGTGAGCTGATCGGCGTGCCACTCGGCTTGCCGAAAGCGGAACTCGCGCAGCCGCGGGATCAGTTCATGCCAGTCACGCAGCGTCTTCGTCGTGGTCAGCAGCGGTACGTCGAGACGAGCGGCCGAGCTGCGAATGGTCACCGGAACGGCCTCCGCCCCGTGCCGCGGGACCACCACGGCGAGGCCGGCGGCCCGCTGTCGCGACAGCTGGCGCAACAACGGCTCGACCTCCTCACGGACTGACTTCCGCCCGGAGTCCCAGAAGTCACCGATCACCACCAGCGCGTCCCTGACGTCTTCCGGCGGGTTGCCCGTGGACGCGGTCATGGAGAGGGCTCGTACGGAATCCACCACTCGGTCGGCCGTCGTGCCCCCAAGGGCGAGGCGAAGGCAGAAGTCGGGCTCCTCGCACAGGCTGTTCAGCGTGGGCATGGCGTCCTCTCCGTGTCGATTGCTCAGCCGGCCGATATTGACACCGTAGAGGGTGTTCGGTGGTGGGCGGCGAGCAGGCCAGCGGCTGCTTGGTCCAGGACGGGGTGCGGCGGCCGGTCGCGGCGGTTCGTCCGCCACCCGACCGTCATGCCGTGTGCCGCGTCCACTGCGGTCCCGTACGCGCCCAGTCCCGCTCCCATTCGGCCAGACGCCGACGTGCGGTGACGCGCCGTACCGCGAAGTGAGCGCCGAGGACGGCGGCCGCGGAGCCGCCGACGGTGAACACACCGGTCGTCAGTGTGTGTTGCCAGATCGCGGTGTGGTTCACCGGTGGACCGACGCTCCGACCGTGGGAGTCCAGCCAGATGTCGGCGCGCTCGCCGCGTCGCTTGCCCGCGGGAACCCGGGCCTCTCCGATCCGGGCCCCCTTGCCAGGCTCGGTCCAGCGCACCTTCACCCGGTACGGGGGCTGTGGGCCGCCCTGCAGTGGTACCGCCGCGGGCGCGGCGACGATCACGGCGCGCACCTGATGCCGCTCGGCTCGCTGCGCCGCGGCCCGCGTCTGCGCGCCGTCGTACACCCGCCATCCCACGGTCACCCCGGCGAGGGGCGCACCGACGAACAACAGGAAGGCGACCGTCATCACCGTCCACGCCTCGATGACGTCCGAGCGGCGGCGCAGCGCGTTGCGGCGCCGGCGCCAGCCCGGTAACCGGGTGCGCATCTCCACCTCCTCGCCACCGAAGTCCCCGCCCGCGGCTGCGAGCGTCCATCGGGAACCCCCGAGTCCCCGCCAGAACCGGTGAACCACTCCCTGCAGCGAACAGGAGCCCACCCTGACCGATGCCCGCCCAGCGGCACTCGACGCATACTGACGCGCCACCGATTCCCGCCGCGAGACCGGTTGCCCGCACGATCACCGTGAGTATCGACGGCTCGTGCCGTCATTCAACTGTCGTACACCCGAACGGCGTTGACGCTCTCAACGGCGTCGGCGTCGGCGTCAGCGTCAGCCGAAGCGCTCGATGCGGATCCGGTCCACCGGCTGCCCGGCCTCGACCAGCAGCCGCGACGCGTGCTCCGCGAACCCGTTGGAGCCGCACACATAGGCCTCCCACCCACCGGAAGGCTCCTCGGCCAGGAGCGGCGCCACCTGCGCGGCCGTCATACGGCCCACGGCCACACCCTCCGGCGCGCTGCGCGTGAAGACGGGCGTGGTCTCCTCGCCGTACTCCCGTGCGTAGATGAGTTCTTCGGGACCGCGCGCGGAGACGAGCAGGCGCAGGGGTACGTCCAGTCCGCGGGCGCGGTGGTGGCGCAGCATCGACATCAGCGGTACGACGCCGGAGCCGGCGCCGATGAGGAGCGCCGGCCGGTCGCCGGGCCAGGCGAAGAAGCCGCTGAGTGGCCCCCGCACCTCGACCGAGTCACCCGGCTGGGCCACGGTGTGGAACCAGCCGGAGACCTCGCCGCCCTCGACATGGTCCAGGGTCAGCTCGATGTGTCCGGCGTCGTCGGGCGGCGACGCGATGGAGTAGTGACGTTGCGCCACATACCCGTCTCCGGCGGTCAGCCGCAGCATCAGGTGCTGGCCGGGCAGGTGACCCGTCCACTCCGGCACCGCGAACCGGAAGGTGGCGGCGTGCGGCGTCTCCCGGCGGATCTCGGTGAGTGTGGCGGTCTGCCACGTGGCGGCGGCCCGGTTGCTCACGGCGATCCGCCCCGGCACGGCGAAGCGCGTCGGCGGCAGGAAAGCCTTGGTCGTCGTCTCGGTCGTCGTCTCAGTCACCGGAGTAGCGCTGCTCTTCCCAGGGGTTGCCGCGTGCGTGGTAGCCGTTCTGCTCCCAGAAGCCCGGCTCGTCGTGGTCGAGGAGGCGCAGTCCCGCGATCCACTTGGCGCTCTTCCAGAAGTACAGGTGCGGCACGATCAGCCGTGCCGGGCCACCGTGTTCCGCGGGGAGCGGCTTCCCGTCGTACTCCCAGACGATCCAGGCACGACCGCCGGTGAGGTCGGCGAGCGGGAGGTTCGTGGTGTACCCGGTGTGCGAGTAGGCGACCGCGTGGGTGGCGGACCCGTCGGGGTGCACCACATCGAGGAACGCGTCCAGGGACACGCCGCCGAACCGCACACCGAACTTCGACCAGCTCGTCACACAGTGGATGTCGCCCTCGTACGCCGAAGCGGGCAGCGCGTGCGCCTGCTCCCAGTCCCAGGTGCGGGGCTCGGCCACCAGACCGTCGATCCGGAAGGTCCAGTCGGCGGGCGCCAGGTCGGGGGTGACCTCGGCGGACAGGACGGGCCAGTCGTCGCCCGCGTCGTACTGGCCGGGTGGCAGTCCGGCGTTGTCGATGCGCGGGCGCCCGGTGAAGCCTCGGGTGACGTTCATGACGGGTGGTGCCTCCAGACGGTGCTTACGCATTCAACCGTACGTGGCGGTCGACGATGCTCCGTCCCCGCGTGGGGCGCTGATCATTGCGGACGTATGAACTCTCCGGCGGCCCGGGAATAGCCGTGTCGCGATCTTCCTTGCCTCTGGTGGCGACTGGCGGTGACGCCGAAGGAGAGAGGGAGCGGACAGATGCCCAAGGCGTACGTCTTCACGCGGTACGGCGGCCCGGAGACCGAGGCCCTGGTGGAGCGGGACCGGCCGCGTCCGGGGCCCGGCCAGGTGCTCGTCGCGGTGCGCGCGGCGGGCGTGAACCCGGTCGACTGGAAGCTGCGGACGGGCTTTCGCCGTCCCGGTGCCGAGGCGCGCGAGCTGCCGGCCGTCTTCGGCAGCGAGGTCGCGGGAGTCGTCGAGGAGGTCGGCCCCGATGTGACCGGGTTCACCGTGGGGGACGAGGTCTTCGGCAATCCGGTGGCCGGCGGATACAGCGAGTACGCCCTGCTGCCCACGACGGTGACGGCGCGCAAGCCCGCCGAGCTCTCCTTCACGGACGCGGCGGCGCTGCCCGTGGCGGCGGCGACCGCGTACGACGGGATCCGCCAGCTCGGTCTGCCCGCCGGAGCGACGGTACTGATCACCGGTGCGGGCGGCGGCGTGGGCGTCGCGGCCACGCAGATCGCGCGCGCCTTCGGGCTGCGTGTCGTCGGGATCGCGAGCGAGGGCAAGAAGGACTTCGTCGAGTCGCTCGGGGCCGTGCACGTGCCGTCGGGCCCCGACCTCGCGGAGCGGACGCGGGCGGCGGCGCCGGACGGAGTCGACGCGGTCTTCGACCTCGTCGGGGGCGAGGTGCTGGAAGCCGCGGCGACGCTGGTGGCCGACCGTACGAAGCTGATCACCGGCGCGGACCGGGAGACGGTCGCGCGACTCGGCGGCGTACCGGTCGAGCGGGCCCGTACCGCGGCCGTCCTCGACGAGGTGGCGCGGCTCGTGGCCGACGGCAGCCTCCGGCCCTTCGTCACACAGACCTTCCCGCTCGACCGGGCAGGCGAGGCGCTGGCCACGGTCGAGAACGGCCACGCGCGCGGCAAGATCGTGATCGAGGTCGCCGCATGAGCGAGGTCCACATGAGCACGAGCGAGGTGAGCCTGAGCGAGGCGAGCGCGTCCCACCCGCTGGACAGCCCTGCCTTCGGCGCGCTGACCGGCCCGCACGCCCACTTCGCCGAGCGGCGCGGCCGCGTCCTGCGCTATCCCGTCGACGTATCGCCGTGGCTGGCCCTGCCCGACGATCCGGACGCCGACGACTGGGCGGACCTCGCGGCCCTCGTGGGCCCCGG
This sequence comes from Streptomyces sp. SD15, assembly GCF_054462255.1. Classification (NCBI taxonomy): domain Bacteria; kingdom Bacillati; phylum Actinomycetota; class Actinomycetes; order Kitasatosporales; family Streptomycetaceae; genus Streptomyces; species Streptomyces sp. SD15. Next base: position 16,367 of record NZ_JBTLMO010000053.1, on the reverse strand, counting down.
CGGCGAGGCCGCGCTGGCCGGGTTCGGCGGTCGGACACCGGACGGCTGGGAGGTGACCTTCAGCCTCGAGGGCGTACAGCTCGTCGACGACGGGCTCGCCGCGGCACCGGACGCCGAGGCGGTGCCGCTCGGTCCGGCCGACGTACCGGAGATGCTGGACCTGGTCGAGCGCACCAGGCCCGGCCCCTTCCTGCCGCGCACCGTCGAGCTCGGCACCTATCTCGGGATCCGCCGGGGCGGCGCGCTGATCGCCATGGCGGGGGAGCGACTGCACCCGCCGGGCTGGACCGAGATCAGCGCGGTCTGCACCGACCCGGACTTCCGTGGCCAGGGCCTCGCGTCCCGGCTGATCCTGGCCGTCGCGCACGGCATACGCGAGCGCGGCGAGACCCCGTTCCTTCACACCGCCGCGGACAACACCAACGCCATCCGGCTCTACGAGTCCCTCGGCTTCAAGCTGCGCCGCACCACCCGCTTCCTGGCGGCACGGGTGCCCGAACACCTCGCGAACGGGCAGCCGGCCGGGGCCCGGTGACGGAGGATCTCCTCAGCGCGCGGAGGTCTTCCCGACGGGTGCTTCGGATGCCCTGTTGTACCGCACCAGATACCCGGCGAACCGCTCCAGGTCCTCCTCCGGCCAGTCCGTGAGCCGCTCGCGGAACGCGATCCGGCGGCTCTCGGTGACCTGGGCGAGGATCCGGGTGCCCGCCTCCGTCAGATGCAGCACTTGCACCCGGTGGTCCTCGGGGGCGAGTCGGCGCTCGATCAGCCCGGCCCGCTCCAGCGCCGCCACCTGCCGGCTCACCGTGGACTTGTCCAGCGCGTAGTGCGAGGCCAGATCGGTGGCACGACAGCCGTCGCGCTCCTCCAGATGACCCAGCAGGGTGTACGAGACCAGGGACAGCTCCGGATGCATGCGCCCCGCCGAGGCCCTGGCCCGGCGGGCGAACGCCGTCATCTCGCGATGAATGGTCTCGACGGCCGCCTCTGCGGCTGATGTTCCGGTGGTGACCATGGTCGTATCGGAACCTTCGGCTGCTGTCACGAGACCTCCCTTCGATCCCCTGGTTGCATAGTACAACTTGACCTGAAGGTACCGGTCGGCGTCCGGCCGTTCCTGTAAGGTGGCCGTCCCGGCTGTGGACCGCCCCAGCCGAGGAGTTGCCGAGGAGGTGGGACCCATTACCGCTAGGTCAAGTCGGGTGCTCTCACCTCGAGGCGATGCGGCTCACCGCCTGTAGGTGACCGCGAGAGCGCCCTTCGGCTCATCGAAAGGCTCTCGGCTTCCATGCCCCCTTTTTCTTCCGCTGATTTTCTTGTCGCCGCGCTCCGCTCCGCGGGCTGTGTCTTCGCCGAGGACGAGGCGGAGTTGATCCTCTCCACCGCCCGCACCCCGGACGAGGTCACCGCCATGCTGGAGCGGCGCGTCTCGGGACTGCCCCTCGAACACGTCCTCGGCTGGGCCGGGTTCCACGGTCTGCGCGTCGCCGTGGAGCAAGGTGTCTTCGTGCCCCGCCGCCGCACCGAGTTCCTCGTCGACCTGGCCGTGGCCCAAGCACCGCGCGCATCCCTCGTCGTGGACCTGTGCTGCGGTTCCGGCGCGGTGGGCGCCGCGCTGGCCGCCTCCCTCGGCGGGCCCGAACTGCACGCCGCCGACATCGACCCGGCCGCGGTGCGCTGCGCCCGCCGCAATGTCGCGCCCTTCGGTGGCCACGTACACGAGGGCGACCTGTTCGCGGCCCTGCCGGAGACGCTGCGCGGCCGCGTCGACGTGCTCGCCGCCAATGTGCCGTACGTCCCCACGGACGAGGTCGACCTGCTGCCCGCGGAAGCCCGCGACCACGAACCGCTCGTCGCGCTCGACGGCGGCGCGGACGGCCTCGACATCCTGCGCCGGGTCACTGCCGAGGCGCCCCGCTGGCTGGCCCCGGGCGGCTGCCTCCTGGTGGAGACGAGCGAGCGTCAGGCACCCCTGGCAGTCGAGGCCTTCGCCCGCAGCGGCCTGACCGCCAGGCTGGCCGTCTGCGACGAGCTGTACGCCAACGTCGTGATCGGCACCAGTGCCTGAGCGCTCGGGTCCACTCGTCCGGCATGCCACGACCCCGGCCCCCTCTCGTCACGCCGCCCCGGCCCGCGACCGGACGGGGCCGACGGCTGCGAGCCGGGCCGTACGCGACACCGACCCCGCCCTGGACCGGACGACCCCGCTTTGTGCAACTAGTTGCACAAAGCGGGGTCCGTCGTCTACAACAGACACACGACACCGCGTACGGAGGGCCCGATGAGCCGTTACCCGCACCTGCTGAACCCGCTCGACCTGGGCTTTACCACCCTGCCCAACCGCGTGCTGATGGGCTCCATGCACGTGGGCCTGGAGGAGGCCGAGCGCGGCTTCGAGCGGATGGCGGAGTTCTACGCGACCCGGGCCCGCGGCGGCGTCGGTCTCATCGTCACCGGCGGGATCGCGCCCAACGAGGCGGGGCGGCCGTACGAGGGCGGCGCGAAACTCACCACGGAGGCGGAGGCCGAGCAGCACGCGGAGATCACGGCCGCGGTGCATCGTGAGGGCGGCCGGATCGCGATGCAGATCCTGCACTTCGGGCGGTACGCCTACCACCGGGACCTGGTCGCCCCGAGCGCCCTGCAGGCGCCGATCAGCCCCTTCCCGCCGCACGCGCTCACCGACGCCGAGATCGAGCGGACCATCGACGACTACGCGCGTGCCGCCCGGCTGGCACGGCAGGCCGGGTACGACGGCGTCGAGATCATGGGCTCCGAGGGCTATCTGATCAACGAGTTCATCGCCGCCGAGACCAACACACGCGAGGACCGCTGGGGCGGCTCGTACGAGAACCGCACGCGCTTCCCCCTCGAGATCGTCCGGCGTGTCCGTGAGGCCGTCGGTGAGGACTTCATCATCATCTACCGCCTCTCCATGCTGGACCTGGTGCCGGGCGGCTCCTCCTTGGAGGAGGTCGTCACGCTCGCCCAGGCCGTCGAGGCGGCTGGAGCGACGATCATCAACACCGGCATCGGCTGGCACGAGGCCCGTATCCCCACCATCGCGACCTCCGTGCCGCGCGGCGCGTACGCCTGGGTGACCAAGAAGGTCATGGGCGCCGTCTCGATCCCCCTCGTGACCACCAACCGCATCAACACCCCCGAAATCGCGGAGCAGTTGCTGGCGGAAGGCCACGCCGACATGGTGTCGCTGGCCCGCCCGATGCTCGCCGATCCCGACTTCGTCGCCAAGGCGGCGGCCGGGCGCCCCGAGGCCATCAACACCTGCATCGGCTGCAACCAGGCCTGTCTCGACCACACCTTCAGCGGCAAGATCACCTCCTGCCTGGTCAACCCGCGCGCCTGCCACGAGACGGAACTCGTCCTCTCCCCGACCCGGCTGCGCAAGCGGGTCGCCGTGGTGGGCGCGGGCCCCGCCGGACTCGCCTGCGCGGTCTCCGCGGCCGAGCGCGGCCACGACGTCACGCTCTACGACGCCGCGAGCGAGATCGGCGGGCAGCTCAACGTGGCCCGCAGGGTTCCCGGCAAGCAGGAGTTCGACGAGACGATCCGCTACTTCCGTACGCAGCTCGAACTGCACGGCGTGGACGTGCGGTTGAACACCCGCGTCGCCGCCGAGGACGTCCGCGGGTACGACGAGGTCGTGGTCGCCACGGGCGTCCGCCCGCGCACCCCCGAGATCCCCGGGGTCGACCACCCGAGCGTCGTTGGTTACCTCGACGTGCTGCGCGACGGCGCCTTCGTCGGCGACCGGGTCGCGATCCTCGGCGCCGGCGGCATCGGCTTCGACGTCGCCGAGTACCTGACCGACGGCGGCGACAAGGCGAGCGAGGACCCGGCGACGTACTTCCGGCACTGGGGCGTCGACATGGACTACCGGGCGCCCGGCGGCCTCGCCGCGCCCGAGCGGCCCGCCCCGCCGCGCACCGTCCACCTCCTCCAGCGCAAGACCTCCAAGGTCGGCGCCGGCCTGGGCAAGACCACCGGCTGGATCCACCGCGCCGAGCTCAAGCACCGGGGCGTCACCATGGTCCCGGGCGTCCAGTACGACCTGATCGACGATGCCGGACTCCATGTCACCGTCGACGGGCACAGCCAGGTCCTGGAGGTCGACACCGTCGTCCTCTGCACCGGGCAGGATCCGCGCCGCGACCTGTTCGAGGAGCTGTCCGCCGCGGGTCACAGCGTGCACCTCATCGGCGGTGCCGACGTGGCCGCCGAACTGGACGCCAAGCGCGCCATCAAGCAGGGCACGGAGCTGGCGGCGGCCCTCTAGGACCTGTCCAGTCGATCACGGCGGAGACGCGGGGTGGCAGTGACACCAGCCGCTCCGCGGCGGGCGCACATCTGCGGCGTTGTCGTCGGTTGCCGACTCCCCCAAGTTCTCGGCTTCGCTCGAACAGGGGGACCCCCATCGCGTCGCCGCCCTCCTCCGCCTTGCAGCTGCACGCACCACACCCCGCTCACCGGCATCGGACAGGCGCCGCTGCTTTCCTCCACCGTGATCGACCGGACAGGTCCTAGGCGCCGGACGGCCGGTCCGCCGTAGGACCACCGCACGGCTCTGTCCACCGCACGGGTCCGTCCACCGCACGGCCCGTTCGCCGTGCGGCCGTCCCTAGGATGACTCCATGTCACTCCCGCACGCGATCCTCACCGCCCTGCTCGAGAGGCCGTCGTCGGGCCTCGAGCTGACCCGGCGGTTCGACAAGTCGATCGGCTACTTCTGGTCGGCCACGCATCAGCAGATCTATCGCGAGCTGGGAAAACTCGAGGCCGAGGGATACATCCGCGCCTTGCCGTCCGAGCAGCCGGCCCGGGGGCAGAAGAAGAGCTACGAGGTGCTGCCCGCGGGCCGTGACGAACTGGCCCGCTGGACGGCCGCGTCCCAGGCCCCGAAGCCGCTGCGCGACACGATGCTGCTGCGGCTGCGCGCCGCGGCGGTCGTCGGCACCGCGGGCATCGAGGCGGATCTGCGTCACCATCTCACCCTGCACCAGCGACAGCTCGCCGAGTACGAGGAAATCCAGCAGCGCGATTTCCCGCCCGGCAAGGACACTCCCCAGGACCGCCTACGGCACCTCGTACTGCGCGCCGGAATCGACCTGGAGACCTTCTGGACGCAGTGGCTGACGCACGCGCTGGAGGAGTTCGAGCAGGTGCCCGAGCCCGAGCGCCGGTAAGTGCCCGCCCGCGGCCGCCCCACGACCGGAGTCGGGCGGACAGCCGCCGTGCGACGGACCCCGGATCAGAGCCGGTTGGACTTGGCCCGGCGGCGCAGGAACCAGCCCGCCGCCGTGACGCCCGTGGCGACCAACGCTCCGCCGCCCACGAGGGTGAGGGTGCCATAGTCCCTGGTGGTGCCGCCGAGACCGCCCAGCACCCCGAGCGTCGGCGAGGCCGTCGCGGAGATTTTGGGGGTCGAGGGGGCGGACACGATGATGGCCTGGGTACCCGCTGTCGTCCCGTCCTGACAGACCACGATGACGGTATAGGTGCCGACGCCGACGTCCGACCAGGCCGCCGACTGACTGGTGCTCGTCCCGGTCAACGACACTTGGCGACCCTGGGCGAAGTTCACCTGCCCGCTGGAGAGCAGCGAGGCGTTACCGAAACTGCTGCCGTTGCTCGGACAGGCGCTGGTGGTGACCGAAACCGTGGACCCGCTGGTGCTTACGGAGATTCCCGAACCCAGCGCGACGGCTGAGGGGGCGGCCAGGGTGAGCGGCAGCGCAGCGGCGGCGGCCACGGTCAGGCCGGAGCGGAGAAGGATCTGAGTAGTACGCATAGGACTGGCCTCCAGCGGCACGGTTGGCGGTACATCCCATGCGCCGCCGAGGATTGGAAAGGCCCGTGCTGCCTCAGGGAGAGCCAACGTGCATCAGGTCCGGCCCGCATGCGGACGGGGACCGGGCAGGTGACGTATTCCTTCGTCCGGCGGACGAAGGAGCAGCGAAGGAGTACGTCACCAGGTGCGGCCCGCTTGCAGCAGCCGCTCCCGGACGAGCGCCACATGCGGATTGTCCGAGGCCCCGGGCCGCTGGGTGAGATACCCGGTGTTGATCGGCGGATCCTCGGGGACCAACAGGGGGACCAGGGCTCCGGAGGCCAGTTCGGCGAGGCACAGATAGCGAGGGAGCACGGTGATCCCGGCGCCGGCGACGACCGCCGCGAGGACGCCGCGCAGATCGGGCACCGTGATCGCGGCCTGCCCGGTCAGCCGCACCCCGAACACATGGCGCCAGTAGCGCCGGGCGATGGGCAGATCCTCGGCGTACGTCACCAGGGGCGCCCCGTGCAGCGCGGCGGGTCCCTCGGCGGCCACCCGGTCGGGTCCGATGCGCTCGGCCCATTGGGGCGAGGCGACGAGCACGAACTCCTCGTCCATCAACGGCACGGACGTCAGGGTGCGACCGCGCGGCCGGGTCGTGGCGATCACCAGGTCGAAGCGGGCGCCGCGCAGCCCGTCCAGGAGTTCGTCGGTCAGACCGGTGCTGACCCTCAGGCGTACGCCCCGCGCGGCCAGCGGCGCCAGCGCGGGCAGCACGCGCGTGCACAGCAGCTCGGCCGGGCCCGCCACATGGACCGGGTCCGGCGCCTGGTCGGCGCCGAACCCGCCGCGGTCCGCGATCACCGCGAGCGCGTCCAGCGGAGCCGAGACCTGCGCGGCCAGGTCGTCCGCCACTGACGTGGGCACCACCCCCCGCGGCTGCCGCTCGAACAATTCACGCCCCAACTGTTCCTCCAGCGACCGCATCTGCGTCGTCACCGTCGGCTGGGACAGGCCGAGCAGCCGCGCGGCCGCCGTGAACGACCCCGCGCGATGTACGGCGAGGAAGGTGCGCAGCAAGGAGAGATCGAGGGGAGCAGCGGTATTGGATTCGCTATGGGCCATACGGGTAAGACTATGTTTCCGCTATCGCGGAGCGCCCGTCGTCGCCGTCCGCTCCGCCGACAACCCGCCCCACGTGCCGTCCGGCAGCTTGGCCCTGATCCGCACGCGGTGCGCGACCCCGGCCTCCCGCCCGACGTAGAAGCTGTACGTGGCACGGCCGCGGGGCGGTGTGCCGCCCCAGACGAGCGAGGTCGCCGGGTGTCCGTCCAGATGGATCCGGTACTCCGTGATCACTCCGTCCGTCCGCGGCGGGAGCCAGGAGAGGTCGAGGAAGTACGCGCCGTCCTCGCGGTGGGTGCTCGCGCGGAAGGCGGTCGGCGCCGTGCCCCGGTCGTCGTCCGCACCCGGTGCGGTGGCGAGCCGGACCGCGTCGCTCGCGGGGGAGACGTTGTCCGCCGCGTCCCGCGCCCTGACGGTGAAGGAGTAGTCCGTGCCGGGGCGCAGCCCGGTGACCACGGTCGCCGTCTGCCCGCCGCCCACGCTGTGGATCTTCGAGGCGCCCTGGTAGATCTCGTACGAGGACACCCCTCGGTCGTCCGACGACGGTGACCACTCCAACTGGGCCGCCCGGCTCCCGGCCGCTCTGCCGTGCGGCCGACCTGGGCGGGTCGGGGACGTGCGGTCCGCGGCGACCGCGGCCGGTGTGGTGGCGCGCACCTCCTTGCTGGACGGTCCGGGGTTCCCGTCGGCGTCCACGGCGCGGACCGTGAAGACGTACGTCGTGGACGGGGCCAGCCTGGTGATGTCGGCCATGTGCTCCGCCCCGGGAACCTTCTCGACCCTGGTGGCGCCGCGGTACACCTCGTACCTGGCGACCTCCGGATCCCCCGATGTCCGGTTCCACATGACGTGCACGCTGGTCGCGCTGCCCGCCGCGGCGGTGACACCCAGCGGGGCCGGGGGCAGCCGCCCGCCCCCGTCGTCGTTGCGCGCGCCCCCTCCGCAGGACGTCAGGACGAGTAGCGAGCCGCACATCAACGCAAGGGAGACGCGTCGCACGGGTCTGCCTTCCCTCGACAGGATTGGTCTGTACCTATAAGACATCGTTGACGCGACCGCATCAAGGGGGCGGTGACCGTTCGCCGGACTGTCCTGGGGCTGCACGTATGCTGAACTCCGGCGCGGTGTGAACTCGCCCTTTTCCCAGGGGACTTCACACCCGCGGGCGCGGACCGCTGTCGTCGCTGATCCCGCGCCGGTGAAGGCGGTCGAGTGGCCCGGGCCGACTGCGGCTCGGGCCCTCGGCTGCACGGAGCCCGCCGACGCCGCCGTACGCCGTCCGGCCCCATGGTATTGGACGAACCGTCAGATACCCGCCAAATTTGGGCGGATGACCGTCAATGACCCCAGGCGGGGGTCTCTCATCGTGCGTGTCCAGTTGCTGACGCTGGCCGCGGCCGGCGCCACCCTGCTCGCTTCCGTCGTGCCTCCCGTTGCCGCCCACCCAAGTCGTCCCGCGATGGCGGCGTATGGGGGAAGCGCCCACGCCGCTGAGAGAAACGTCCGCGCCGCCGACCTCCTCGCGAAGGTGCGCGACTGCGTTCCCGTCTCGAACGGGCGCTACCGCACCGACGGCGGAACCCGCGCCAAGGTCCCCGTCTGCGGGGTGCGGGGCGCCGTGTACTGGAAGGCCGACATGGACATCGACTGCGACGGCCGCCCGGGCCGCCTGTGCAACGGGCGGACGGACCCCTTCTTCTCCGACAGCACCGCCTACACGCAGTCCGACGGGCGGTATCTGAGCGCCGAGACCCTCCCGTACGTCGTCGTGCCCACCCCCAGCCGCATCTGGAACCACCGTGACCACGGCATCCGCGGCGGTTCGGTGGTCGCCGTGATCCACCGGAACCGGGTCCAGTACGCGGTCGTCGGAGACGCCGGGCCGTACGACATCATCGGCGAGGCCTCGTACGCCACCGCCAAAGCGCTCGGTATCCGCCCCGACCCGCGCGGCGGTGGGGCACCTTCCGGGGTCACCTACATCGCCTTCAAGAACTCCCGGGTGTCGCCCATCGAGAAGCGCGCGGCCGCCGTGAAGCTCGGCGAGCGACTGGCCCGGCAGTTCGTTCGCGGCGGCCGAACGGCCGCGGGGTCGGGGAACCAGCGGCCTGGATCGGGCCGTTGATGCCGTCCGGAGGTTAGGGCCTGTCCGGCGGATCATGCCGGAGACGCGGGGTCCGGCACGCCGATCTGATCCGCCGGACAGGCCCTAGACAGCGGCCCAGCCGTTGTCGACGGGCAGGATCACGCCGTTGATGTTGCTCGCCGCGTCCGAGGCGAGGAACACGATGGCGGCGGCCTGCTCCTCGGCCTCGGCCGGGTGGCCGACGTTCCCCATGTACGAGGCGAGCACCGCGGGCCCGTGGGCGCCGTCCTTGACATCCACGGTGATGCCGGTCTTCGTGCCGCCCGGCGCGATGGCATTGGCGCGGATGCCCTGGTGGCGGTAGGTCACGGCGAGAGACTTCGTGAGGCCCGCGATGCCGTGCTTCGAGGCGGTGTACGCGGCCCCCGCGGCGCTACCACGCAGGCTCGCCTCGGAGGCGGTGTTCACTATGGCTCCCTTTCCGGCTTCCAGCATGTGCGGCAGCACCGCCCGGGTGAGCAGGAAGGGGGCGGTGAGGTTGACCCGGATGACCCGCTCCCACTCCGCGTCGTCGACCTCCGCCACCGCCGACATGCGGTCCATGATCCCGGCGTTGTTCACCAGCACGTCCACTCCGCCGAACCGCTCCACCGCGGTCGCGGCCACGCGGTCGACGACGGCCTGCTCGCTCAGGTCGCCGGTGACGGCGACGGCCGTGCCACCGTCCGCCTCGATCTCCTTGACGACCGCGCGGGCGCCCTCGGCGTTGAGGTCGGCCACGACGACCCGCGCCCCCTCCGCTGCGAAGGCGAGGGCGGTGGCACGCCCGATGCCCGAGCTCGCGCCGGTGACGATGACGCTGCGGCCGGCCAGTCCAGTGGTGGTCATGACGTGCTCCAAAGATGCGTTTGAGGTGCAACGAGCTGCTGCGCTGCAGACGGTACGACTTAATGTCTCTGAATGACATAAAGTCTCGCACCCTTTTCGAGATCGTTAGACTCACGCCAGTCCCGGGCGGCAGCCGCCCGCCGAATCGAGGAGGCACCAGTGCCGGACGGCGCGATCGCCCAACCCCCGGGTCGGGGCAGCGGCCGTACGGGGCGGCCGCCGCTGACCGAGGAGCGCAAGGCCGAGATCCGCCTCGAGATCGCCCGTGCCGCCGTGGAGCTGTTCGTCGCCCAAGGGGTGGCTGCGACCACCGGAGAGCAGATCGGACAGGCCGTCGGGGTCTCCGCGCGCACCGTGTGGCGCTACTTCCCGAGCAAGGAAAGCTGCGTGAGCCCGCTGTTCGCGGCCGGGATCGACGCGATCGCCGCCGCTCTGCGCGCGTGGCGCCCCGGCCGGCCTCTGGACGAGGCCCTGGGACGGGCGGTCATGACCGGCGAACGGCCGATGGCGCGATCGCAGCTCCCCCAGGTGCGGGCGCTGTTGAGGCTGACCCGTACCGAGCCGGGTCTGCGCGCGGTCTGGCTCCAGGCGCACGACGAGGCCGAGCCCGTCTTCGCCCGCGCCCTCGCCGACCGCGCCGGCCTTCCCGCCGTCGACCTGCGGTCGGAGATCCAGGCCGCCATGCTCAACGCGGCCCTGCGTACGGCGGTCGAGCACGATGCCTGGCGTGCTCCCGAGGCGGCGGGGGACGCCGCGACGGCGCAGGCCGAACTGATGGCGACCATGCGCTCGGCCCTCGTCGTCGCGGCGGAAGGACTCGCCTGAGGAGACGCAGCGGCCGCTGGGCTACTGGGTCCCGGGGGTGCCGGCTCTGGTGTCACACCTTCCGGTAGGTGTACGCCTCCACGGCCGCCGCCTCGACCGCCGCGAGGTCGGCTCCCGCCGAGGCCGTGACGACCGCGGCCACCGCGCCCTCGACGAAGGGCGCGTCCACCAGCCGGGTGTTGTCGGGGAGTTCGTCGCCCTCCGCGAGGAGGGCCTTCACGGTGAGGACCGCGCTGCCCAGGTCGGTGAGGACGGCGACCCCCGCGCCGCGGTCCACGGAGGCGGCCGCGGCGGAGATCAGTTCCGCGCTGGTGCCAAGGCCTCCGTCCACCGTGCCGCCGGCCGGGGCGACAGGAGCGGTCGTGCCGCCGCCCGCGAGTCCTGTCGCCAACTCGGCCACCGAGGCGGCGACGGCGGCACTGTGCGAGACGAGCACGATGCCGACGAGTTCGTCCTTGGCGTCGCTGGGCGCGTTGTTCCCGATGTCACTCACCGGACGCCTCCACGAGCGCCCCGATCAGCAGCGACGACGACGTGGCGCCGGGATCCTGGTGCCCGATGCTGCGCTCGCCCAGATAGCTCGCCCGGCCCTTGCGGGCCTGCAACGGCGTTGTCGCGACGGCGCCCTCCTCGGCGGCCGCCTTCGCCGCGGCGAAGGAGTCGGAGAGCGCGGCCACCGCGGGAACCAACGCGTCGATCATGGTCTTGTCGCCGGGTGCGGCACCGCCCAGCGTCATCACCGCGTCGACGCCCGTGTGCAGCGCGTCCGCGAGCTGTTCCTCGGTGACCTCGGCGGCGTCCCCGAGCGCCTTGCCCGTACGGCGCAGCAAGGTGCCGTACAACGGTCCCGACGCGCCGCCGACCGTGGAGATCAGCCGGCGCCCGGCGAGCGTGAGGACGGCGCCGGGGGTGTCCGGCGCCTCCTTCTCCAGCGTGGCCACCACGGCGGTGAAGCCGCGCTGCATATTGGTGCCGTGGTCGGCGTCGCCGATGGGCGAGTCAAGGTCGGTGAGCCGCTGCGCCTCGCGGTCCACGGACGCGGCGGTCGCCGTCATCCAACGGCGGAAGAAGCCGGTGTCGAGCACAGAATCTCCTTGCGTGGTACGGACGTTGACCGGTGGTCGACGATCGGTGGCTGTCGATCGGTGGCTGACGACCGGGCGGCGACCAAGTGCTGACCGGGTTCACACACCCCAGCGCAGCCCTGGCGTCTTCACCGGCGCGTCCCACAGTCGCAGCAGCTCCTCGTCCACCCGGCACAGCGTCACCGAGGCACCGGCCATGTCCAGCGAGGTGACGTAGTTCCCGACCAGCGTGCGGGCCACCGGGACCCCGCGCTCGCCGAGCACCCGCTGCACCTCCGCGTTGAACCCGTACAGCTCCAGGAGTGGCGTCGCGCCCATGCCGTTCACCAGGACAAGGACGGGATCGCGCGGATGGAGATCCTCCAGGATCGCGTGCACCGAGAAGTCGGCGATCTCGCGCGAGGTCATCATCGCGCGCCGCTCCCGGCCCGGCTCGCCGTGGATACCGACGCCCAGCTCCAGCTCCCCGGGCGGCAGGTCGAAGGTCGGGCTGCCCTTGGCCGGAGTGGTGCAGGCACTCAGGGCGACACCGAAACTGCGGGAGCTCTCGTTGACCTGGCGGGCCAGCGACTCGACCCGCTCCAGCGGAGCACCCTCCTCGGCGGCGGCGCCCGCGATCTTCTCCACGAAGAGCGTCGCGCCCGTGCCGCGCCGCCCTGCCGTGTAGAGACTGTCGGTGACGGCGACGTCGTCATTGACGATGACCTTCGCGATCCGGATGCCCTCGTCCTCGGCGAGCTCCGCCGCCATGTCGAAGTTCAGCACGTCACCCGTGTAGTTCTTCACGATGAACAGCACGCCCGCGCCGCTGTCCACGGCGGCCGCGGCCCGCACCATCTGGTCCGGTACCGGAGACGTGAAGACCTCGCCGGGACAGGCCGCCGACAGCATCCCGGGACCCACGAACCCGCCGTGCAGCGGCTCGTGCCCGGACCCGCCGCCGGAGACGAGGCCCACCTTTCCGGCCACCGGGGCGTCCCGCCGCACGATCACCCGGTTCTCCACATCCACCGTGAGGTCCGGATGCGCGGCCGCCATACCCCTCAGCGCGTCCGCGACCACCGTCTCCGCCACGTTGATGAGCATCTTCATGGGTACCTCCTGATGAGACTAGCAGATGAGCCTCTGACCTCTATCTTTGCAGGTCAGACCATGTTGGGCCAGCAAATGATCTTGGCGGTTCGTGCCGGTCGGAAGCGGGTTCTGGTGGTACCGATGCTGACCCGTTGCTGACTTTGGTGACAGGTTGTCAGATATGGCTGGCGTGCATACGGATCGGCCCGAGAAGCCCGCTCCGGGAGGTGCCGACGCCGGGGATGCGGTGATCATCTGTGCGGATGCGAACAGGAACGTCTGCGACTGTCCGGCTGCAGGGCGAAGCCTGGCCTCAGGGCGGACTGTAGAGAATCTGTCTGACCGAGGGTTCATCGAAGGCGCGGAGGGCTCCGGTGTGAGCGTAGTAAGCACTTCGTGTCTCGATCCCAAACTCGGGCGTGTTTCCCATCCCTGCAGGCCTGGTGGTGGAGAACTGTTGCGGCCCGCTGAACCGAGCATCCCTGAAATTCTGGCTGGTTGCCAGATGTCGTTAAGGGGTTCGGAGGGCAGGACGCCGCAGCCTTGGCGGGGTTGCATTCAGTGAGGTCTTCTCGGCAACGTGATAGTTGCGGAGTGTGACGGGGTGCGGGTGCCCGCTCGCGGCCTAGGGGGTGTCGTTTGGATCACCCCGGGTCCGCGACGCCTGGCACGGCACCTCGCCGCGTTGTCGCATCACCCGAGTACGCCCAGTACGCGGGTAATGCTCCGCCTTGCGATGCGCCGCACCAGGCGCCGCGGCCTGATCCGAGGTGATCCAAACGACACCCCCTAGTTCTGCGGTGCCAGGGTGCGCAGGACACAGAACTCGTTGCCCTCGGGGTCTGCCATGACCACCCAGTTTCGGTCTGAGCCCTGGCCCACATCCGTCTTGGTGGCGCCGAGGCCAAGCAATCTGGTCACCTCGTCCTCGGTGCTGCCGTCGATCGGGCTGACGTCGAGGTGAAGCCGGTTCTTCACGGTCTTGCCCTCGGGCACCTGGATGAACAGCAGGGTGGGCGGCATCTGGCGGGCCCGAACATCCTCGACGGTCGGCACCCAGGAGCCGATCTCGACCTTGCCCTCGCTCCGGTCGATCACCTTGAAGTCCAGGACCTCGCACCAGAAGGCCGCGAGCCTCTCCGGATCGTGGCAGTCAACGGCCAACTCGGTGAACCTACTTGTCATGACTCTCCCAGATAGTGTGGACGGGGCTCAGGGTATGCCGCCCGTCCGACGGATCCGAGATCTTCCTGATTAGGTGACATCAGACGGGCTTGACCCGGCATCAGATACGCGAGAAGCCCCTGGTAGGAACAGGTCTGCGAAGAACTGGTTCCGGGTACCGAGAGGCTTCACGCGTTGACCAGTATCACCTACACCGGCGTGCTCGATGTCAGCCGGGCCACTGCTGAGGCCCTCGCGAAGCTGCTGCTCGAACACCGCGAGCGTCTCGGGACCCGCAAGGGCACCCGCGCCCTGGGGCCGTTCAAACAGAGCGTGTTGATCCTGCGCTGGTTCCTGGACGGTGCCCGGCTGACTCAACTCGCCCGCGACAACCGGATCTCCGTCCCGACGGCCTACCGCTACCTCCATGAAGGGCTGACCGTGCTCGCCGAAGATCGACAGCGTTCAGACCGACTCCTGGTCCGGCTGCGGATAGCCGATCTCGGAGATGTCCTGGGCCAGGTCCACCAAGCTGACCTCAGGGTTCAGCAACGATACGAGTTCCTGGTTCAGCGGCCGCAAGGCATGAACCTGGCTCACCGCCCCCAGGTCGATCGAGACCTCGTAGTAGTCCTCGGCGAAACGCTGGAACGCTTCCGGAGAACGGTCGACCAGAAGGCCGAACAGGCTCGTCGCCCCGTCAGGATCGACAGCGCCCTCGGGGAAATCGATCGTCCCGTGGTGCCACCGCTCGTCCGTCGGTCCCCGCCACAAGCAGGCCGTCACGACGGGCACGCCCTCCTGATCGGTGAACGCCGGCTCCTCGACGAAGGACCTGAAGAGCTCGGGGACCTCGTCGACTACTCCTGGCCAGGGCTCGCCATCGTTGCCAAAGGGGCTCATCGGCGATTCGTGGTCGAAGCCCCGCACATAGGCCCCGGCCGCCGAGAACACGATCGAGTACTCGTCTCCCGACCCGTTGCGCATCGAGGCCATCTCCTCGCCGTCGGCCCAACCGGCGTTGAAGGAGTAGTACCGACCTTCCCGGTCCGGGCTCAGGATCGCATCGAGCATCGCCAGTGAACGGCACAGGTCCCGCAGGTCGGCAATGGCGGGAAGCTGGCGGGCTACGTCATAGACAGTCACATGCTCATCCAACCCGACGCCACCGACACCCAGGGCCCCGCCAGGGGCGTCGTGAGCCACCCAGTTCCCACATGCGTGGCCAGGTTCCAACTACCGTGTCCTGGCTCAGAGACGCGCACCGCCAGACCCTGGACCTGCGCCTTCTGTGCGATCACTCGCAAACAACGACTCTCCGTCACACGCGTGCGTTCTAGATGGCTTTGGTCGGGTAGCGGGAACCCCGGGTGGACGTGGGCATGGATGATGGGGCGGGGGCGAGGCCGGGGAGTGCCTCGTAGCGTGGGAGTAGCCGGCCCGGCTGTCGCCGACCTGGTCGCACTCCGCGAGAGTGCCGTCGAGCAGGACGTAGCCGGGATCGGTCTCGCGCAGCACCCTGAGCAGGCCCGGTGCACGCTCTGCGAGCAGGCTGATCACCGCGGTGGTGTAGGAGTGGGCGGTGCCCACCGAGATACCGAAGCCCGCTGCGATCTGGCTCCACCGCGTGGCGGGTGTGGCTTTGAGCCTGGCCGGCCCCGAGCAGGTCGCGGGCCTCGGCGAAGGTGACCTCGATCGACCAGCGCCACGCGTACCGGGTGACCAACTCCGCAAGCGGCGTGTCCAGATCGGTGGTGACCAGGGCCAGGTCGTAGCCGCTGACGGTGTCCTCATCGTGCAGGAGGATCACGCGGACGGTACGGGTGTGGAACGAGCCGTACCACAGGCAGGTGACCTCGGCCAGGTGGACGGTGTCGGTGCGCCGGTAGCGCGTGACCTCGAACGATGTGAAGACGAGCCCGGCTGCCAGGTCCTTCGCCGTGCCCAGCCGCTCGCCCTTCAGGGCGAGTCGGCCGCGGCGCCCGGTGGGCGGCTGGGCGAGGTCGTACAGCACCGCCGAGACAGGCCGGCCGGGTTGTGATCGCACAGGTCGCGGGCAGGCTGCGGAGCGCCCTGCCGTGGTAGGCGGCGTCCGCGACGACGTGGAGGCGCCGGGCATGGTGGCAGGCGGCCAGCAGACGGATCATGGACGCGGCAAGGTCCCATGACGGCGGCGACATCCTCGACGGGGACCGAGTCGGGTACGCGGTGCAGGTAGTACAGCTCCACATGGTCGGTACCGAGTCGGGCCGGGGAAGTGTCCAGGTGGGCGCGGATCTGATGGCTCAACTCTTGGCGGTTGGGCGTACCGCCGATGCGGAACTTCGTG
>NZ_JBTLMO010000052.1:0-60525 GCF_054462255.1 Streptomyces sp. SD15 | reverse complement strand
TTCTCAAGGAACGGACGCTTCCTTTGTACTCACCCGAGAGACTCTCTCAGGCTTTCCTCCGGGCGCTTCCCTTCGGTCTTGCGTTTCCGACTCTATCAGACCGTTTCCCGATCCGATTTCCTCGGCGCTTTCCAGGTTTCCGCTTTCGCGTTTCCCTTTCCGGCGGTTCCGACTCTATCAGATCCTTTCGGGCCTGATTCCCAGTCAGTGGGAGTTGTCTTCGTGGCTGTTGGGCCGTTCCGACAAGTGAGACTTTAGCGGATTCCTGGCTCCCGAGCTAATCGGGGTGGCGTCCTCTCGAACGCGGATTCCTCATTTCGCAAACACGCATGAAAACGAGCCGCCGACGAGTCGTCGTTCGTTGAATGCTTGTTGCGGAATGGCTGTCCGGGGACCGACCGGAGTCGGCGCTCACGTCGGACAACCCGGAGAACACTACGTACGGCGTGGAGGTGTGTCAACTCCGCTCCGGGCGGCCCTCCCCCGTGCCCTTTTTCGTGGCACCGCAATGAGGCCTCCGGCCTTCGGGTCCGGCAGGGCTTCCCCCCTTGTACTTGATGATCCGTGGGGTGTCACCGGGCCCGAAGGCATCGACGGGCCCCTGATGAGGGGCTTGAGCACCGGCTTCACCCGGCCGAAGAGCTCTCCGTAACGTGGATGTGGCAGCTCGGTGCCGTGGCAGGCCGGACGAAAGCGTGAGCGGAGGGGCCTGCACGTGATCGACACCGGCGACATCGTTGCGAAACTCCAGGCCAAGCACGGAACGGTGCTGGTCGTGGTCGGCCAGCCGGCTTCAGTCGGTGCTCTGGTTGCGAGGGACACGGGCTGCCCGGTCGCCTATCTACCGGGGCTGACGATGCGGCGGATCGCCGACCTCTATCCCGGCGAGGCCAAGACGGACGCGAAGGACGCGGGTGCTGGGGCCGCGGTTGCAGCACGCGGCGGTGCTGACCCTGCTGGAGCGGTTCGGCTCCCCTGTCCAGATCTGCAAGGCCGGCAGGCATCGGCTGGTCACACTGTTACGGCCGAAAGCGCCGAGAATGGCCGAGCGGCTGGTCGAGGACAAAGCGTCGAACTCGTCGTGATCAAGGAACTCCTCGGCCACGCCCACATCGGAGTCACCGCCGGCGTCTACGCCCACGTCCGGCTCCGCCTCCGACGCCAAGCCATCGGCACCCTGGGCGGCGCACTCAGGCGGGCTGACGACGGCAACGACGGTCCACCCACCGCAGCCGTCGTCCGCTGACGTTGCCGTCAGCGTTGCCGTCAAATGCCGAGGAGTCCCCGTCGAGTACCGACACGGCGGGGGCCCTCAATATGCGTGGCTACAAGACGCCCGACGCTCCGTCTCCCTCCGCCGCGTGTCAGCCACCGCGAACGTGGACAACAGAACACGGAACGCCTTCCGATTCATTCGGCGGCAAGCTTGCAATCTTTCCTATTTGTTCGAGGATTGGCTCCCGAACAAGGAGAACCGCAGGGGTCATGGTTGCCTTGACCCCTGAACCCGCGCGGAACCGAATCCGGCTCCCCTTGGTCCAGCGATGAGAACCAGTGCACTGCCTCGTCCCGGCCGCGCATCCCCTGAGCTACCTCGTTGGTGATCCGCTCTGAGGTCCGCAATTCATTTACGGCGGACATATTTTGACGCTGTGACGGTTTCTGGACGGACGGGTCACCGAGACCTGCCGGTGGCCCCGCCAGTCGCTTTACGTCCGCAGCGCGGGGCGGGTGAAATTGTCGTCGCTGTTCGCTCAGGCCGCGTCCTCGTACATGTACTTCGTGACGACCGGCTTGCCTAGTGAAGTGATCTTGTCGAACTCGGTCACGGAATCGACGACGTACTTGTTGAACCACTCCTTGGCGGGAGTCTTCTCGTCGCCGTCCGGCGACCAATGGACCGGACAACAGGTTCAGTCGTACTTGCACTCGACCTCGATGTCACCGCCGTACTCGGTGGAGACGACGCCGATGCGGGGGCGGGTAAAGCCGGGGCGCTGATGGGAACGACTGGTGGAGCGTGTACGGGTCGAACTTGCCGAGGTCGGCCTGTCCGGCGCGGGCTGCCTGCGTCGTCGCCGTCTCCAGGCGCAGCTGCGTCCAGGGGGGCGGGAAGGCCGGGCACAGCTTCGACGTGGACTTGCAGTTGAGGTTGCCGGGGGTGTCCCACCACCGGCGGGAGGGGCACTCACTGGCGCTCGCGGCCAACTCCTCCGGCGGGGCGGACATCGAGTACGGCGCGACAGGCTGGACCGGCAGCAGCATGCCGCAGTTGGTCGGCGTTTCCGACCTCAGCAAGGACTCCGTCCCCGACATCTGGGCCGTGCGGTCCGACGGATCCGTGGGGTTCTGCGCGGGCGGCAGGACCGCCGTGGTCTCGGGGCTCGGAACGCAGGTCATCGGCGCGTCGATCCACTGGCTGAGCCGGATAGCCATCGGGTGAGCTCGCGGGAGTAGGCCGCCTGCCTGCTTGCCGCGCCGGTGAACGACCACGTCGGTTCCCAAGACCACGACCAGGTCTTGGGAACCGACGTCACGGCGTGTGAGGCGGTGTCAGCCGCGGAGGACGCGGCCCTGCTTGTCGGTGCGGTCGTTGCTCGTGAAGAACAGGATCGCGTCGATCAGGGCCCATATGCCCAGACCACCGCAGGTGAAGAGCTGGCCGAGGGCCACGCCCGTGGAGCCGACGTAGAACCGTCCGGCGCCGAAGCAGCCCAGGAAGAGCTGGAGGACACCCGCGATGATCTTCGACTTGTCGGAGTAGACGCGGCCCTTGGGGTCGACGCCGTACGGGGCCTCAGGGGTGGGGACAGACATGAAGGATGCTCCTGCGTGTACCGGAGAAACCGGAGCGGACGGCTCCGGCAGAGGTCCAGGAGGCCGCGCGCGACAGAAATCGCACCCATCGTCATCCCCCTGTGACGTGGGAGAATACGGAGGCCGATGGGGCGGGCGGGAGACAGATCCGTCGATTGTTCCCATCCCGTGATCAAATTTCGGCCAAGCTTCCGGGCGAGGCCTGATTCGAGCGCCCGGACGTCGATCACCGACGGCGGTGGCGCAGGCTTCAGCGCCGGCCGACAGCCACCCCGGTACTACGGCAGCAGCCCGCCGGGCAGATTGCGGACGACGGTCCACGCCACGGCCACCAGGAGCACCAGGCCCTGCGCCCACCGGCTCAGCGTGGGCCTCCAGCGGCGACCGCGCAGTCCCTCCAGAGACCAGCACCCCAACAGTGCCAGCGCGAACGGCGAGGCGAGCAGCAGCACTCTGTTGTCCAGCCAGGCCGCATTGAAGTGACCGTGCATCAGGTCGTACACCATGCGAGTACCGCCGCAGGCCGGGCAGAGCAGCCCGGTGACGAGGCGGAACGGGCAGCGGGGCAGCAGATGCCCCGGCTCGTGCGGATCGGTGACGTAGAGGTAGCCGGCGCCCGCCGCCCCGGCGGCGAGCACCACGAGGGGTGCCGCCGCCGGGTGCCGCAGGACGGACCCCTGTCGGAGTCCGGACTCAGCCACGCAGGATCCGCCCCTGGGAGTCCGTGTTGTTGCTGCCCGTCAGCAGGAGGATTCCGTCGATCAGGGCCCATATGCCCAGACCACCGCAGGTGAAGAGCTGAGCGATGCCTATGCCGACACTGCCCATGTAGAAGCGCCCGATGCCGAGCGTGCCCAGGGTGAGCTGGAGGACACCGGCGACGATCTTCGACTTGTCGGAGTACGGGCGCCCGTAGGGGTCGTAGCCGTACGGGGCGTTGGGGTCGCCGGTGAACGTGCCGGGCGGCATGGCGTAACCGGGCTGCTGGTAACCGGGACCGGGCTGCGGATAGCCGTACTGACCCGGCTGCTGGTACGGGCCCGGGCCCGGCTGGCCGCCCGCGTACGGGTTCGGGTTCGGGTTCGGAGCGTCCTGCGGGTACCCGTAGCCGGGCGGCTGGTTCGGCGGCTGATTGGGCTGCTCGGTCAAGGTGTTTGCTCCTGAGGTCGTGGGGACGATCGCTGAACGCGATGTCGGCCATGGTGGCCGAACTCGACTGCCGGTCATATTGCAGGAATAAAGGGTCAACAGAGAAGTCGGGGTGACTGGTCGGTTCCCTTCTGCCCGTGCCCGGTTACCGACCTCAGAGTTGGCTCAGGATCGTCGGATCCGTGATGTTCCTGTCGTCGGCGAGCAGCATCGCCTTGCTCAGGATGACCGCGAGGGTGCGATCGCCTTCGAAGGGGAGGTAGCCGGTCTGGGCGTTGGTGCCACCGGACTTGGGGACGATGCACAGGTACTGGTCGTTCGGGCTCATCAGGATGTTGCCCGAGCCGAGGTGGATCTTGTACGTGTGGCGCTCCCCCTTGACGTGCAGGAAACGGCCCTCCAGAGTGCAGCGGTCGGCGATGGCGAGCCGGGGTATCAGGCGGTCGAGGAGGGTGCGGCGGGTCTCGGCGCTCTGGTTCAGCTCGCCGAAGCCGTACGACGTCCAGTACTCCTGGAAGCGGCCGCCGGGTCCGCCGTCCTGCCAGGTCGGGTCGTTGCCGACGCTCGCCACACCCACGAACAGGTCGACGTCACGCAGGACTTCGGAGAGGACGAGGGGCGGAATGTCGGTGAGGGAGAGGGGGGCGACGGGATCCTCGCCGTTTCGCAGCCACATGCTGTACTCGCCGCCGCAGCAGTGCGCCGAGTTCTCCGGGGCGTCGATCGGGTAGAAGCGGACCTGGTCGGTACGCAGTCGCAGAAAGCTGCCGGAGTCGGTGGTGTCCTCGCCGTACTCCTCGCCGTCGCCCGCGATCCAGTACTCGGCGCGCAGGCCCCACTGGGGCAGCTCGCGGGTGGCGGGGGGTGCCTCGTCGTCCACGCACAGCCGGAGCTTGTTGCGCCAACCCCTGGCCGCGGCCAGAGAGTTGAACTGATGCTGGCGCAGGATGTGGGCCGCGAAACGGTTCGAGTAGGTGTCCGTGGTGCGTTCCGCGTCCGTGAGCAGGTACACCTCGCGGTGGGCCTGCTTGAAGGGCTGGGTGATCGCATGTCGCTCCAGCCAGTCCCGCCAGGCGACGATCTCTGCGGGTTCGCGTCCGACCGGGTGCCAGACGGTGACCTCCGCGCCGCCGGTCACCGGGTCGTCGGTGAGGGTGCGCAGATCGCCGTCGGCGAATCCGACGGAGGTGCCGTCGACCGTCCACAGGAGACGGCGGGCCAAGGTGCCGACGAGGGGGTGGTCGAGGTAGCGCTCGCGCCAGATGTCGTACGACCAAGTGCGCCGGGCGAGGAACTGCCGGTCCAGGCGCTCGCTCTGGGCCGAGAGCATCTTGTCGATGTCCTTGACCGCGGCCTTGAGTTCCTTGAGGCCGTCGGCGTGGTCGCGCTTCACGGCTGCGGGGACGCTCTTCACCGCCTTGCCTGCGGCGCTGCGCCAGCTCAGCACCGCTCTGCCGCCGTGGATGTCGAGGAGGGCGGTGAGCTCACCGAGTGGGTGGCGGGCATGGCCCACCTCGGTGAGACCGTACGCCGGGACCGCCAGCTCCTCGATCTCCTCGCGGCTCAGCCCGAGCGCGGTGGCCCGCGCCTCCAGCGCGCCGTCGAGCAGCTTGGCGGTGTTCTTGTACGTCACCCGGGTGGCCAGCCGGGCCAGTTCGGCGAGAGCGGGCTCGCTGTCGACGCGGGAGAGGGCGATGACACCGGCGTTGGCGACCTTGGGGTTGCGCGGGCCGAGCCCCGCGACCTTCTTGAGGGAGGTCTCGACGAGCGCGCCCAGCGCCCGGGCGGTGTCGGGGTGGGGCGGAAGCAGGGAGAGCAGCCAGGCGAGGCCACGCAGCGCGTTGGCGTTGTACGGGTCGTAGGCGCTGTTGATGTCCGGCTCATGCGTCTGGCGTTCGAGCGGGAGGGTGCGGGGGCGGCCGACGAGGGCGAGCCAGGGCAGCACGGTGTCCCGGACCCGGTCCGCGCCGAGGGTGTCGATGAGGGTGCGGGCCTGCTTGTCCCACTTGGCGGTGGGTTTGGAGGCGGTCGCGGTGGTGACGTGGGCGAGCAGGGCCCGCCAGGGGTTGTCGTCGGCACCATTCGGTCCGGCGATCTGTTCCACCTGTTCCATCTGCTTCATCTGCTTCATCTGTTCCATGGCGCGCTCGGCCCACTCCTCACCGACGTTGAGAACGGGGTCGGGGAGCTTCTTGACCACGTCGGCAAGGGCATCGAAGCGGTAGGCCTCCATGGCTGTGCGGCGGAAGACGGCCACGACTGCGGGGGCAAGCTGCCTGCCGGCCGCCAGCTCCGCCTCGGCGAGGAGGTCGAGGCGGGTGGCGTACCAGAAGGAGTGGCGGCCGCCGAGGGCGTCGAGTTCCGTGAGCCGCTCGGCGGAGAGGGGGTCGCTGGGGAGGCCCGGGGAGATGAGAGCGAGCAGCGTCAGGACGTTCTGCCGGGCGATCGGGCCGGCCTGCTCCGAGTGGTACTGCTCCACCAGAGCGTCGGCGAGGCCGCTCCGGTCCTCCACACGCAGTCCGCGCATGAGGTCCAGGAGCTCGCCCCATTCACGGCCCCAGTGACCCCTGTTGATCGCCGCGGCCTTCAGCATGTCCACGGCGAGCGCGTCCATGGCGCCGTCGGTGATCCGCTGTCGGACCAGCGACTTGTACGTCTTGACGTACACGGCCGTCATCCCCCCACCAGCGCGACGAGCTTCAGGAAGGTGACCTCGGTGCCGAGGGTCAGCTCGATCTCCTCGTCGAGCTCGGCCACCTGGCGGTCCCCCACGAGCACCAGGAACCCATTGCCCGCGAACGCCTTGAGGGCGAGCTCGGTCTGTGCCTCGGGGTCTATCCGGCGCGGTGTCCGCAACGCGTACCCGTCCCGCACCCGCTCGGTGTCCTCGGGCTGCACGAGCCCCTGGAACACCCGCGGCATCCGCGCGTTGTACTCGGCGACCTCCTGAAAGACCCGCCGCCGGATCAACTCACGTGTGCTGAGCCGCTCTTCGGCGATCTCAAGCGCCCAGCCCTCGCCCCGGTCCCCACTGGTCGTCTCGTCGACGAACGTCACCATTCCCATGCCGACGACAGTACGAGGCACCACTGACAATCACGGTTCGGCTCCCGCCCGCCGTTGTGCACTCAGTCCCGGGCCGGCTCCGAACCGCCCCGCCGCTGGTCGATCGCCGTCAGGTCGATCTCGATGTCGAAGGGGAGGGCGACCTTGAGGCGGTCGTGGAAGATGCCGGTGAGGGCGTAGGACTTGGTGGCCGGGTCGAGTTCGTAGACGTAGATAACGGGGAGGCCCTTGCCCTCGTCCTCCTCGACCCGCCAGAAGTGCGGGAACCCGGCTGCGGCGTACTTGCGGGGCTTGACCTCGCGGTCGCGTACGCAAGACTCGGTGGAGACGACTTCGACGGCAAGGACGATGTCCTCGGGCCGGTACCAGGTCTGGCGGGGGCCAGTGTTTGCTTCCACTGGGAAGACCAAGAGATCAGGCTCTGGCCGATTCTTGGTGTCCAGCTTGATGGTCATCTCCCGCATGACATCGAGATGCCCCGGGGCCTGATCCAGAAGGCTGTTCTCCAGAAGACGCATACAGCGTGCGTGGAAAGCGGTCTGCGGACTCACGAAAACGAGACTCCCGTCGATCAACTCCGTGTGCGGCGGGAGGCCAGGAATCCGGTCGAGGTCGTCCGCGGTCCAGCCCTCGACGGGCGGGATCGGCCAGCAGTACGACGGCTCCTCGTCGAGCCCGTTCTCGGATGCGGCGGCCATGATTGCTCCCATGCGACGGAGTCTCGCCTGTCGATTCAGCGTACCCAGGCGCAATGTCCCCCGCCTCCCCCCATCGAGTGACCCCCACGGTCAGCCCCCGGGCTCCCCGAAGGGGCCGTCCCTAATGTGATGGCATGTCAGATGAAGAGTCGTACGAGCTGCTCGGCTTCGACAACGTGCTGCTGCCCGTGGGCGACCTGGAGGAAGCCGTGGGCTTCTACGGGCGGGCCGGGTTTCCGGTGGCGTTCCGGCTGGACGAGGCCGGGATCGCACTGCTGAAGATCGGGAACGAGACGCCGGGCGTGCTGCTGCGCCTGGACGAGGAGCTGAGCCATCGGCCGCCGACGTGGGCCTCGGCGCGGGTGTGGCTGGAGGTCCGGGACGCGCGGGCCACCGCCGACGCACTGGCCTCGGCGGGGATCCAGCCCCTCGACGCCCCCTTCCCGGTCGCCACCGGGTGGACCGTCGAGGTCGCCGACCCCTGGGGCAATGTCATCGGCTTCACGGACTACGGCAAGCGGCCCGAACTGGCCCGCCCCGCACGGGCGTAGGCATCCCCCACACCATCCCCACACCCTCCCCGACCTGACTTGAACATGTTCAAAAGCAGGTCTACAGTCTTCCTCGACAGCGTTTTGAACGCGTTCAAGAAAGTTCGAGAAGGTTCAAGAAGGGGTGGGGACATGGACCTCACAGTCGTCGCGTACGTCATCTATCTGCTGGTCAGCATCGCGCTGACCGTCTGGGTGGCGCGCACGCTGAGCCACAACGGGCGGATCTTTCTCTCCGACGTGCTGCACGGAAACGAGAAGCTCGCCGACGCCGTCAATCACCTGCTGGTGGTGGGCTTCTACCTCGTCAACCTGGGCTTCGTCGCGCTCTATCTGAACCAGGACGACGAGATCGCCGACGCCCGCGGCATCTTCGAGGCCCTGTCGACCAAGCTCGGCGTCGTCCTGCTCGTCCTCGGGGTCATGCACCTCGGCAACGTGTACGTACTCAACAAGATCCGGCGGCGGGGTGTCATGGAGCGGGAGCAGCTGCCGCCCATCGCGCCGCAGGACTGGGTCGCCCCGTCGGCCGGAGCGTGACCCCGATGGCTGCTCCCTCGGCCGCCCAGGACCGGAACGCCGCGCGCGTCCCGGTCCTCGGGCTCACCGTTCTCTTCGACGCCCAGTGCTCGATGTGCACCTTCCTGCGGGACTGGCTCGTCAAGCAGGCCCAGCTGGTGCCGCTTCGGATGGTTCCGGCCGGGTCCGACGAGGCCCGGGGGCTCTTCCCCGCCCTCGATCACGGGGCCACCCTCGACGAGATCACCGTCGTGGGGGACGGCGGGCAGGTCTACCGGGGGGCCACCGCCTGGGTCGTATGCCTGTGGGCGCTGCGCGAGCACCGGCCGCTCGCGCATCGGCTCAGTACCCCGGCCGGGGCCCGGCTCGCCAAGGGCGCCATGCTGGCCGCCGCCAAGTGGCGGGAGGCGCGTGCCGCCGAGGGGTGGGGCGGGGGCGCCTACCGGCGGGGGGACGGGTGGGTGTACGAGCCGAGCCTCGGGTGGACGTACGAGCCTCCCGGCTGTGACGGCGGCTCCTGCTTCACTCGTTAGGCTCTGTTCCCGTGCCAGCACCGACAGACAACCCCGGCCCCGCCCCCGACGAAGGTGACGCGAAAAAGAGCGTCGCCAAGAGCGAGCAGACCCGCGCTCTGATTCTGGAGACGGCGCTCAGGCTGTTCCAGGAGCGGGGCTACGACAAGACGACCATGCGGGCCATCGCCAAGGAGGCCGGGGTCTCCGTCGGCAACGCGTACTACTACTTCGCCGGCAAGGAGCACCTGATCCAGGGCTTCTACGACCGGATCGGCGCCGAGCACCAGGCGGCGATCCGGCCGGTCCTGGAGCGCGAGAAGGACCTGGAGGCGCGGATCGCGGGCGTGCTCAAGGCGTGGCTGGACGTGGCGGAGCCGTACCACGAGTTCGCGGCGCAGTTCTTCAAGAACGCCGCCGATCCGGAGAGCCCGCTCAGCCCCTTCTCGCCCGAGTCGACGGGGCCGCGCGAGGAGTCGATCGCCCTGCACCAAGAGGTGCTCGCCGGGTCGAAGGCGAAGGTTCCGGATGAGCTGCGGGACGTGCTGCCCGAGTTGATGTGGCTGTCCCAGATGGGGCTCGTGCTGTATTGGGTCTTCGACCGGACCGAGGGGCGCGAGCGCAGTTACCGGCTCGCCGAGCGCGGTGCCCGGATCACGACGCGGGGTGTGTCGCTGGCCCGCTTCCGGGTGCTGCGGCCGCTCGTCCACGAGGTGCACGAGCTGTTCGCGGACTTCCTGCCGGGGATGACGAAGCTGCTGCCGGATCCGGGGCGGGGCACCCCGTTCAGGTGAAGCCGCTGGTACGGGACATGGGGGTGGGGTCCGGCCTACGATGATGCTCTCGGCACCAGCCCACAGGAGGCACGTGATGTCCGCAGCATCCGTCGAGCGGCCGCACGGCGACCGACCGCTGATCGCCGAGGCGAACCGGCTCATGGACCGCAACCCGGGGTACCGCGTCGAGATCATCGGAGGCTCGATCATCGTGACCCCACCCCCCAACTTTGCGCACGCCCGCGCTCTGTCCAGGTTGAGACGCCCCTTCGCCGCCGCCGGTCTGGACGGCGGCGAAACCGAAGTGCTCGAGGGAGTGGGGCTCTGGCTCCCCGCCGGTACCGAGGACTTCGCGGTCCCCGATCTCGCAGTCGTCGACGCCGACATCGAGGATCACCTCGTCGAGAACAACTGCTACGACCCGGTCGCATTCCGTCTCGTCCTGGAAGTCACCTCCAGCAATTTCCAGAACGACCTCCGCACCAAGGTCACCGCGTATGCCCAGGCGAAGGTCCCGGTCTACGTCATCGTCGACCGCAAGCACCAGCGCCTCCACGTCCTGACCGACCCCGCCGGAGGTGAGTACGCGCTCCACCGCGTCCACACCCCCGGCGACATCGTCACCCTCCCCGACTCCATCGGCGCCAAGGTCTCCCTGGACGTCGACGAGATCCTCAAGGCCGGGCAATCGAAGGCTAGTTGACGGCGTCCACCTCGCCCTCCCGCAACTCCACGTCGTGCACGAGCGGTTCATCCGTGACCACCACATGCCGGGCCCGCGCCGCGTACGACGGAGCGGTCGCCGCCAGCAGATACGTCCCCGGAGCCGGTACCGAGACGATGTACGAGCCGTCCGCCAGTGAGGTCACCCGGTCCAGTTGACGCCCGCCCTTGCTGAGCAGGGTGAGGACCGCCCCGTCGACCGGCGCCCCCTCCGCGTCGCGGACGAAGCCGTGGACGACCGACGCTCCTTCCGCCGAAACCTGCTCCACGGACTCCGCCTCCTCCGCCGGCTCCACCGCCAGATGCGGCAGCCGCTTCTCCAGCCCGGCCGGCAGCCACCAGTTGGACTTGCCCAGCAGATGCATCGCCGCCGGCACCAGCGCCGTACGGAGAATGAACGCGTCGAGTGCGACCGCCGCGGCCAGGCCCACGCCTGCCATCGCCGCTCCCGCGTCGCCGCTGAGCACGAAGGCCAGGAAGACGCACACCATGATCAGCGCGGCGGAGTTGATGACGCGGCTGGTCTCCGCCAGGCCCACCCGCACCGCGCGGGCGTTGTCCTTGGTGTGGACCCACTCCTCGTGCATCCGGCTCACCAGGAACACCTGGTAGTCCATCGACAGGCCGAAGAGCAGCGAGAGCATGATGACCGGCAGGAAGGCATTGATCGGGCCCTCCTTGCCGAGGCCCAGCAGCTCCAGGCCCCAGCCCCACTGGAAGATCGCGACAAGGACGCCGAAGGACGCGGCGGCCGCGATCAGGTTCATCAGGGCGGCCGTGAGCGGCACCACGAGGGAACGGAAGGCGACCATCAGGAGCAGGAAGCCGAGGCCGATGATCGTGGCGATGAAGTACGGCAGACGGTCGCCGGTGATGCTCGAGAAGTCCTTGGAGACCGCGGTCACTCCACCGACATGGGCCTCGGCCCCCGTGTCCGGGATCACCTCGTCCCGCAGTGTGTCGATGAGCCGGTCCGTCTCCTCGGACTGCGGTGAGGTGGTCGGCACCACCTGGATCACCGTGACGCCCTGCGCGGGCGGCAGCGCGGTGGCCTGGGCGACTCCGTCGGCGGCGCGGATGCCCCGCACCAGCGCGTCGGTGTCCCCGCCGGCCGAGACCACCTGGAGCGGTCCGTTGAAACCGGGCCCGAAGCCCTCGGCGAGATGGTCGTACGCCTTCCTGGTCGTCGTCGTCGCGTCGTCGTTGCCCTGGTCGGTGGCGCCGAGCCGCAGCGACAGCACGGGCAGCGCGAGCACCGCCATGACGATCAAAGCCATCACGGCGACCGAGCGCGGGCGCTTCTGGACACCCGCCGACCAGCGCTCTGCCAGGCCGCTCGCCCCTTCCGGCTCGGGCCCCTTGGCGGCCAGGGCGCGCCGCTGGCGGCGGCTGAGCACCCGGGGGCCGAGGAAACCGAGCAGCGCGGGCAGCAGCGTGACGGCCGCGAGCACACTGAAGACCACCGTCAGCGAGGTGCCGATGACCACGCCGTCCAGGAAGCGCAGGTTCGTCACCAGCATTCCGGCCAGCGCGATGCACACCGTGCCGCCCGCGAACAGCACCGCCCGGCCCGAGGTGTTGAGGGCGGTGACCGCCGACTCCTCGGGGGCCATGCCGCGCTGGATGCCGCGCCGGTGCCGGGTGACGATGAACAGCGCGTAGTCGATGCCGACGCCGAGTCCGATCAGCGTGGCGAGCAGCGGGGCCAGGTCGGGCACGTTCGTGACATGGCTGATCAGCTGCGTGGAGAACAGGCCGGTGCCCACGCCGAAGACGGCGATGCCGATCGGGAGCAGCATCGCGAAGAGCGAGCCGAAGGCGAGGAACAGGACGACAGCCGCGGCCAGGATGCCGACCATCTCGGCGAGTCCGGCGGGCGGTTCCTGGACCCGCGTGATCGCCTGACCGCCCAGGTCGACCTGCAGACCGTCGCGCTCGGCGTCCTGCGCGGTGTCGACGACGTCCTGCACCAGCTCCTTGGGTACGGCGTTCGCCTGCTCGCCGAAGGTGACCTGGGCGTACGCGATCCGCCCGTTCTCGCTGATCTGCGCCGCGCCCTGATCGCCCGCGTACGGGCTGGTGACGTCGCCGACCCCCTTCATCGCGCCGATCTTCTCGAGCGCGGGCTCGATCCGGGATCGTACGGACTGGTCCCTGACCGTGCCCTCGTCGACCTTCCACACCACCGTGTCGGTGTCACCCGCGCTCTCCGGGAACGCCTTCTCCATCAGGTCGTACGCGCGCTTGGAGTCCGTGTTCGGCAGAGAGAAGACGTTCGCGTAGTCCGTGCCCGCGGTCGAAGCCGTGAACCCCAGTCCGAACAGCGCCCCCACCCACAGCAACAGGACCACCAGCCGGTGCCGATAGCACCACCGTGCCAATGTCGCCACGCTCAACGCTCCTTATTCGACAGTCGATCGATAGTCGATCGGTCCGTTGGTCCCCCCAGGTCCTGGTATCCACCTTCGACGGCGACACGGGCGCGGGAACACGGCCAACCCATGACTCACAAGGAACTCCAAAGCGAGAGCCGCCCCACAGCCCGAAAGGCGCGCGGATACTGGGGACATGAGCGCTCATGAGGGGGCCACCGTCCTGGTTGTCGAGGACGAGCCGAGCATCGCGGACGTCCTTGCCATCGCCCTGCGCTACCACCGCTTCGAGGTCATGATCGCGGGCACCGTCCGCCAGGCGCTCACGCTCGCCGAGCGCACCCGCCCCGACGCGGCGCTGCTCGACGTGATGCTGCCGGACGGCGACGGCCGCGCCCTGGGCCGTGAACTGCGCGTACGGCAGCCCGACCTGGCGATCGTCTTCCTCACCGCTCGGGACGCACCCGCCGAGATCGTGGGCGCGCTCGGCTTCGGCGACGACTACATCACCAAGCCGTTCAACATCGACGAGGTCATCGCCCGGATCACGGCCGTCCTGCGCCGCACCCGCCCCGCCGATGTGCTGCCGCAGCGACCGCCCCTGCGGTACGGCGAACTGGAGCTGGACGAGACGACGTACCGCGTCCACCGCGGTGACCGTACGGTCGAACTCACCCCCACCGAGTACGCCCTGCTCCGCTTCCTCGTCCGCAATGGCGGGCGGATCGTGCCCAAGGAGCAACTCCTGCGCCATGTTTGGCAGTACGAGCACTCGGCCGAGTCGACCGTCGTGGAGACCTACATCAGCTATCTGCGGCGCAAGCTGGAGCCCCTGGGGCCGCCGGTGATCCAGACCCGGCGGGGCGTCGGATACGGACTCGCATGACCCTCCGCCGTCGCCGCCACCACGGGATCCACTCGCTGCGCGGCCAACTGACCCTCGCGAACGTGGCACTGCTGGCCCTGGGCATCATCATGGCGACCGCCATCAGCCTGATGGGCATGCGGCACTATCTGGTCGTCCAGGTCGATGCGGAGCTGACCAAGACCCGGGATTCACTGGCAAGTTCGCAGCTCACGATGGATCAGATCGACTCGTTGAACAAGCTGGCGTTCATCCGCGACCGGCTCATCCCCCTCACGGACGACTCACCGCGGCCCGACTCGATCTTCGCGGCGGTCGACGGCAGCGGGAAGGCCATCGACATCGCCGGGGGCAAGCCGACCGAGAGCCAGCGCGCGCTGGCCGCCGCCGTGGACGACCCCGGCGCGCTCGTCGCCGCCGGCGATCCGCGCGACATCACCGTGCGCGGCGCCGCCTACCGAGCGACCGGGGCACGGCTCGGCGACGGTACCTACGTGCTGCTCGCCACCTCGACCGAGGCCCTGCACAAGGGCATCGGCATGGCCCTCAAGCTCGATCTGACCTTCGGGACCATGCTGTTGTCGCTGCTCGCGTGCCTGACGATGTTCAGCGTGCGCCGCCGGATGCGGCCGTTGGAGGACATGGTGGAGACCTCGACCGCGATCGCGGAGGGGGATCTGACCCGCCGCGTGCCCTCCAGCCACCATCCGACCCAGGAGGTCGAGCAGTTGCGGCTCGCCCTCAACTCCATGCTCCACCAGGTGGAATCGGCGTACCGGACACGCGAGCGCAGCGCGGCCCAGCTGCGCCGTTTCGTCGCGGACGCCTCGCACGAGCTGCGTACCCCGCTGTCGGCGATACGGGGCTATCTCCAGCTGTACGAGAAAGGGATGCTGCGCGAGCCGGAGGAGCGGAAGCGGGCCTGGGACCGGATGAACGCGGAGGCCGACCGTATGGGCCGGCTCGTGGACGAGCTGCTCACCCTGGCCCGGCTCGACCAGCGTCCCGAACTGCGCTTCAAGAACGTCGACCTGAGCCGTCTGGTGCGGGACGCGGCCGAGGATCTGCGGGCCCAGCAGCCGGGGCGCCCGGTGACCGTGGGCGCCGACGGCACCCTTCTGGTCCAGGCCGACGAGTCGGGGATACGGCAGGTTCTGGGCAACCTCGTGGCCAACGTACGCACGCACACGCCCGCCGAGGTGCCGGTGCGGCTCGGTCTGGAACGCGCGGGCGGGGTCGTACGACTGTGTGTCGCGGACCAGGGGCCGGGGCTCGGGGAGGACGACGCGGCGCGCATCTTCGACCGGTTCTTCCGGGCGGGCGGCGGGGCCGGGAGCGGGCTCGGGCTGGCGATCGTGCAGGGGGTGGTGACGGCGCACGGGGGTGAGGTGGTGGTGCGGACGGCGCCGGGTGAGGGGCTCGCGGTGACGGTGACGCTGCCGGTGCGGTGAGACGGGTGTGCCGTCCGCGGGGTGAGCTGCTTGAACAAGTGCGGGGGTTCGCTTGAACATAAGCGGACCTGGACGCTTGAACGTGGGCCGTCGTTGGGTCGTGGGACCTTCGGGTTGTCGATCAACACGAGCTCTCGGCAGCTGCCGGACGGGGACCAGGCGACCGCTGACGACGTACCACTCGCGACATCCGGCCCACGTCGGCCTTGGCCTTGGCGTGGCTGGCGGGACAGGTACCCCGTCGCGGCGCGGACCCTGACGTGGACCATCAATCTGCTGGCCGCCGCGCTCGTGATCGCCGCCCTCAACCTGCCGAACGTGCCCGGCGCCCTCAGGCTCAGGCAGTTCACCCGCATCCCGGTGGAGGCGATCTTCGGTGCCGCCGTGATGATCGTGCTGCCGCGCAGGCCACGTCTCGTGGTGGCGGTGCTCGCGGGGCTGAGCCTCGGTGTCATGGCCATCCTGAGCCTCCTCGACATCGGTTTCCCGCAGTACCTCGGCCGGGGCTTCGACGTGATCCTCGACTGGGGCCTGTTCGCCGACACGCAGGCGTACCTCAAGGACACCTTGGGCGAGACGGGCGCGATCGGTGCCACCGTGGCGGCCCTTGCTCTCGTCGTCGCCCTGCTCGTGCTCATGGCGCTGTCCGTGGTCCGGCTCAGCAACCTGCCGGCCCGGCACACCGTCAGGGCGACGCGCGCGACCCTGGTCCTCGGGACTGTCTGGATCACCTGTACGGCGCTCAGTGTGCAGGTCGCCGGGGTGCCGATCGCCTCCGACCGCACGGCCACGCTGGTCCAGCAGCGAGTGGAGCGGGTGCGCAAGACCCTGCATGACGAGGCCGAGTTCGCCAAGGTGGCCAAGGAGGACACGTTCGCCAAGACCCCGCCGGAGCAGTTGCTCACCGAGCTGCGCGGCAAGGACATGATGATCACCTTCATCGAGAGCTACGGCCGCAGCGTGATCGAGGACCCGATCATGGCGCCGGGGGTCGACGCGACGCTGACGGAGTCGAACGAGAAGCTGCGCAAGGCTGGGTTCGCGGCCGAGAGCGGCTGGCTCACTTCGGCGACGTACGGCGGAAGCAGCTGGCTGGGCCACTCCACCTTCATGTCCTGCCTGTGGATCAACAGCCAGGGGCGCTACCGCACGGTCACCTCCGGCGACCATCTGACCCTGTCCGGCGCCTTCAAGAAGACCGGCGCCTGGGACACGGTCGGCGTCATGCCGGGCATCCAGAAGGCCTGGCCGGAGTCGAAGTTCTACGACATCGACAAGGTGTACGACTCCAGCAAACTCGGCTACAAGGGGCCGAAGTTCAGCTGGTCGACCATGCCCGACCAGCACGCCCTGACCGCGTTCGAGCAACTGGAGCACGGCAAGAAGCACGACAAGCCGCTCATGTCGACGATCATCCTGACCTCCAGCCACCAGCCCTGGGCGCCGATTCCCGAGACGGTCCCCCAGGACCAGGTCGGCGACGGCTCGATCTACAACGCCATCCAGAAAGCCGGCAAGGATCCCGCCGACATCCTCACCGACGCCACCAAGTCGAAGGAGGAGTACGGCAAGTCCATCCAGTACTCGGTGACCAGCCTCATCGACTACCTGGTGAAGTACGGCAACGACAACACCGTGCTCGTCTTCCTCGGCGACCACCAGCCCATCTCCCGGGTCAGCGGCAGCAACGCCAGCCGTGACGTGCCGATCTCGATCGTCGCCAAGGACCCGAAGGTCCTCGACAAGATCGCCGACTGGGGCTGGACGGACGGCCTGCGGCCCGAGCACAACGCCCCGGTCTGGAAGATGAGCGACTTCCGCGACCGCTTCCTGACGGCGTACGGCTCCACACCGAACCCGTGAGTCACCGAACCCGTGAGTCACCGAACCTGTGCGTCACCGACCCCGTGAGTCACCGACCCCGTGAGTCATCGGCCCGGCGGTCGAGAGGGCGGCGGTCAAGGGGCCGCGGACACCAGCGCCCACACCGTCTTCCCGTAGCGCCCCCGGCTCCACACCCCCCACGCCACGGCGATGTTATCCACGAGAAGGAGCCCGCGGCCGGTCTCCTCCCCCTCGGTGACCGGCCGCAGCCGGGGTTCGGCGAAGTCCTCGTCGGAGACCTCGATGAAGCAGGATCCGTCGGCGAGGGCGGTCACCGCGACCTCGAACTCCCGGTCCAGGAGCATGCCGTGGCGCACTGCGTTGGTCGCCAGCTCGGAGACGAGCAGAACGACGTCGGCCACGGCGGGGTCGTCCGGA
The DNA here is from genome assembly GCF_054462255.1 of Streptomyces sp. SD15. Taxonomy (NCBI): domain Bacteria; kingdom Bacillati; phylum Actinomycetota; class Actinomycetes; order Kitasatosporales; family Streptomycetaceae; genus Streptomyces; species Streptomyces sp. SD15. The sequence continues at coordinate 42,764 of NZ_JBTLMO010000052.1, read as the reverse complement.
CTGTGACCCCAGTCCGACAGATGGTCACGCACCCGGCGCCTGGCGAGGCCGACGGACGCCGGATGCCGGGGCAGCCGGAACGAGTTGCGTCTCAACACGTCAACTCCTCACCCCGCACACACCTCCTACACATGGTGCTGCGTTGGGCGAGAGCACGATGTCACTGGGCTGCGGGTCCACCCCGCGAGATCACGTCAGCTGTCATATCCAGTTCAGCCGCCAGAGGCGGAAGACCCCGGTCCCGTCCGACAGATACTGGCCGCCCCCGACGTCCTCACTGCTGACTACATACTCCTTGCGCTGCCACAGGGGAATCAGGGGAACATCCTGGGCCACGATTTCCTGCAGCTCCTCGAAGTCGTCCGGCGTACGGCTGCGGTCCTCGTACTGCTGACTGGCCTGAATCAGCCGGTCGACTTCCTTGCTGCTGTAGCCGTTCTTCATGGTGTTGCCGGTACCGACGAGCGGGGTGCTGAAGGTGTCCGGGTCGGGGAAGTCGGCGACCCAGCCGACCGCCCACGCGTCCAACTGGCCCTCCGCGTACCGCTTCTGGAAGTCGGTCCACTCGTAGCCCTTGGTCTCCACCTTGAACAGGCCGCCCGCCTCCAGCTGCTTCTTGAGCTCGGCGGCCTCCTCGCCGGCGGCACCCCGGCCCTCGGCGTACCCGTAGGTGAAGCGGACCGGAAGCTGCACCCCGGCCTCCGCGAGCAGCGCCCGCGCCTTCTCCTCGCTGGGCTTGGGATAGGCGTCGAAGAACGAGGTCGAGTGGCCCGTGATGCCCGTGGGGACCAGCCCGTACAGCGCTTCGGTGGTCCCCTTGTACGTCTCGCTGACCAGCTGCTCGCGGTCGATCAGCGCGGCGAGGGCCTGGCGTACGAGGCGGTCGTGGAGCGCCGAGCCCCCGCGGACGTTGAGGACGAGGTTGCGGGTCTCGGCGCTGTCGGCCTCGGTGACGTGCTGGTCCGGGTCGCTCGGCGAGAGGCCGGCGAGCACCGCGGGGGGCAGCTGGCGGGTGGCGACGTCGATCGCCTTCCCCTTCCAGGCCCTCTCCAGCGCCTTGGGGTCGGCGTAGTAGCGCAGCACAGTGGGACTGCCGGGCTCTTCGACGGCGCCCCGGTAGCGCTCGTTGGGGGCGAGGACGGCTTGTTTGCCCTTCGTATACGTCTTCAGTACGTACATGCCGGTGCCGTCGGCGCCGCGGTCGGTGCGCAGGGCGCCCTTCGGATAGCGGGTGTGGTCGACGATCGAACCGGCGCCGGTGGCCACCTTGAACGGGAAGGTGGCGTCCGGCGAGGACAGGTGGAAGGTGACCGTGAGACCCTTCGCGTCCACCGAGCCGAGGGTGTCGAAGAGGGAGACCGGGCCCACGTCCGAGTTGATGGCCTTGACCCGGTCGAAGGAGTACTTCACGTCCTCGGCGGTCATCTCGCGCCCGCTCGGGAAGGTCAGGTCGTCGCGCAGCGTACAGGTGTACGTATCCAGTCCGGTGTCCTCGAAGCGGCAACTCTCCGCGGCGTCGGGCACGGGGGCGGCGCCGTCCGGCTCGAACGTCAGCAGTGACTGGAACACATTGCTGAACAGCGCCCAGGAGCCGGCGTCGTACGCGCCGGCCGGGTCGAGTGATGTGACGGCGTCCGTCGTCCCGACCCTGATGGTCTTGTTCTTGTCCCCCTGCGCCGGCAGCAGCTGCCAGCCGCCGACTCCCGCGGCCGCCAGCACCAGCAGCGTCGCGAGAATCCGCATGCGAACCGATCGCATCGGTTGCCCTCCCCAGGCCCCACCCCCGTGTCACTCCCCAGTGACAGGGATCACCTAACCACAGGAGTTTCAACTGAGGGAAGAGGCATCTGAGGGTTCAACTCTGCTTGTGGGGGCGGGAGTTACCGACCGGTGTCACATAGGTTTCTCATGCTTGCGGGCGGGGGCGGGGGCGGCTGGTGCGGCCCGGTGTGACGCCGGTACGCCGGTCACGCCTGTGTCGAGGCCAGCTCCACGACAGTGATGTCGGACGGGGCGCCCACGCGGGTCGGCGGTCCCCAGGCGCCGGCGCCTCGGGAGACGTACAACTGCGTGTCGCCGTACCGCTCCAGGCCCGCGACCGTGGGGTTGGCGAGCTCGGCGATGTAGTTGCCGGGCCAGAACTGGCCGCCGTGGGTGTGGCCGGAGAGCTGGAGGTCGACTCCGTGCTTGACGGCGTCGTGGATCTGGACCGGCTGGTGGGCGAGGAGCACGGCGGCCCGTGCCGTGTCCCGGTCGCCGAGCGCCTGGCCGAAGTCGGGCCCCTGACCCTCGCTCTTTCCCGCAACGTCGTTGACGCCCGCAAGGTCGAATCCGGCCAGTTCCGTGCGCGCGTTCTCGAGCGGTCGCAGACCGAGTTCGCGCACTTCTCGGACCCACTGTTCGGCGCCGGAGAAGTACTCGTGGTTGCCGGTGACGAAGTAGCTTCCGTGCCGCGCCTTCAGCCGCGCGAGCGGCGCGGCGGCGGGCCCGAGGTCCTTCACGCTGCCGTCCACCAGGTCACCGACGACCGCGATCAGGTCGGGCTGTGTCGAGTTGATCGTGTCGACGACCCGCTGGCAGAAGTCCCGGCCCAGGATGGGCCCGAGGTGGATGTCGCTGACGACGGCGATCCTGAACCCGTGCGCCGAGCGTGGCAGCTTGGCCAGCGGCACGGTCACCCGCTTCACCTTCGGCCCGCGCAGAACGCCGTACGTGCCGTACCCCACCGTCGCCAGTGCGGCGGCAGCGGCGGTCCCACCCACCGCGCGGGAGACGAAGAGGCGACGGGAGACCCCGGAGGGCGTCGCGGCGGCCGCGGTCTCCGGAGTGCCGGAAGGGGACGTGTCGGGGTGCCCGGTCGCGGCGGACGGCGCGTCAGCACCGGATCCGGATCCGGTGCCGAATCCGGCACCGGCAGCAGCATGTTCATGAGCGACCGATTCGGCGACCGGCCGAGAACCGATCGCCGATTCCACGAGATCCGAGGGTGCTATTGCCCCCGCATCTGCCCCCGCATCCGCTCGTCGTTCCACGAACCGCCGCAGCAGCGGCCGTACGACCTCACCCGCCACCACGGCGAGGACCAGGTAGATCGACAGCGCCATCCACAGGAAGCCGGGCCAGGCCAGCGTGCGCTGGAGCCAGAACGGCGCACCCGCTTGCTCGGACGCGATGCCGGCGAACATCAGCACGGGACCGGCGACGAAGACCACCGTGCCCGCACGCCGGGCGAGCCCGGGACCGGACGTGGTGTCACGCACCAGGCGTCGCCATACGTACCAGTGCAGTCCCACGAACGCGGCCAGGACCGCCACGCCCACCAGCACGAAGACGACGACCATGATGCCCGTACCCCCCACTCTTTCCTCTGCCAGTTTTCCTGTTCCGGCTTCCGGTACGGCTTCCGGTTCCGGCTTCCGGCTTCCGGCTTCCGGCTTCCGGCTTCCGGCTTCCGGTTACGGCTTCCGGCGCAACGCGCGCAGGCCGCGGAACCCGATGCCGCCGACGACCGTCCCCAGGACAAAGGAGACGACGGCGAGTGTCAGGTGCACCCAAAAGTACGCGGTCGGGTCGCCCGCGTCGTCGAACGCGAGCCCACTGCTGTCCTTGACAAGGTTTTTGACGAAAGTGATCCAGATGACCCAGCTCCACACCCCGAAGGCGAGCAGGAACCAGGAGATGGGGCGGCTGAGCTTCATGGGTTCAGTATCGCCGCCGTCGGCCGGACCCCGCCTCCGGGGTGGGGAGGGCGATGGGACTTCCCGACCGGCGCCCTGTACTTTCTCGACCGTGCCCGCCTCCAAAAAGACCGTCAAGCGCTCCTTGTTGGTCACATCTGCCACCCTGTTGTCCTTTTCGCTGACGGCCGCGCCAGTCCTCGCCGCCGACAAGCCGTCGCCGACCCCGAGCGCCACTCCCCCGGCGAACATGTCGACCGTGGGCGGTGTACGGCTCGGCCAGGCCGGAACCCAGGTCGACCTCGGCTCCGGCGCCCCGGTACTGCCGAAGGACCTGACCGCGCGGTCCTGGATCGTCTCCGACGCCGAGTCCGGCGACGTCCTGGCCGCCCACAACGCGCACTGGCGGCTGCCCCCGGCGAGCACCCTGAAGATGCTCTTCGCCGACACCGTGCTGCCGAAGTTCCCGAAGACCGAGAAACACAAGGTCACCGTCTCCGACCTGGCGGGCATCGGCTCGGGCTCCAGCATGGTGGGGATAAAGGAAGACGAGACGTACACCGTTCACGACCTGTGGCTCGGCGTCTTCCTACGCTCGGGCAACGACGCCGTGCACGTCCTGTCCGCGATGAACGACGGCGTCGACCAGACGGTCAAGGACATGCAGGCGCACGCCGAGGATCTCCAGGCCCTGGACACGCACGTGGTCAGCCCGGACGGCTACGACGCGAAGGGCCAGGTGTCGTCGGCGTACGACCTGACGCTGTTCGCCCGCTCCGGACTGCAGAAGAAGGACTTCCGGGAGTACTGCTCGACCGTGCGGGCAGACTTCCCGGGCGAGACGAAGAAGGGCAAGAACGGCAAAAAGACCCGCGAGTCCTTCGAGATCCAGAACACCAATCGGCTACTGACCGGTGACACCGACATCTCCACGTACCAGGGCATCGCGGGCGTGAAGAACGGCAACACCACCAACGCGGGCGCCACCTTCACCGGTGTCGCCGAGCGGGACGGCAAGGTGCTGCTCGTCACGGTCATGAACCCGGAGAAGGACCAGCACAACGAGGTCTACAAGGAGGCCGCGCAGTTGCTCGACTGGGGCTTCAAGGCCGCGGACAAGGTCGAGCCGGTGGGCGAGCTGGTGGCGCCGAAGGGCGTCGACACGAGCGCGCAGCCCGGCGCGAACGCGTCCACTCCCGGTGCCGACGCCACGGGCAACGACAACGGCAGCAAGGCGTCCGCGAAGCCGGTGGCCGCCGCTTCCGGCACTGCGGGCGGTTCGGGCGGCGTCGCGATCGCCCTGGCCGTCGCGGGCGGCCTCCTCGTACTGCTCGCGGCCGGTGTCTTCCTGGTCAACCGCCGGTGGCCCCTGCCTGATCTGATGCGTCGGCGTCGCTGACCTCGGGGGACTCCGAGTCGTCGGGCCCCGTGGCCGTCCAGGCGGCGCAGAACAGCAGCAGTTTCGCGGTGAAGTTGATCCACAGCAGCAGCGCTACGGGCACGCCGAAGGCGCCGTACATGCTCTTCGACGCGACGTCCCGCATATAGCTGCTGAGCAGCAGCTTGAGCAGCTCGAAGCCGGCGGCGCCGATCAGCGCGGCGACGACGAGCCGGCCGTGCGGCGGCTGGACACCCGGCAGCAGCGTCAGGATGTACAGGAGCAGCAGGAAGTCGGCGAGTACGGCGACGGTGAACGCGGCGGCCTGCAGCAGGTTGCCGCCCCAGCCGTGCTCTTCGATGCCGAACTGCCGGGCCGTCCAGCCCACCGTCGTGGCGGCGATGGTGGAGGCGGCGATGGTGACGAGCACCGCGCCGCCGAGCCCGACGAGGACGCCGCCGTCCTTGAGCTTGCGCAGGACGGGGTTCTCCTCGCTGTCGGGCAGCTCCCAGACCGCGCGTAGACAGTCCCGCATCGAGCCGACCCAGCCGATGCCGGTGAACAGCAGGACGGCGCCCGCGATGAGGCCGATGGTGCCGGCGTTCTGGACCAGCGCGTTGATGTCCAGCTGATCGGAGATGCCGGGCACCTGCTCCGCGAGCTTGTCCTGGAGCTCTTTCTGCTGGTCAGTCGAGAGCGTGGCGGCGGCGATCGCGGCGGCCACGGTCAGCAGCGGGAACAGCGCCACGAAGCTGATGAAGGTCATCGCGGCGGCGAGCCGCGTCCACTTCACCCGGTCCAGACGCTCGTACGACCGCCACGCGTGCGTGGCCATCAGGCGGGTGACCCAGGGGCCCACGCCGGGGAGCTTTTTCAGCCAGTCCATGATCCGACTCTGCCCTCGCCTAGAAAAGCCGACGCCTTGGAAGACCCTCGGAAGGCCAAGGTCCGGGTACCCCAAAATCGCAGGACAGTGGCGAGCGCCATGCCGATTCCGGCGCCCGGGACGGTGTCGGTGCGCCGCTTCCTACGGCGTATGCGACCCCCGCTCACGGTCGACCGCCGCTCCGATGAGCCCGACCGCCGGCAGTCGACGGTGCATGCCGTCGAGGTTGCCCATGCGATCCCCCTCGTCTAGGGAGTGGCCACTCTTCCAGGGAATAGCCACAGAATTACGGCGATCTATGACGACATTCCAATTAATCACCCATTTCGGTGAGGAGTCGCCAGGCCCGTGGAGATTGGGGTGTTATGCACCCTTGGCCGTGATGGCCGGCACTACGGTCACGGTCATGCCTGCCGCCACCGCCCCCTTCCCGGCCTACGCCGTCTCCGTCACGGGCTGGGGCCGCACCGCCCCGACCGCCGCTCGACCGGTCACGCCCGGGACCCGCTATGTCACGGTCGGCGGCGCGCTCGGCGCGGACCTCCACGGCAAGAACCACCACGTGTCGGGCTCGTTCGCCCGCCACGTTCTCTCCTTCCGCGCGCTGCGGGGCGAGTTGGATCCGCGCGGGGTGTTCATGTCGGACCTGTCCCGTCGCCTCGGTCTGTGAATCCGCTGCCCCTGAAAGTGCTCTGTCGCTCCTCCAAGAGTGCCGTTTCGCTGTCTCGCCACCTGTATCGCCCCCCTGTCGCCCCCTAGGAGTGTGGTTCTCATGAAGGACTTCGGTGCCCCCCAGTCCCTGCTGATCCTCGGCGGCACGTCCGAGATCGCGCTGGCCACGGCACGCCGACTGATCGCGCGGCGCACCCGCACGGTATGGCTCGCGGGACGGCCCTCGCCGACCCTGGAGAGGGACGCCGCGCAGTTGCGCAGGCTGGGCGCGGACGTCCGTACCGTCGCCTTCGACGCTCTCGACTCCGAGTCCCACGAGACGGTGCTCGACAAGGTCTTCGCCGAGGGCGACCTCGACATGGTGCTGCTCGCCTTCGGGGTCCTCGGCGACCAGGCGCGGGACGAGAAGGAACCGGTGTCCGCGGCGCGGGTCGCGCAGACCAACTACACGGGCGCGGTGTCGGCGGGACTGGTGTGCGCGCGGGCCCTGCAGTCACAGGGACACGGCTCCCTGGTGGTGCTCTCGTCGGTCGCGGGTGAGCGCGCCCGGCGCTCCAACTTCATCTACGGCTCCAGCAAAGCGGGCCTGGACGCCTTTGCGCAGGGCCTGGGCGACGCGCTGTACGGCACCGGCGTGCACGTGATGGTCGTACGCCCCGGCTTCGTCCGTACGCGGATGACGGCAGGCCTGGCTCAGGCGCCGATGGCCACCACTCCGGAGGCGGTCGCGACCGCCATCGAGGTGGGGCTGCGGCGACGCTCGGAGACGGTGTGGGTGCCGGGGGCGCTGAGGCTGGTGATGGCAGCACTGCGGCATGTGCCGCGGGCGGTGTTCCGGCGCCTGCCGATCTGACGATCGGACAGGGCCTGGTTCTAGTGGGAGGTCGGCAGCCTCTAGTGGGAGGTCGGCAGCGTGGTGTCGTGCTCCGCGGGCGCGCATGCCTGTGGGGGTACGACCTGTGGGGGTACGGCCGCGCCACCGAAGGCGAACTCGCGCAGCTTGCGCCACACGCCGTCGGCGCCCTGTTCGTAGAGCGCGAACCCGGTGCACGGCCACTCGGCCCGGTAGTCGGCGAGCTCCTCGTAGGCCCGGTCCATCGCCGCGTCGTCGATGCCGTGCGCCACCGTGACGTGCGGGTGGTACGGGAAGTGCAGTTCGCGGGCCATCGGCCCGGACACGTCCCGGACCTGCTGCTGCAGCCAGGTGCAGGACTCGGCGCCGTCGGCGACCTGCACGTAGACGACGGGCGACAGCGGACGGAAAGTGCCCGTCCCGGACAGCCGCATCGGGAAGGGGCGCCCGACGGCCGCGACCTCGACGAGATGCGCCTCGATCGCGGGCAGCGCCGAGTCGTCGACCTCCGTCGGCGGCAACAGCGTGACGTGGGTGGGGATGCCGCAAGCCGCGGGGTCGCCGAAGCCCGCGCGCCGCTCCTGGAGCAGGCTGCCGTGAGGCTCCGGGACCGCGATCGACACGCCGATCGTTACGGTCCCCACGTCGTCTCCTGTCGTCGTGTCGGTGTTGCTTCGCGGGCAGGGGTGACTGCCCGGTTGGTTCGGCTATCGACTGTACGGCCGCGCAGCCCAGTACCGGCTGTCGTACGGGTGTTGTGCTCGTCTCGTACTGGAAGTCGAAGGGACTGTGGTACTGGCTGCGGTACTGGCCCGGGCACTGACTGCGGTACTGGCCCGGGCACTGACTGCGGTACTGGCCCGGGCACTGACTGCGGGACTGGCTGCTGTACTGACGGTGTCGTCGGCTGCCTTACGGGCAGTCAGTGCTTGGCGGGCAGGAAGCCCACCCTCTCGTAGGTCTGGGAGAGCGTCTCCGCGGCGACGGCACGTGCCTTCTCGGCTCCCTTGGCCAGGATCGAGTCGAGCGTCTCCGGGTCGTCCAGATACTGCTGGGTGCGCTCCCGGAACGGCGTCACGAAGTCGACCATGACCTCGGCGAGGTCCGTCTTCAGCGCACCGTAGCCCTTGCCCTCGTACTTCTCTTCCAGTTCGGTGATACCCGCTCCCGTGAGGGTCGAATAGATCGAGAGCAGGTTGCTGACTCCGGGCTTGGTCTCCGGGTCGAAGCGGATGACGGTGTCCGTGTCGGTGACCGCGCTCTTGACCTTCTTCGCGGTGGTCTTCGGCTCGTCGAGGAGGTTGATGAGGCCCTTCGGGGTCGACGCCGACTTGCTCATCTTGATCGACGGATCCTGGAGATCGAAGATCTTCGCCGTCTCCTTGAGGATGTACGGCTTCGGGACGGTGAACGTCTGGCCGAAGCGGCCGTTGAAGCGCTCGGCGAGGTCGCGCGTGAGCTCGATGTGCTGGCGCTGGTCCTCGCCGACCGGGACCTCGTTGGCCTGGTAGAGCAGGATGTCCGCGACCTGCAGGATCGGGTACGTGAAAAGGCCGACGGAGGCGCGGTCGGCACCCTGCTTGGCAGACTTGTCCTTGAACTGGGTCATGCGGGACGCCTCGCCGAAGCCGGTGAGGCAGTTCATGATCCAGGCGAGCTGGGCGTGCTCGGGGACGTGGCTCTGGACGAAGAGCGTGCAGCGATCCGGGTCGAGACCCGCGGCGAGCAGCTGGGCGGCGGCGAGCCGGGTGTTGGCGCGCAGGTCCGCGGGGTCCTGCGGAACGGTGATCGCGTGCAGGTCGACGACCATGTAGAACGCGTCGTGGGACTCCTGCAGGGCCACCCACTGGCGGACGGCGCCGAGGTAGTTGCCGAGGTGGAACGAGCCTGCGGTGGGCTGGATTCCGGAGAGCACGCGGGGACGATCAGAGGCCATGCTCACCATTCTCTCAGGTGTGGGGACCGGGTCCGGAACTGACCGGAAACAGATCCGGATGCCGGTCCGGAAGCCGGTCCGGATCCCGGCCCGGATGCGGGTCCGGAAGCCGGTCCGGATGTCGGTCCGGATGCGGGTCCGGAAACAGGTGCGGCGCGGGTGGGAACCGATTGGCCCTCGGCGGTGTAGCAAGAGTGTGAGGACGCGGGAGGGGGGCCGCATCGTCGTCGACGAGGCCGTGGTGATCGCGCGGGTACGTGCCGGGGAGCCGGAGGCGTACGCGGAGCTGGTGCGTGCCCATACGGGCATCGCGATCAGGGCGGCCAGGGCGCTCGGGGCGGGTGCGGACGCGGAGGACGTGGTGCAGCAGGCCTTCATCAAGGCCTACTGCTCGCTGGGGCGCTTTCGGGACGGCGCGGCGTTCAAGCCGTGGCTGCTGTCGATCGTCGCCAATGAGACGAGGAACACAGTGAGGACGGCGGTGCGCCAGCGGACGCTGGCCGGCCGGGAGGCCGCGTTCGTGGAGGCGGAGCCGCTGATACCGGAATCGGCGGACCCGGCGGTCGCCGCGCTGGAGATAGAGCGCCGCGCGACGCTGCTCGCCGCCCTGGATCAGTTGAGCGAGGAGCACCGGCTCGTCGTCACCTATCGCTATCTCCTGGAGATGGACGAGGCGGAGACGGCCCAGGCCCTGGGCTGGCCGCGGGGCACGGTGAAGTCCCGCCTCAACCGCGCCCTGCGCAAGCTCGGCCGGCTCCTGCCGGATTTCAAGCCCGGAGAGCCCAGGGAAGGAGGTGATGAGCATGAGTGACACGGGCGAGTCGCACGACGAGGAGCGCGCCGGATCCTCCGGGGGCCGGGGGCGGGGTGCCCGTGAGGGTGCGTCGCGGCTGCCGGAGGAGTTGCGGGCGCTGGGGCGGTCACTGGACCCGACCGGGGCGGCCGGGAGCGAGTCGATGGTCGAGCGGGTGCTGGAGCAGATACTGGCCGATCAGGTGCCGGTGCCGGTGGCCCAGCCTCCCAGGCCCGGCGAGCGGCTCCGGGCGGTGCGCCGCTGGGCGCGGGCGCACCGGCGGGCGCTGTCCGCCGGCCTGTGCGGTCTGCTGACGGTCCTGGTGCTCACGCCCCCGGTCCGCGCAGCGGTCCTCGACTGGTTCGACTTCGGCGGGGTCGAGGTGCGGCACGACCCGTCGGCGGTGCCCTCGCACGGGGCCCGGGTGCCTGGGTGTGGCCCTTCCCTGACGCCGGCGCAGGCCCAGCGGCGGGCGGGGTTCGCGCCTGTCACCCCGCCTGCCCTGGGAACACCCGACGCCGTGACGGTGACGCGCGAGCCGGAGGGGCGGTTCCTGATGAGCCTGTGCTGGCGCGAGCAGGGGCGGACGGTCCGGCTGGACGAGTACCCGGCGCGGCTGGACCCCGCCTTCACCAAGACCGTGCGGAAGTCTCCTGAGTATGTGCCGCTGGGCGCGGCCACGGACTTCACGCACACGGCGCTGTGGTTTCCCGAGCCACATCTGCTGAGCTTCTGGCTGGTGGACGAGGACGGCAATCGCTTCACCCGCTCCAAGCGGACCGCGGGGCCCACGCTGCTGTGGATACACGGGGGCGGCATGACCCTTCGGCTGGAGGGAGTGGCGTCGAAGGCCCGGGCGGTGGAGATCGCGAAGTCGCTGAACTAGCCAGAGCTGTCGTTGGAGCGGCCGGGATGGAGCGGCCGGAATCTGGTCGGCGCCGAGTGGGAACCCCGGCGGGTCGAGCGGTGTACCAGAAGTGACACGCGGCGCGGGACAGGCCGCACGGGTTCGACTGGCTGGTTGGGGGTTCGCATGCGCAGGATTCGTGAACTGGGCGCGTTGATGGGGGCGTTAGGGGTGCTGGGGGCGCTGGGGGTGTCCCTCGCCTTGGTGCTGCTGGGGGCGCCATCCGCGGTGGCCGGCGGTCCGACGAGTGTGCTGGTGGCGTCGCCGGAGAGTGCACAGATCACCGCTCTGTACTACTCGGACGTGCGGTACGGGGAGTTGGAACGCCTGCTCGGCAAGCCGGGCAGCGGCATACGCGAAGAACCGCCCGGGCTGGGCGTGGGCAGCGGACGTCAGCTCAATGTCACGTGGATGGCCCATGACGTGTCACCGTGGCGGGTCGACCGCGTCTATCCGGACTCGCCACGCAGCAAGGAGGTCTGGATACACACGGCGACCAACATGTCGAACTTGAACGGCTACTGGCACCGGGCCGAGCAACCGGCCCAGGTGCGCGCGCTGTTCAAGAAGCTGGGCGTGCTGGGCAAACCGTCCGGTGAGGGTGGGGGAGGCGTTTATCCCGCGCCCTGGCAGACGACGGAGGACGCCTCCGCCGCACCCGCACCGACGTCCACATCCACATCCATCGAGCGGCCCCGTGCGGCAACGACGACGGCTGCGGCGACGGCCGAGGACACCGGCTTGTGGTGGGCGGTAGCCGGACTCGCCGGGGGCCTGGCCCTCGGCAGCTGCGGGACCCTCCTGATACGCCGCGCGGCGGCCCGGCGTGAGGCTGCCGGACCGCCGCGGGAACCACGACACGAGTTGATCGACATGTAGCCCCCGCAGGGGTGCGGGTCAGCCGAGGTCGATCTCCGGGTAGAGCGGGAAGCCGGTCAGCAGGTCGGTGGCGCGGTGGGAGATCTCGTCGGAGATCTTCGGGTCCAGGACGTGCTGGGCCTTGGACGGGCTGCCCTTGGCGGTGGTGCCGGGCTCGGCGGTGGTGAGGACGCGGTCGATGAGGCCGGCGATCTCGTCCATCTCGGTCGTGCCCAGGCCACGGGTGGTCAGCGCGGGGGTGCCGATGCGGATGCCGGAGGTGTACCAGGCGCCGTTGGGGTCGGCGGGGATGGCATTGCGGTTGGTGACGATGCCCGAGTCGAGCAGCGCGGACTCGGCCTGGCGGCCGGTGAGGCCGTAGGAGGAGGTGACGTCGATCAGGTTGAGGTGGTTGTCGGTACCGCCGGTGACGAGGGTGGCGCCACGACGCATCAGGCCCTCGGCAAGGGCGCGGGCGTTGTCGACAACAGCCTGGGCGTAGTCACGGAACTCGGGGCGGCGGGCCTCGGCGAGCGCGACGGCCTTGGCGGCCATGACGTGCGGGAGGGGGCCGCCGAGGACCATCGGGCAACCGCGGTCGACCTGCTCGGCGAGGGTCTCGTCGCACAGGACCATGCCGCCGCGCGGGCCACGCAGCGACTTGTGGGTGGTGGTGGTGACGATCTGGGCGTGCGGGACGGGGTCGAAGTCGCCGGTGAGGACCTTGCCCGCGACCAGGCCGGCGAAGTGCGCCATGTCGACCATCAGGGTCGCGCCGACCTCGTCGGCGATCTCCCGCATGATGCGGAAGTTCACCAGGCGGGGGTAGGCGGAGTAGCCGGCGACGATGATCAGCGGCTTGAATTCACGGGCGGAGGTGCGCAGGGCCTCGTAGTCGATGAGGCCGGTGGCGGGGTCGGTGCCGTAGGAGCGCTGGTCGAACATCTTGCCTGAGATGTTCGGGCGGAAGCCGTGGGTGAGGTGGCCGCCGGCGTCCAGGGACATGCCGAGCATGCGCTGGTTGCCGAGGTCGCGGCGGAGCTGGGCCCAGTCGGCCTCGGTGAGGTCGTTGACGTTGCGGACGCCGGCCCGGTCCAGGGCGGGGGCCTCGACGCGGGCGGCGAGGACGGCCCAGAAGGCGACCAGGTTGGCGTCGATGCCGGAGTGCGGCTGGGCGTAGGCGTGCTCGGCGCCGAAGAGCTCGCGGGCGTGCTCGGCGGCGAGGGCTTCGACCGTGTCGACATTGCGGCAGCCGGCGTAGAAGCGGCGGCCGACGGTGCCTTCGGCGTACTTGTCGCTGAACCAGTTGCCCATGGCCAGGAGGGTGGCCGGGGAGGCGTAGTTCTCGGACGCGATCAGCTTGAGCATGTCGCGCTGGTCGGCGATTTCCTGACCGATGGCGTCGGCGACGCGGGGCTCCACGGCCCGGATCACGTCGAGGGCACTACGGAAGGCGGTGGACTCGGTGGAAAGGGGCTCTGGCATGACGGCCTCCGGACGTGGCGTTCGTTCGCGGTTCGGCCCAGGCGCACGGCACACAGTGATTGGGCCGCTCCCCGATGGTCGGTCCCATCCCAGCGCGCCAGTCACGGCCCGCGGATCAGCCTACCGGGCGCGCCGGATCGCAGGGTCCCCCAGTCCACCATCCGAGCGACGATAGGAAATAAGCCACAAGCCCACACAAGGCGCACTCCGGCGCAAGTAACAAGCTGCCCGATGCCGCAGGAAAGGAGATCCCGTGACCGCGACGGAGACCACGGAGGCGTACATCGCCCTGGCCGACGCGCACAGCGCGCACAACTACCACCCGCTGCCGGTTGTCGTTGCGACGGCGGACGGGGCCTGGATGACCGATGTCGAGGGTCGCCGCTATCTCGACCTGCTGGCCGGATATTCGGCGCTGAACTTCGGACATGGCCATCGGCGGCTGCTCGACGCGGCGAGAGCGCAGCTGGAGCGGGTGACGCTGACGTCGCGGGCGTTCCACCACGACCGGTTCGCTGACTTCTGTACGGAACTGGCGCAGCTGTGCGGCATGGAGATGGTGCTGCCGATGAACACGGGCGCCGAGGCGGTGGAGACCGCTGTGAAGACGGCCCGGAAGTGGGGATATCGCGTCAAGGGAGTCCCGGACGGAAGGGCGAGGATCGTCGTGGCGAGCAACAACTTCCACGGCCGTACGACGACGATCATCAGCTTCTCCACGGACCCGGAGGCGCGGGCCGGCTTCGGGCCGTACACACCGGGCTTCGACATCGTGCCGTACGGGGACCTGGCCGCGCTGCGGGCGGCGGTCACCGAGGAGACGGTCGCCGTCCTGCTGGAGCCGATCCAGGGCGAGGCCGGGGTGCTGGTACCGCCGGCCGGTTACCTCCCGGGCGTGCGGGAGCTGACGCGGGAGCGGAATGTCCTGTTCATCGCGGACGAGATCCAGTCGGGGCTGGGACGGACGGGCCGGACCTTCGCCTGTGACCACGAGGGTGTGGTGCCGGACATGTATGTGCTGGGCAAGGCGCTCGGGGGCGGTGTCGTGCCGGTGTCGGCGGTGGTGTCGAGCAGCGAGGTGCTCGGGGTGTTCAGCCCCGGTGAGCACGGGTCGACGTTCGGCGGGAATCCGCTGGCCTGTGCGGTGGCGCTGGAGGTGATCGCAATGCTGCGGTCGGGCGAGTACCAGCGGCGGGCGGCGGAGCTCGGCGAGCATCTGCACCGGGAGCTGGGGCTGTTGACAGGCACCGGCCATGTGACCCAGGTGCGGGGGCGCGGGCTGTGGGCGGGCGTCGACATCGCCCCGGAGTACGGCACGGGCCGGGAGATCTCCGAGCAGCTGATGGACCGCGGCGTCCTGGTCAAGGACACACACGGGGTCACGATCCGGATCGCCCCGCCCCTGGTCATCAGCAAGGAGGACCTCGACTGGGGGCTGGCTCAGCTGAGAGGGGTGCTCGGGGTCTAGGCCTCGTCAGACGATCACGTGTGGCAGGAAGCGGGCGTACTCGTCCGTGATCAGGCCGGACGACTCGCGGATGCCGAGACCCGCCGACTCGTCCTCGACGACCCAGGCGCCGAGGACGACGCGGTTGCCGTCGAAGGAGGGGAGGGGGGCCAGCTCCTGGTAACAGCAGGGTTCGTCACGTACGAGGGGGGCTGCGCCGGGTTCGTGGACGGTGACACCGGCGCCCTCGCGGCCGAGGAGGGGCTTGGCGACGTACCCCGTCGTCCTGGCCAGCTCCCTCGGGCCGTCGAGGTGGGCGGGGAGGAGGTTCGGGTGGCCGGGATACAGCTCCCAGAGGATGGCGAGGAGTGCCTTGTTGGAAAGGAGCATCTTCCAGGCGGGCTCGATCCACATCGTCGTGCCCGTGCCGCCGCCGTTGTCGAGGGTGTTCAGGACGTGGTCGGCGAAGCGGTCGGAGGTGAGCCATTCCCAGGGGTAGAGCTTGAAGCAGCTGCGGATGAAGTGGAGCTGGTTGTCGACGAAGCGGCCGGACAGCGGGTCCCAGCCGATCTCCTCCATCGAGATCCAGTCCGTGTCGAGGCCGGCCTGCTCGGCGGTCTCCTTCAGATAGGCGACCGTCATCAGGTCCTCGCCGAGTTCGTCGGCGGCGGAGTGCGCGAAGTAGAGGGGGCTGCCCGGCGGGAGGAGGGACGCCTGCTTCTTCCAGGCGGCGACGAGGCGTTCATGGAGGGAGTTCCACTGGTCGGCGCCGGGGAAGCGGTCCTCCATCCAGAACCACTGGGGGCCGGCGGCCTCGACGAGGGAGGTCGGGGTGTCGGCGTTGTACTCCAGGAGCTTGGCGGGGCCTGTGCCGTCGTAGCGCAGGTCGAACCGGCCGTAGACGGAGGGGAGTTCGGCACGGCGGTGCCAGGCTTCGGCGACGAGTTCGCGCAGACGGGGGTCGGTGATGCCGAGGTCGGCGAAGCGGTCCGCGGTGACGATGTGCTCGGCTGCCGCCAGGCACATGCGGTGCAGGTCCTCGACGACCTCCTCCAGGGACTCCACCTCGGGCAGCGAGAAGGCGTAGTAGGCGCTCTCGTCCCAGTAGGGGCGCAGCGAGTCGTCCGGGTAGCGGGTGAGGGGGTAGATGAGGCCCTGCTGCTCGACGGTCTGCTGCCAGCCGTCACGGGGCTCGATGGTTCGGCGTTCCACGGCGTACGTGTCCGATCGGGGTCCGGGTCGCTCAGCCGCCGGAGCTGCCGCTGCCGCTGCCGAAACCGTTGCGGTCGACGCTGCTGTCGCTGGTGCTGCTGCCGGATCCCTTGCCCGACTTGGTGAAGGAGCCGCCGTCGATCCAGCCGCTCTTCTTCTTGCCGCCGTAGTACCAGGAGCCGTTGGCGGAGGTCTTGGTGGACTTGCAGTTCTTGTCCGCGACGACCTGGTAGCCCTTGGTGGCGTTGTAGCTGTCGCGGTCCACGCAGCGCTTGTCGGGGTCCGAGGAGCAGGCGGTGAGGGTCACCGCGAGGAGTCCCATGCCGCCGAGTACGACCGTGCCCGAGCGTAGTTGCCGTCGTGCGTCTGCCATGTTCGTTCCCCCGTTGTCCCGTTGTCCCGCTTCAGTTCGCCTCGCCCGTCGGAAGCGATCAGAAGTTCATCTCGCTAGTTCATCTCGCTCGCCACAAACGATCAAGTAACTCATATCACTTGTCGCAAGCGATCAGATTAGAGACCGCCTACGACAAACGCACAGCGGTCCCCCGACAATCATCCCCCCTACAGTCACTTGGTGCCTTTTGGGATGATGTGCGCACTTGGTGCGGCGGCCTGTTTCGATACGGCGACGGTGTTGCAGGCCATCGCCGCGCGGGCGGCAGTCGGCACCGGGGACGGGGGCGCGGTCGGGAGCGGGGACGCCGCGCTGCTGCTGCGGGCACTGCGGGAGTGGCGGTATCTCGGGGCTGGCGCTGGACGCGGGTGCGGTTGAGCGGGGTGGAGGGGGGTGGAGGGGGGTGCGTTGGGGGTGGTGTGCACGGGGCTGGGGATGCTCGGGCCGGCGTCCGGAGAGGAGGGGGAACAGGCGGGGTCGACGACGCTGAAGTACGCGATGTCGGGGACCGCCGTGGCATAGACGCCGACCGGGCCCGAAACTCACGCCTCGACAGTCACGAACTCGGTCCTCGGCGCTCACGTCAATCCATCGCCTCCACGATGCCGTCCCACAAACGCGACCTGGCCTCCAGCGCCAGCGTCGCTGTTTCGACGGCCTCCTGCCAGCGGGCGTCGTCCGTGCCGCAGAGGTCGGCCACCATCTGCATGGCCATGGGGGTGTGCTCCTCGCCGTCGACCTCGATGTGACGGGCGAGGTAGTCGCAGAAGAGCGGGAAGCGGTCGGTTCCTTCCTTCTTGATGACCTGGTCGAACATGTCCGGGATGAGATCCTCCCGGGAGAAGGCGAAGGCGGCCGCCCGGCAGTGCAGTGGCCCGTCGGCGATGACCCCGAAGGTCGTGCGGACAAACTCGGCGGCGGGACCCGGGACTTGGGCGACGCGCAGCGCCGAGGGCACATCGTGGCCCTCCGCGATCAGGGCGAGGAAGGTGTCGATCCGGGTCGTGTCGGCCGCCGCCTCGGTCATGCCCGCGCGGTACAGCTCGAAGTGGCTGGTGAAGCCGCCGTTCAGCTCGTCGCTCTCCTCGACCAGCACGATGTCGTTGATCAGCCGTCGGCCCACCTGCGAGCCGCGCGGCACCCAAGGGACGTCGACGCAGGTCAGCTCCCGTTGCAGGGACTTGAGCAGGGACATGAAGTCCCACACCGCGAACACATGGTGCGCCATGAACGTCGCCATACGCTCCCGGCTGTTTATCCGCTGGTAAATCGGATGGGCGGTCACTTCTTTCCGGGCGGGTTCGATCACGGAACGCGCCCGCTCGATTCCTTCATTGGTCAGATTCCAGTCGTACCTGGACATGGATCTCCTTTACGGAACCTTCACAACTCTTTCCGTCGCCCCATTTTCGGGCCGGATGGCGATGGTGCAGCTTTAGTCGCTTCCCCGGCAAGCACTTTCAGGAATTCCAGAAAGGTTACCCGGAGTATCACTCGACAGAGGGTGCCAAGGTGGCCAAAAAGTCAGTAAAAGATCACGTTACGGACAGCCGGGCAGGGCAACCGGACAAGGCGACCAGGCACGACAACAGGGCAGTCGAAAACTTCGTTGAAGATTTGAACGCGGCCGTCCCTCTTTCCGTATTCGGTGGGGTGACCAGGAATCCCGTTACCGTCACGGTGGCGTATCACGTGATCCCGGGCCGCGAGACCGACTTCCACTCCTGGGGGTGGGCCGCACTACGGGCCGGCTCCCAGCAGCCGGGCTTCCTAGGAGGTGGCGTACTTGCCGACGGAGAGGCGGAGTGGCATGTGCTCTACCGCTTCGACAGCGAGGATTCGGCCCAGACCTGGGAGAACTCGATCACCCGGGCACAGTGGGAGGCCCGGACGCAGGGGTTCGCCCGGGAGACGGGACGCAGGAGCGTGCGGGGCTCGAAGGCGTGGTTCGATTCCCAGACCACCACGCCGACCGCATCCGCCGCACCGGCCGCACCGCGCCCTCCATCGAAATGGAAGCTCTGGTTCGTGAATATGAGCGCGGTATTCCCGCCGGTGCTCCTGTTCAATCTGACCGTGCTCCCCTATCTGGGCGGCCTCAATCCGCTCATTCGTACTCTGCTGTTGTGCCTGTGCGTGACGGCTCTCGTCACCTGGATTCTCATGCCGCGCCTCCAGCGTTTCTTCAAGAAATGGCTGTACCCACCGCTCCAGGCACTCCGTGGACGGCACAAGAGACGGACCGCGTAGGCCAGAGAACGACCAAAGGGAGGTGGGCGGGTGAAGACCCTGCTCATCGACAATTACGACTCGTACACATACAACCTGTTCCAGCTGATTGCCGAGGTCAACGGCGAGGAACCGGTGGTCATCCTGAACGCGCCCGACAGAATTCCGGATCTTGCGACTCTCCGGGAATTCGACAATGTGGTCGTGTCGCCGGGACCGGGGCACCCGGCCGCATCGCGTGACTTCGGGATCAGCGCCAGAGTGCTCGCCGAGTCCGCGATCCCCGTACTCGGCGTCTGCCTCGGTCACCAGGGCATCGCCCTCGGGGAGCAGGGCCGGGTGACGCCCGCCCCCGAGCCCCGGCACGGGCATCTGTCCACGATCCGGCACGACGAGCGGGACCTGTTCCAGGGGCTGCCGCAGAACTTCACCGCGGTCCGCTACCACTCGCTGTCGGTGCCCGAGCCGCTCCCCGCAACGCTCGAGGCCACCGCCTGGGCTGAGGACGGCGTCCTGATGGGGCTGCGGCACCGCACCCGGCCGCTGTGGGGGGTGCAGTTCCACCCGGAGTCCGTCCTCACCGACTACGGCCACCGGATGCTCATGAACTTCCGCAACCTCACGGCGGAACGGGCCCGCAAGCCACGTACGAAGAACACCGCGGTCACCCCGTCCGCGGCGGCGATCCCCCGCCCCGCGGGAGCCGTCCGCCCCGCGCACTCCCCGCGGACCGTCCGCCCCGCCTACCGCCTGCACACCCGCCGCATCGCCACCGCGGTCGACGCGGAGGCCGCCTTCACCCGCATGTACGCCGCCGCCCCGCGGGCGTTCTGGCTGGACAGCTCGCTGGTCGAGGAGGGCCGGTCCCGTTTCTCGTTCTTCGGCGACGGCAGTGGCCCGCTCGCCGAGTTCGTCCGCTACGACGTCACGGCCGGCCACTGCGAGATCGAGCGGGCCGGGCGGCCCCCGCGCAAGGTCCGGGCGAGCGTCTTCGACTACCTCAAGCGGCAGTTGGCGAACCGCCAGGTGGACGCCACCGGGCTGCCCTTCGACTTCACCGGCGGATACGTCGGCTACTTCGGCTACGAGATGAAGGCCGACTGCGGCTCACCCGCACCGAACCGCCACCGGGCCGAAACCCCCGACGCGTGCTGGCTGTTCGCCGACCGGCTGATCGCGGTGGACCACCAGGAAGGCTTCACCTACGCCGTCTGCCTCGCCGAGGACACCCCGGCGGCCACCCGCGAGGCCACCGACTGGCTCGACGCGGCGCTGGCCCAGCTCACCTTCGTCGCCACGGACCGGCCCGCGCTTCCCCTCCCGGCCGAGCCGGACCTCGACGCCGCCGAGCCGTGGCTGGTCCGCGACCGGGCGACGTACCTCGCGGACATCGAGGCCTGCGCACGTGAGCTCAGGGCGGGCACCAGCTACGAGATCTGTCTGACCAACGCCGCCCGGCTGCCCGCCCCGCCGGACGCGTACGACTTCTACCGGGTGCTGCGACGCGTCAACCCGGCGCCGTACGCGGCGTTTCTGAGGTTCGGGGAGGTCGAGGTGGCGGGCGCGTCCCCCGAGCGTTTTCTGCGGATCACCCGGGACGGCCTCGCCGAGGCCAGGCCCATCAAGGGCACCGCGCCCCGCGGCGACAGTCCCCAGGAGGACGCCCGGCTGCGGGACGCGCTGGCCGCGGACGCCAAGACGCGCGCCGAGAACCTGATGATCGTCGACCTGCTCCGCAACGACCTGGGCCGGGTCTGCCGGACCGGCACGGTGCGTGTCTCCCGGCTGATGGCCACCGAGACGTACGCCACCGTGCACCAGCTCGTCTCCACCGTCGAGGGCAGGCTGCGCGAGGGCACGGACGCGGTGGACTGCGTCCGTGCCTGCTTCCCCGGCGGTTCGATGACCGGCGCGCCGAAGCTCCGCACCATGGAGATCATCGACTCCCTGGAGACCGAGGCGCGCGGCGTGTACTCCGGGGCACTCGGCTACCTGGGGTGCAGCGGCGGCGCGGACCTCAACATCGTCATCCGCACCGCCGTACTCGCCGACGGCCTGATGCACCTGGGCGCCGGCGGCGCGATCGTCCTCGACTCCGATCCGGCCGCCGAGTACGACGAGATGCTGCTGAAGACTGCGGCGCAGATGCGAGCCCATCAGGACTGCGCCGCGACACTGTCCCGCCCGGGCCGGCCCCCGGTCCCGACGGCCGCCGAGGAGCCCGCCCGATGACGACTCCTCGGTCCACGACGACCTCTCGGTCCACTACAACCCCCCGGTCCACGCTGCCACCACCCCCGCCCGACGCCGACGCCCCCGGAAACCTCTCGGCCCATCTCGCCGCCCTCGTCGAGCGGCGCGGTTGGAGCGAGCGGACCGCCTTCCACCAGGGGCACCGGGTGTGGACCCACGGTGAGGTGCACGACCTCGCGGCCCGCGCGGCCACCGTGCTCGCCGGGTACGGCGTGGGCCCCGGCGACCGGGTACTGCTCGCACTGCCCGACGGGATCGCCTGGGTGACGGCCTTCCTCGCCACCGCACGCCTCGGGGCCGTCGCGGTCCTGGTCAACCCCGAACTCCCCGCGACTGAGCACGCGTTCATGGCCGAGGACGCCGAGGCCGTGCTCTGCGTGACCGGACCGGGCCTGGAGGACCGGTTCGCGGACCGGGCACGCCTCGGCGCCGATCAGCTGGTCGCGCTCACCCCCGCCGCCGAGCCGACCGCCGCCCACCCGGTCGACGCGCACACGCCCCTGTACGTCCAGTACACCTCCGGCACCACGGGCCGGCCCAAGGGAGTCGTGCACTGTCACGCCGACCCGAAGACGTACCACGACCTCATCGGCCGACGCCTGCTGCGTATCGCCCCGGACGACGTCACCCTGTCGGTGTCGAGGCTGTACTTCGCCTACGGATTCGGCAACGCCTTCGTCTTCCCGCTCTTCTCCGGCTCCAGCGCCGTACTGGTGGACCGGCGTCCGGCCCCGGCCGCCGTGGACGAGCTCGTCGCCCGGCACCGGGTGACCCTGCTGTACTCCGTGCCGTCCGCGTACGCCGCCCTGGTGACCGACCGGGGCAACGGACACGCCGCCTGCTTCACCTCCGTACGCGCCGCGGTGTCGGCCGGCGAGGGCATGCCCGACGAGCTCGGACAGCGAGTGGCCGAACTGCTCGGCGCACCGGTGCTGGAGCAGATCGGCTCCACCGAAGCCGGTCACGCGTTCTGCGCCAACAGCTTCGAGCACCACCGCCCGGGCACCGTCGGCCGTCCGGTACCCGGCTTCGAGGTGGAACTGCGCGACCCTGCCGGACGACCCGTGCCGGACGGCGCGGAGGGCGAACTCTGGGTCCGCGGACCGACGGTGACGCCCGGCTACCTGAACCGTCCCGAGGAGACGGAACGCACCCTGGTCGGCGGCTGGCTCGCCACCCACGACCGCGCCCGCCGCGAACCGGACGGCAGCTACCAGCACCTGGGCCGCGTCGACGACATGGAGATGGTCGGTGGCATCACCGTCTCCCCGCTGGAGGTGGAGGCCGTACTGCGGACCCATCCGGCGGTGCGGGAGGTCGCGGTCGCCGCCTTCCTCGACGGGCACGGCTTCAGCCGGCTGCGGGCCTTCGTCGTCCCCGTCACGCCGTTGCCCGCCGGTCTGGAGGCCGACCTCGTGCTCCTGGCACGCGAGCACCTCGCCGCGTTCAAGGTCCCCAGATCCGTCAGCTTCGTCCGGTCACTGCCCCGTACCCCGACCGGAAAGCTCCGCCGCCACCTCGTCCGGCAGGGCGCCTGGTGACCACGACCACCTCCCTTGCAGAACCCCCTGCCGAACCCCTTGCAGAACCCCTCTCAGAAAGGAACGGACGCATGCGACAGCACCAGCCGACGCACCCCCTGCTCGCCGACCGCGGGTTCTATCTGGGCCCGATGTTCCGCCGGGCGGCGGACCGTCACGGAGCCGTCTTCGTCACCCTGGACCGGCCGCTGGACGTCAATCCCGATCTCGGGGTCGACCTCAGCTATCCGGTACTGGCCGACGTGGTCGAGGAACTCTCCGGCCGACTGTGGGAGGCCGGGGTCCGGCCCTCCGAGCAGGTGGTCGTCCACAAGACGGACAACGTCGACATCATGCTGCTGACCTGCGCCGTCTCCCGTATCGGCGCCGTCCCCGTCCTCCTGTCGCCCGGTCTGGCCGGACCGGTGGTCGGACAGCTCCTCGAACGGCTGCACCAGCCCTGGCTGATCACCGACAGAGCGAAACTGGACGGCCCGCTGACGGACCTCGACGTCTCCGCGCTCGTACGGCAGATACTCTCCGTGGACGACGCGCCCGGGGCCGTCCCCCTGGAGAAGTACGCCGGTGCCGAACCTCCCTCGCCCGTACGGCTCCACCCACGGGAACCCGCCCTGATCACCCACAGCTCGGGCACCACCGGCGTCCCCAAGCTCGCCGTGCACTGCCCGAACACCATGTGGAACCGGCTCGTACCGCAGCAGGCGATGGGCTGGCCCACCCGCGGCGAGACCGCCGCACTGCACATGTCGTTCGTGCACTCGCGCTTCTATCACCTGCTCGGCGTCCTGCTGCGCTTCGGCAGCCCGCTCGTGCTGATCACCGACCCGGACCCCGCCACGGTGGGACCGCTGCTGGCCCGGCACCGCCCCGGCATCGTCGAGACCCACCCCAACACGTTCGTGCTGTGGGAGGAGCTGGCCGACGCACCCGGCGCACCGCTGTCCCGGGTCCGCTCGTACGGCTCCACGTTCGACGCGATCCATCCGCGCACCGTACGGCGACTGCTCGACGCGTCGCGGCGCCGCGCGCCCTGGCTGATCCAGCTGTACGGGCAGAGCGAGACGGGCCCGGTCGCGTTCCAGTGGTTCACCCGGCGCAGTGCGGCGCGTGCGGACGGCCGCCGGGTCGGGATCGGCATCCCCGGCTTCACCCGGGTCCGGGTCACCGACGACTCCGGCAGGCGGGCCCGCCCCGGGAAGCCCGGCCGGATCGAGGCCCGCACCAGGGGCCGCATCCTCACCTACCTGGGCGCCCGGGAGCAGTACCAGCGCCAGCTCGACGGTGACGGCTGGTGGGAGATGGGCGACATGGGGTACCGGAGCCGCCTGGGCGCCCTGTATCTGATCGACCGCGAGATCGATCAGATCGACTCGGTGCACAGCAATCTCGAGGTCGAGGACACGCTCATGTCCCGGCTCGACGAGCTGCGCGAGGTCGTCATCGTGCCCGGCGTGGACCGCGAACCGGTGCCGGTGGTGTGCGTGCGCGGCGAACGGCCCCTGGACCCGGCGCGCTGGCGGGAGGCCACGGCCGACCTGCCCGCGATGGCCGAGCCTCGCCAGTGGCGGTTCGAGGAGCTGCCGATGACGGCGACGTGGAAGGTGAAGCGGGTGGAGATCACCCGCATGCTGACCGAGAGCGCCCGCGTGTGAACCCGGCCACCGACGGCGACGAGTCACCGGCGCCCGATCGCGAGCAGCCGGTCCTCGTCGTGGGTGCCGGCCCCGTCGGCCTGTCGGCGGCGCTCGGCCTGCGCGCCCGCGGCCTCCCCGTCGTCCTCCTGGAAGCGGACCCGCAGGATCGTGAACGGCCCGGCAGTCGCGCCCTGTTCGTGCACCGGGAGACCCTCCGGCTGCTCGACGGGATGCGCCCGGGACTCGCCGCCGACATCACGGCGTACGGACGCACCTGGCACACCAGACGGACCCTGTACCGGGGCCGCGAGGTGTACTCCCGCACCTTCCCCCCACCGTCCGGCTCCGGCACCCCGCCCTTCACCAGCCTGCGCCAGGTGGACACCGAGCGCTTCTTGCGCACCGCCTGCGAGGCCGCCGGGGTGGAGTTCGTCTGGGGCGTCCGGGTGGAGGGGGTGATCGCCACGCCGACGGAGGTCACCTTGACCGACGGGGACGGACGCTTCTGGACCGGCACGCATGCCGTCGCCGCCGACGGCGCCCGCTCCACCGTCCGGCGCGAACTGGGCATCGCCATGGAGGGCACGCACGCGGAGGGGTTCCACGTCGTCGTGGACGTCGCCGACATCCCGGGCGCCGAGCTGCCGTTGGAGCGGGTCTTCCACTACGAGCATCCGGGGGTGGGCGGGCGCAGCGTGATGCGGGTGCCGTTCACCGGGGGCTTCCAGGTCGACCTCCAGTGCCGGGACGACGACGCGCAGGAGGCGTACGGGACCGAGGAAGCCGTACGGCAATGGCTGCCGTCGGTCGTGGGCGAGGGGTACGGCGAGCGGATCATGTGGGTGTCGACGTACCGCTTCCTGCGCAAGGTCGCGGCCTCGTTCACCGATGCGCAGCGGCGCGTGCTGCTCGTCGGCGAGGCGGCCCACCTGTTCCCGCCCTTCGGCGCCCGCGGCATGAACAGCGGGATCGCGGACGCTGCGGCCGCGGCGCGGGCCGTCGCCGCGGGGACGACGGAGGCGGTCGCCGAGTTCGCCGACGTCCGGCGCGCGGCGGCCCTGTTCAACAGCGCCGCCGCCGGTATCGCGCTGGACCACCTGCGGCCGCGGCGCCGGATCGTCCGCGTCAAGCAGCGCACGGCAGCGGCCCTCGCGCCCGTGCTGCCGTGGTGCGGGTCCTGGCTGGAGCACGCACCGTACGGGCCCCGGCACGGGGCGGCGGCCGTGGCGGGCCGGAAGTACTGAACCACACGTACTGAAAGGAGCTCTTGGTGACACAACCGGCGATTGCGGAGGGGCTGTTGGCGTGGTCGACCGGCCGTGGCCTGAGTTCGGCCCCGGCATCGGGCGGGCGGCTGCTCGTCGCGGACTCGTGGCTGCTGCGCGACGGCCGGGTGCGCGGCTTCGCACGGCACCGGGAACGCTTCCTGCGGGCCTGCGGCGACTGCGGCGGGCCCCCGCTGCGCCGGCTCGTCGACTTCTGGCAGGACATGAGCGCCGCGCTGCCGCGCACCGGAGAGTGGTTCCCCCGGGTGGAACTCGCGCCGGGATCCCAGGAGCCGGAGCTGAGACTGCTGCTGCGGCCCGCACCGCCGCTCGGCTCCGGTTTGCGGGTCTGGGCGGAGGGCCAGCCCGATCCGCGGACGGTCCCCCGTCGCAAGGGACCGGATCTGGACACTCTGGCCCGGGTCCGCAGGCGGGCGTCCGACGAGGGCGCGGAGGAGGCGGTGCTGATCACGCCCTCGGGTGTGGCGCTGGAGGGTGCCACCTCCAGCCTGCTCTGGTGGGAGGACGACACCCTGTGCCTGCCCTCGCCGCAACTGCCCGTCCTGGCCGGAGTGACGGCCGGGCTCGTCCAGGACCGCGCCCGACGGTCCGGGATCCGCATCGCCCACCGCGAGCGGACCGTGGCCGACCTGGACGGCCGAGAGGTGTGGCTGGTCAACGCGCTGCACGGAATCCGGCCGGTGACGGGCTGGATGAGCCCGTCCAAGCGCCCGATGAGGGCCGCGCCCGCGGTGCGCGCGGCGGAATGGCGGCAATGGCTGGACGACATCATGGAGCCGCTTGACTGAACCGCCGGGAAAACCAATGAGAAAGCGTGCCGGATCGAATTCCATTCGCCCCGGCACGCTCATTGCTGTCTAAATTCAGCTTGCCTTCCGGGCGGGCTGATAAGCGCCCGGCACCATCCGTGTCGCGATCGCGATCCGGTTGTACGCGTTGATGACGGTGGCCGCCCAGATCAGCGCCGCGATCTGGGCCTCGTCGAAGACCTCCGCGGCCTCGGCGTAGACCGCGTCCGGCACGTGTCCGTCGTGCACCAGCGTCACCGCCTCGGTCAACGCCAGTGCGGCGCGCTCCCGTTCGGTGAAGAAGGGGGTCTCCCGCCAGGCGTTCAGCGCGTAGAGCCGCTGCTCGGCCTCGTCCTGGGCGCGGGCGTCCTTCGTGTGCATGTCGAGGCAGAACGCGCAGCCGTTGATCTGCGAGGCGCGAATCCGGACCAGTTCAAGGAGCTCCGGTTCGACTTTGGCGTCCTGGGCCGCGGAAACGGCGGCGCCGTGCAGCGAGCCCATCGCCGCGGATACGTCGGGGGTTGTCTTCTTGAGGGCTACGCGGGATATGGAAACACTATTGCTCATGGGGTGACTCTATCCAGCAAAAGGGTTTCCGGTGACTCTATCCAGGAAAAGGGCTTCCGGTGTCCTGGTCGTCGAAAGGCAACGCCGCGCACAACGCGTCCAACGCCCCCGACCACGCGTGTTCCGGCGGTGTCCCGTACCGTTCCTCATGACTGAGCGGGAGTGAATCCTGTTGCCAGGACCCGTGCTCAGCCGAACGCCCCGAACGGTGTTGGGCGTTCTGGTCCACAGCGTTCGCTCCGCGTCCGGGCGGCACGGATCGTGTCCGTGGTCCGGGGATACGGGGGCGGTTTCCCTCACGCCCTCGGGTGCCCGATGGGGCCTGGACGGTCCGATGCCCCGCACGATCGCTCTGGTCGTGTGGGGGCGGTGCCGTCCGTCGCCGGATCGGGTGTCCCTGGGCGCGCCTTCCGATCGCCACGGCTGCCGCCTCGTGGCGAGTGGTCTTCCTGCTCTTGCTCGTGAGGGGCTTCTGCCAGTGTTGAGCGCCCCACTTGCTTGTGTACGCCGGGTCGACAGCGACGATGGCGACGCCGAGTTCGGCGGCCATCGACACCAGCCGGGCCCGCAGCCTGGAGGTGGGCATGCCGGAGATGAGGTTGCGGAAGCGTTTGCGGCGTCCGTGCTTCTCGCGGGTCTTCTCGGCGGTGAAATCGAGGTCTTCGATCGCGATCGCGAGGCCGTGGCGTCTGGCCCAGTGCAACAGGCGGATGAGGGCGTGCCGTACCTGGGCGTCGCGGTGGTCGGCGGTGCCGGTCAGGTCGTAGCCGAAGCGGAGTGGTTCACCGACGGGGTTGCCATGCTGGTCGAGGCGCCAGGCTGCAAGGTGGTCGGCGTTGGTGTCGACGCCGGCCAGGCCGCCCGTGCGGGCCGCTTCCAGGGGGACTGTCCGGATGGGGGAGATGGTCCAGGAAGCGGTCAGGTACCAGCGGCCTCGGGCGGTGTCTTCGTGGATGCGGTAGGCGACGGCCCGGTTGGCGGTGATGCGGTCGCGCCACTGCTCGCCCCGGTGCGTGAACGCCACGCGGGCTGCCAGCACGTACCGGCCGTGCGGGGCGTTTGCCAGATGCGCCAGCGGGGCCGGGAGCTTGAGGGAGACCTCGCCGTCCGGGGTGACGCGGAGGGTCTCGTTGCCGTACCGCCTACCGGATTCGCCGTCGGCCTGCAGGAACCGCCGCCCGGCCTGCCACCGCGCGCGCCATCGCTCTTCGGTGAGCCGCGCCTGCTCCAGGTGGTGGCGAGTGTTCAGCAGCCGCTTCCCGCCGCGCACCACGTGTACCACCCCGGCCTCACGCTCGGTCCGCGCGGCGTCGAGCCGGTCGGTCAGCAGGTGCAGGCGGCGGGACTTGGCGAACCATTCCTGTGGGCTGCGGTACCCGCCAGGAGCGTGCTTGCTGCCCTTCTCCCCGACGGGCAGGGACAGCCGGTGAGTGATCGTGCTGATCCCGGCTTGGAGGCTCTGGATGTGCGCGAGCTGACCGCGCCGGGCCAGCGCCCACTGGTCATGGCTGGCCTTCGTGATCGATCCGGCCCAGCGCGAGGAGGACTCCTGTGTGAGGGCACGCTTGCGCTTCGCCCATGCCTCGGCGTGGTGCTCCGGCCCGGCCGCGCAGCGGGCTTTGAGGTCACGGCAAGCCAGCGTGCCCAGATGGTCCCCCACCAGGCGAAGGACCTTCTCGTCCGCGGCAGTGAGGCCCTTGAGCCGGTCACGGATCGCAACCCCCGAAGGGCCGGGCACCACAAACGGCGCCGCCAGTTCCCGCAGCCCGCCCACCCCGCCACCCCCGCCCGTGAACCGAAGATCCTTCCATCACACCCAACGACCACCCCACACAAAAGTCACGCATTCGATGAACGAACGCCCGTCCCCTCGGGATTCACACACGCCGTGCCCCTGCGGACGCCGGGCCCGGCCGGCTCGAGGTGGAGGTCGACCCCCAAAGTGGCCCATGGTTTAGCCATGGAGGTGGACCATACCTGGGCTGCTTCACTCGTAGGGTCGATGCCATGACTGCGAATGACAACGACACCACCGTGGAATACGCCCCGGAGCACAGCCCCCGCCTCCACTGGGCCAAGCTCGCCCCCGACGTCTACAAGGCCATGATCCGGCTCGAAGTGGCGGCCCAGCAGGGCCTCGACCCGAAACTGCGCGAACTGGTGAAGCTCCGCGCCTCGCAGCTCAACCACTGCGCGTTCTGCCTCGACATGCACACCAAGGACGCGCTGGCGGCGGGCGAGAGCGTCCAGCGGATCGTGCAGCTCAGCGCGTGGGAGGAGTCCAGGCACTTCTACACGGAGAAGGAACTGGCGGCGATCGAGCTGACCGAGGCCGTCACCGTCCTCACCGACGGCTTCGTACCGGACGAGGTGTACGAGAAGGCCGCCAAGCACTTCGAGGAGGCCGAGCTGGCGCACCTGATCGCCGCGATCACGGTGATCAACGCGTGGAACCGGTTCGGGGTGGCCACGCGCATGGTCCCGGGCCACTACGAGGCGGGGCAGCACCGGTAACGGAGCGCACCAAGGCGCTCGACCCGGCGGTCGGGCAGGCCCCGCACAGGCCGTCGAGCGGGCCGCGTTGTACGTCGCCGCGGGCGCCGACCGCGTGCATCCGGTCTTCGCCCCGGCCGCCGTACTGCCGCTGTTACGGTCCGGGTTCCAGGGGCCGGTCAACATGCCGGCCCGGTGGGACGGCGAGGGCCCCTCGCCCGCCGCACTCGGCGGACTCGGGGCCACCCGCGTCACGTTCGGGCCGGGACTCCAGCACCGGGCCACGGCCGCGCTACGGGAGATCGCGGCCGGGCTGGGCCAGGAGTCAGGACAGCCACGCCTTCCAGGTGGACGCGTGGCTGTCCACCCACTTCTTCGCCGCCTCCTGGGCCGACAGCTTGTCGTTGGCGATCATCAGCGAGACCTCGTTCTGGTCCGCGGTCGTCCACTTGAACTTCTTCAGGAAGGCGGCCGCCTTGCCGCCGCTCTTCGCGAAGTCCGCGTTGAGGTACTTCTGGAGTGGGGTGTGCGGGTATGCGCAGGCGATCTTCGCCGCGTCCGCGTCGCAGCCCTCCTTGTAGGCCGGGAGCTTCACCTCCGTCATCGGGACCTTCTTGAAGAGCCACTGGGGCGAGTACCAGTACGTGAGGAACGGCTTCTGCTCCTTCGCGAACTGCTTCATCTGCGTGATCTGCGCCGCCTCCGAACCGGCGAACACCACCTGGTAGTTCAGCTTCAGGTTGTCCACCAGCGCCTTGTCGTTGGTGACGTACGACGGGGAGCCGTCGAGGAGCTGGCCCTTGCCGCCGCTCTCCGCGGTGCGGAGCTGGTCGGCGTACTTGTTCAGGTTCTTCCAGTCGGTGACGTCCGGGTGCTGCTCGGCGAAGTACGTCGGGACGTACCAGCCGATGTGCCCGGTGACCCCCAGATCCCCGCCGGGAGTGATCGTCTTCTTGTCCTCGATGTACCGCTTCTCCTGGTCGGGGTGGCCCCAGTCCTCCAGGATGGCGTCGACCCGGCCCTGGCTGAGCGCGTCCCACGCGGGGACCTCGTCGACCTGGACGGTGTCGACGCGATAGCCGAGCTCGTGCTCCAACAGGTACTGCGCGACGGCCTCGTTGGACTGCGCGCCGACCCAGGACTGCACGGACAGGGTCACCGTCTTCGCGCCCTGGGCGCCCGCGAAGGGCGAGGCCTGCTTGGTCATGTCGGCGGCGCCGCAGCCGGTCAGCACCAGGAGGGCGGACACACCGGCCACCACAGAAGTCGTACGAACTCGCATGTCACGCTCCCTTCTTCGCGCGGCGTTCCGTCGGCTGCGTCACCCGGTCGAGCATCAGCCCGAGGCAGACGATCGCGGCTCCGGCGACCAGGCCGGTCGCCAGGTCGCCCTGGGCGAGGCCGAAGACGATGTCGTAGCCGAGCGCGCCGCCGCCGACCAGCCCGCCGATGATGACGACGGCGAGGACGAGCACGACGCCCTGATTGAGGGCGAGGAGCAGCGCGGGGCGGGCCAACGGCAGCTGGACCTGGCGCAGCTGCTGAGCGCCGGTGGCGCCGAGCGAGCGCGCCGACTCCAGCGCGGCCGGGTCGACGGCGCGCAGGCCCTGGGTGGTGATGCGGACGACGGCGGGGAGGGCGTAGACGACCGCCGCGGCGACGGCGGGCGCGCGGCCCACGCCGAACAGCGCCACCACGGGGATCAGATACACGAACTGCGGCATTGTCTGGAAGACGTCGAGGACGGGCCTCAGCAGGCGCTCGACCCGCTCGCTGCGCGCGGCCGCGACGCCGGTCGCGAAGCCCAGGACGAGGGTGACCGCGACCGCCGCAAGGACCTGCGACAGCGTGTCGAGCGACGGCTTCCAGACGCCCAGCACGCCGATCGCGGCCATCGCGAGGACGGCGGTGAGCGCGGTGCGCCAGGTGCCGAGCAGCCAGGCGAGGGCGGCGACGATCAGGAGAACCGACCACCAGGGCAGCCCTTGCAGGCCGTCGCGCAGGGGGTCGAGGACCCACGTGGTGAAGTGTCCCGCCCAGTCGGCGGTGCCGCCGATGTAGGGGACGCCGGAGTAGAGGTGGTTGGTCATCCAGTCGACGGCGCGGTTCACCGGCTCGGCGATCTGCACGGTCCAGGTGCCGGGCCAGTCGAGACGGCCCGTGAGGCGTCCGGCGACCGCGACGACCACGGCGACGACCGCCGCGTACGCCCATGGCGTGGAGGTCTTCTGCGCCTCCCCCAGCCGCTCCCCGGCCGCGCCGGTCACCCGGTCCAGGACGACCGCGAGGAGCACGATCGGGATACCGGCCGCGAGCGCGGCCCCCACGTCGACAGAGGCGAGGGCCTGGTAGACGCGGTCGCCGAGGCCGCCCGCGCCGATCACCGAGGCGATGACGGCCATGGACAGCGCCATCATGATCGTCTGGTTGAGGCCGAGGAGGAGTTCCTTGCGGGCCAGCGGGAGGCGTGCGGTGAGCAGGCGCTGGCGGGCCGTGGCCCCCAGCGAGGCGACGGCCTCCATCACACCGGCGTCCGCGTCGCGCAGGCCGAGCGCGGTGAGGCGGGCCATGGGCGGGGCGGCGTACACGACGGTGGCGAGCACCGCCGCGGGGACGCCGATGCCGAAGACCAGCACGACCGGCAGGAGGTAGGCGAACGCCGGGAGCACCTGCATGGTGTCGAGGACCGGGCGCAGCGCGCGGTGCGTGCGGTCGGAGAGCCCGGCGGCGAGGCCGAGCAGGGCGCCCAGCGCGAGGGACGCGAGGACGGCGACCACCATGAGTGCGAGCGTCTGCATGGTGGGCACCCACATGCCGAGCAGTCCGCAGGCGAGGAACGCGGCGGCCGTGCCGAGCGCCAGCCGTACGCCTGCGGCCCGCCAGGCCACGAGTGCGGCGATCGCGGTCACGCCGGCCCAGCCCACCGCGAGCAGCACCAGGTAGACGGCGCGCACGGCGAGGGCGATGGCGTTGCTGACGTATCCGAAGAAGTACAGGAACAGCGGGTGGCTGTCCCGGTTGTCGATGATCCAGTCGCTGGCCCTGCCGAGGGGTTCGGTGAGGTCGACGGTGAGGGTGTGGGGCCAGGTTCCGCTGCCCCAGCGGGCGTTGAGGAGGGGGACGATCACGGCCGCGGCGACGGCGAGCAGCAGGAGCTTGCCGACGGCACGGTGTCTGGTCGCGCCCTTGACCAGTGCGAAGACGCCGGTGTGGCCGACGGTAGCGGTGACGGTGGCCATCAGGCCGCCTTCTCGCCCACGGCGGCACCGGCGGGCGCGTCCGTCCCGGCCACCACCCCGAGCAGCGCCGTCGAGTCCACGACTCCGACGCAGCGCCCCTTGTCCATCACGCGTGCCGGGTCACCCGAGCGCGCCACCGCCTCGATGGCTTCCGAGACGGTCGCGTCCGGCGCCACGACCGGGCCCCGGCCCGCCTCCTCCGCGGACGCGGTGCGCATCGCCGTACGCACCGTCATGACCTGCTCGCGCGGCACGTCCCGGACGAACTCGCGGACGTAGTCGTCGGCGGGCGAGCCGACGATCTCCTCGGGCGTGCCGAGCTGGACGATACGGCCGTCGCGCATCAGCGCGATGCGGTCGCCGAGGCGCAGGGCCTCGTTCAGGTCATGGGTGATGAAGACCATCGTGCGGCCCTCCTCGCGGTGCAGGCGGATGACCTCCTCCTGCATGTCGCGCCGGATCAGCGGGTCGAGCGCGCTGAACGGCTCGTCGAAGAGCAGGACCTCGGGGTCGACGGCGAGCGCCCGGGCCAGCCCGACGCGCTGCTGCTGACCGCCGGACAGCTGAGCGGGCCGGCGCTGTTCCATGCCCTCCAGGCCGACCTTGGCGACGACCTCGGCCGCCCGCTCCCGGCGCTCCCCCTTGCCGACGCCCTGGATCTCCAGGCCGTAGGCGACATTGTCGAGGACCGAGCGGTGCGGGAGCAGGCCGAAGTGCTGGAAGACCATCGCGGCACGGTGGCGGCGCAGTTCGCGCAGCCGGGTCTTGTCCATGGAGCGTACGTCCTCGCCGTCGATGACGATCGCGCCCGCGGTCGGCTCGATGAGCCGGGTCAGACAGCGCACGAGCGTGGACTTGCCCGAGCCGGACAGGCCCATCACGACGAAGACCTCGCCCTTGCGCACCTCGAAGCTCACGTCCCGGACGGCGGCCGTGCAGCCGGTGCGGGAGCGGAGTTCGGCGGGGGTGAGGGCGGCGAGTTCGGCATCGGCGGGGACCCGGTCGGCCTTGGGCCCGAAGACCTTCCACAGGTTGTGGACGGAGAAGACGGGTTCGACCGGGGTTTCGTTGACGAGAGTGGAGGTACTCATCGCTCACCACCCCCGATCAGCTCGGCGCATTTCTCCCCGACCATGAGCACCCCGATCATCGGGTTCACGGCGGGCATCGTCGGGAAGACGGACGCGTCGGCGATCCTGATGCCGTCGAGGCCTCGGATGCGCAGCTCGGGGTCGACGACGGCGAGTTCATCGGAAGGAGCGCCCATGCGGCAGGTGCCGGCCGGGTGGTACACGGTGTGCGCGACCTGGCGTGCGTACGCGCTGAGCTCCTCGTCGCCGGTGACGTCCGGACCCGGACACACCTCGCGCTTGAGCCAGCCGGCGAGCGGCTCGGCCGCGGCGATCTCACGGGCGATGCGGATCCCGTCGACGAGGGTACGGCCGTCGTAGTCGTCCTCGTCCGTGAAGTACCGGAAGTCGAGGGCGGGCTTGTCGGCCGGGTCGGCGCTGGTCAGGTAGAGCCGGCCGCGGCTGTGCGGCTTGGGGATGTTCGGGGTCATCGAGACGCCGTGTGCCGGGCGCTCGTAGCCGAGCCGTTCCGGGTTGTCCGTGAACGGGATCTGGTAGAAGTGGAACATCAGGTCGGGGCCCGCGTGTTCGGGGTCGCGGCGCACGAACAGGCCCGCGTCGGAGTCCATCGCGGAGTTCTCGGGGATGGGGCCGTTCGTCTCCCAGACGATCACCGACTCGGGGTGGTCGAGCAGGTTCTCGCCGACGCCGGGCAGGTCGTGGGCGACGGGTATGCCGAGCTTCTCCAGGTCCTGCTTCGGGCCGATCCCGGAGTGCAGCAGCAGCCGCGGCGAGTCCACGGCGCCCGCGCACAGCAGGACCTCGTGCTTCGCCCGTACGAGGATCTCCTCGCCGTCCTTGGTCCGCACGTGCACGCCCGTCGCGCGCGTCCCCGCCAGCTCCAGCCGGTACGCCCAGGTCTCCAGCAGGAGTGTCAGATTGGGCCGCTCGTCCATCACCGGGTGCAGATAGGCCACCGACGCGCTGGAGCGCTTGTTGTTCTCGGGGTGGTACGCGAGGTCGAAGAAGCCGGCTCCCTCGGTGAACGGCTTCTTGTTGAAGCCCTCGACGCGGGGTACGCCCAGCGCGGCCCGGGCGGCGTCGACGAAGTCCCGGGCGATGGCGTTGCGGTCCTTCTCGTCGACCGGGACGATGTTGTTGAGGAGCCGCGCGAAGTACGCCTCCATCGGTACCGCGCCCCAGCCCTTGGCGCCCGCCGCCTCCCACTCGTCCCAGTCCGACGGCAGCGGCTTGAACGCGATCAGCGTGTTGTGCGAGGAGCAGCCGCCGAGGACACGGGCGCGGCTGTGCCGGATGTGCGAGTTGCCGCGCGGCTGCACGGTGGTCGGGTAGTCGTAGTCGAGCTCCCCGCCGAGCAGCCCCATCCACCGGCGCAGGGTGAGGACGTCCTCGCGGTCGACGTCACTGGGTCCGCCCTCGATGACGGCGACGGTGACGTCGGGGTTCTCGGTGAGCCGGGAGGCGATGACAGAGCCCGCGGTGCCGCCGCCGATGACGACGTAGTCGTACGTTTTCTCGTGCTGGGACATGGTGTGGTGCTCCAAGGTGCTGTGTGCGGTGGGGGACGTCGCCCGGGCTCAGCCGGCGAACCAGCGAACCGGCTTGGGGGCGAGGTTCTGGTACACGTGCTTGGTCTCGCGGTACTCGGCGAGCCCCGCGGGGCCGAGTTCGCGCCCGACACCGCTCTTTCCGAAGCCGCCCCACTCCGCCTGCGGAAGGTAGGGGTGGAAGTCGTTGATCCAGACGGTGCCGTGCCGCAGCCGTCCGGCGACGCGGCGGGCGCGGCCCGCGTCGGCGGTCCAGACGGCGCCCGCGAGCCCGTACTCGGTGTCGTTGGCGAGCGCGACGGCCTCGTCCTCCGTGCGGAAGGTCTCCACGGTCAGGACGGGCCCGAAGACCTCCTCGCGGACGACCCGCATCCCGCGGCGGCACTGGTCGAGGACGGTCGGCTCGTAGAAGTACCCGGTGGCGGGCCTGGCGTCGGACGGCTCGGGACGCCTGCCGCCCGCCCGCAGCACGGCCCCTTCCGCCAGCGCGGAGGCGACGTACGCCTCGGTCTTCTCCCGCTGCTGCTCCGATACGAGGGGGCCGCACTCGACGCCGTCCTCGGTGCCGCGTCCGAGCCTGATCCGGCCGGCCCTGCGGGCGAGTTCGGCGACGAAGCGCTCGCGCACGGACTCCTCGACGATCAGGCGCGACCCGGCCGAGCAGACCTGGCCGCTGTGGATGAAGGCAGCGTTGAGGGCCTGGTCGACCGCGGTGTCGAAGCCCTCCTCCGTCGCGCAGGCGTCGGCGAAGACGACGTTGGGGTTCTTGCCGCCGAGTTCCAGGGCGACCTTCTTGACGGTCTCGGCGGCGGCCCGGGCCACCTTCGTACCGCTGATCAGCCCGCCGGTGAAGGAGACGAGGTCGACGCCCGGGTGCTCGGCGAGGCGCGCGCCGACCGTGTGCCCGGGGCCGGTGACGATGTTGGCGACCCCGGCCGGCAGCCCCGCTTCGGCCAGCAGCCGGACCAGGGCCACGGTCGTCAGCGGAGTGATCTCGCTCGGCTTGATCACGAAGACGTTCCCGGCGGCGAGGGCCGGAGCGATCTTCCAGCTGGCCTGCAGGAGCGGGTAGTTCCAGGGGGTGATCAGCGCGCAGACGCCGACCGGCTCGTGCACGACGACGCTGTGGATGTCCTTGGACCCGGCGTCGACGACACGCCCGCCGCCCTCCCCCACGACGAGATCGGCGAAGTACCGGAAGGCGTCCGCGACGCAGTCGATGTCGACGCGCCCTTCCTCGACCGTCTTGCCCGCGTCGCGGCTCTCCAGGAGCCCGAGCTCTTCACGGTCGCGTACGAGGAGGTCGGCGACGCGGCGCAGCAGCGCGGCGCGCTCGGCGACGGGGGTGTGCGGCCACGGGCCCTCGTCGAAGGCTCGGCGGGCGGCCGTCACGGCCGCGTCGGTGTCGCGCTCGTCACCCTCCGCGACCACGGCGAACGGCTTGGCATCCGCGGGGTCGCGGATCTCGCGGGTGGCGCGCGAGTCGGCTTCGCGCCACTCGCCGCCCACGTGAATGGTCTGTTGTGCCTGCTGTCCAGCCATGATCGGTGTTGCCTTCCGTTCCCGTTCCATGCCCCTGCGTCACACGCGTGTCACCTCGAGGGCCCGGAGCACCTGCCCCTCGACCCCGGATGCATGCACAACCCGTGACCAGAAGTCCCCGGCGTCACTGAAAAATCGGAAGAATTCGGCACATATGACCCGAACCATTCGGCGAGGGTGACCGGGAGCGGACGAGGACGGACGAGGACGGACGAGGACGGAAAGCCCGGGACAGCCACCCTTTCTTTGACTATGGTCAAAGAAATATGGAGCCAGTTTCAATCGAGCCGGTGGCAACGGACGACGTGCGGGCGCTGCGGCGCTTCAACCGCTATTTCACCCGCCGCATCGGAGTTCTCGACGATCACTATCTCGGGCAGGACCGACCCCTCGGTGAGGCGCGGCTGCTCTTCGAGATCGGGGACGGGGCACCGCTGCGCGAGCTGAGGAGCCGGCTCGGACTGGACGCCGGGTACCTGAGCCGGATGGTCCGGGCGCTCGAAGCGCAGGAGCTCGTGCGGGTGCGCGTGCATCCCCGCGACAGCCGGCTGCGGATCGTGGAGCTCACCCCGGCCGGCCGGGCCGAGGTGCGGGAGC
Organism: Streptomyces sp. SD15; assembly: GCF_054462255.1. Classification (NCBI taxonomy): domain Bacteria; kingdom Bacillati; phylum Actinomycetota; class Actinomycetes; order Kitasatosporales; family Streptomycetaceae; genus Streptomyces; species Streptomyces sp. SD15. Next base: position 5,459 of record NZ_JBTLMO010000052.1, on the reverse strand, counting down.
AGAACCGGCGGGCCGACGGTCTGGCCGAAGGCCTGCTCGGCGGCCTCGACGGGCGCCGGCGCGGCGAACTCACCACCGCCCTCGCCACCGCCGAACGGCTGCTGCGGCTGGCCTCGATCACCGTCGAACGCGTCGACGGCGCCTCCCGCGACGCGCGCGACTGCCTCGCCGCGTACGCCGCGGACATCGACGAACGGTTCCCCGAGGGCTTCGACCCCGCCGCCCTCGTCCGGCCCCACGAGGTGTCGGGGACCTCGGGCTCCTTCCTCGTCGCGTACGAGGAGGGACGCCCCGTGGGATGCGGGGCGCTGCGGCGATTCGATGCGGGCGTCGGCGAGATCCGGCATGTGTGGGTGCATCCCGATGCCCGGCGGCTCGGCCTCGCCCGGCGGATCCTCGACGGACTGGAGCGAGGGGCCGTCGAGCGCGGGTACGGCGTCGTACGGCTCGACACGCACGCGGTGCTCACCGAGGCGCAGGCGATGTACCGGGCGTGCGGTTACACGGAGATCCCGCGGTACGACGACAACGTGTACGCCGCCCACTGGTTCGAGAAGCGGCTCTGACCCACGGTGACCCCCTCGTTCAGCAGGCGGCCCCGGTCAGGCAGAACGACCGTACGGCCGCGTCCTGGATCTCCTGCTGCTCGGGCCACGCGTCGGCCGGTCCCGCGGTGAGAACGGCGTACAGCTGGTTGTCGTCGGCGTGGATGACACGGTCCAGGGTGCGCAGCTCCACGCCCCACTTCTCGCTCGAGTGGGTGTAGTCGAGCTCGGCGGCCTCGCCCCGGTCGTCGGCGACGGCTTCGAGGCTGTTGCGGTGGTAGTCCGGCAGCCGCTTCTTCAGGTCCGCCTCGGCCGCCGTGAGCGTGCCGCGCGGGGTGGGGTCGGCCTCGCTGACCCGGAAGACCTGGAGATAGCGGGGGCCGCCGCCCGACTCCCTGAAGTAGTAGATCGTGACGCCGTTCTTGCCGTTCTCCGAATCCGGCTCCCAGTCTTCCGGTACGACCATGTCGAACTCCCCGGTCGAGACCGACCGGTATCCCGCCGGGAGGGCACTTTCCGAGGGGGACGCGGACGTCTCGTCCAGGGTCGGGGTCGGGGTGGGCGCGGACTCGGAGACGCTCGGGGTGGTGGGGGCGGTGGACACCTTGGTGCGGGCGTCGTCCTTGTGCGTACCGCCGCCGTCCCCCTTCGACGCGTACCAGCCGCCGAATCCCGCCGCCGCGCCGACGAGCAGGGCGGCGGTCAGCACCGCGACCCATTTCCTCGTCGTCGGGCGCGGACCCGGACCGGGGTCGCCGCCCGGTCCCGGTCCGGGAATCAGGTACTGCCCGCTCAGGTCAGCAGGGCCGGGGCCAGGAGCCGGGTACGGGCCCACCTGATCGGGACCGAGGCCAGGAGTCTCGTACGGACCCCCCTGATAGGGACCCTGAGCCGAACCCGAACCCGAACCCGAACCCGAACCCGAACCCGAAGCAGGACCCGAACCCGAAGCCGGACCCGGCGGAACCACCGGCTCGAAGGCCGGCCGCGGCGGAGGCGGCGGGGTGTGGCGGGCCGGTCCCGCGCCCGTCTCCCAGCTCTGTGTCTCCGAATTCCAGTGGACCTCGCCCTCGCCGGCCACAGTCAGCTCCCCAGCAGCGCGGCGACGGACTCGGCCACCGCGCCTGCCGAAGCCAACAGTCCGGTCAGCGCGCCCGCGTCCGTGAGGGCCTGCCGGATCCGGGCGAGACGCCCCTGACCGGCCCGTCCCGACTCCTCGATCTCGGCCTGCGCCCCGGCGAGTTCGGCGTCCAGCTCGGCCGTCTGGCTGCTGGCGACCAGCCGCTCCAGGTCGGCCCGGAGTTCGCGCACCCGCCGCAGCAACTCCTCCTGCGCGGGGTCCCGTTGCGGCAGGCCCGCGCCGGACTGATTGACGACGCTGTTCCCGTCGCCGATCGCGAAGGCGCCGCTCACACCGCTGATGTTGATGGAGCCCCTTCCGGCGCCCTGCTCGTCAGCCATTTCCATCCACTCCCGCCGTACTCGGCGCACCGGGCGCGCTCGGCGTCTTGTTGGTGACGACGTTGTTGTCGCCGATGGCGAACGCGCCCTGCACGTTCTCGATCAGGGTGCTGCCGCCGCTCACGTTGACGACCTTCTGGGCGAACTCGTCGGTCCGGTAGCCCGCGTCCTTGAGCACCTGCCGCACTCCCTGCGCGACCCGGTCCTGGATCGACTTCAGATAGCGGCTGACGTCCATGTCCTGGAAGAGCGAGGCCCGGTCCCCCGAGCCCAGTTCACGGACCGAGCGCGCGGGCCCGTCGGGCATCGCCGCGCCATAGCCCGCGGTGAGGATCCGCCAGGTCAGGGCCACCCCGCGGCCCAGTGTCGCGAAGGCGAGCGGCACCGAGCGAGGAGTGCGCGCCAGGGCCCAGACCGCCTTGCCCAGCGGGCTGTTGTGACGGTATTGGTGGGCGATCCGGTCCGCGTCCTCGAAGTCGGCGCGCACCGGCAGCAGGACGTGCGGGGCGATCTCCAGCATCAGCATGCCACCCTGGGTGTGCACGCGGACGAAGACGGTCGTGACGACTTCCTCCTCCCAGCCTCCGACCCGCGCCCGCAGGAAGTGCCGCCGGGTCTCGCCGCCCTCCTCGACCGACTCCGCGCGGTGCACGAGGAACGCGTCCGGGTGGTACGGCGCGAGGTCCCGCCGGGGCAGGCCCGCCACCGGCAGGAACACACACTCGTCGATCTCCAGCCGACGCAGCCGGTCCCGCACCGCGTCCCCGGCATGCGGCGAGGGCAGCCGCAACCGCGCGAGCAGCTCATGGACCTTGTCGAGGATCACCCGGTTGTTGACGGGCAGCGGCGGCTCGTGACGGTCCGGGTCCGGCCGCAGCTCGACGGCGAGGCTCCAGGTGTCGTGCGCCTGTCCGGCGCCGCAGAAGGGGTGCGCCGCGTGGTACATCACCAGGGACGAGCTCTGTTCGACCCGGATGCGTGCGCGCAGCCGCTGGAAGCGCCGTCCCTCGGCGAGTTCGGCCGGGTCGCCGGCCATGTCGCCGAAGCGCGCCGGGTGCAGCTCGTGCGCCAGCGCCCGCGCGAACTGGCCGCGCTGCAGGGCGACGCAGACCGCTACCAGCAGCGGGACGATCAGCGCGGCCCAGGCGTGGATCGGCTTGATGGTGAAGCCGTCCTCGAAGAGCACCGTGGCCAACTCGTCGGGGAGGAAAGTTCGGAAGAGGTCGTAGAGCTCCTCCTGATCCGCCGCCCCGAAGGCCGCGCGCGCCGTCGTGATCGCGACGTAGAGCAGCAGGAATCGTCCCGCCCAGCGGAGCTGCCAGGCGGGGAACCTCCGGTACCACGGGGGACGTTCCTGGGAACCCCGGATCCAGGAGGCGGCCGCGAGCAGCAGGCTCGGGACCAGGAGGACGACCAGCAAATAGTTGGAGAGCGGGAGACCCACCGCCCACAGGCCCAGGATCCCGGCCGCCCAGCCGAGTTCGAGCCGGCGGGCGCGCAGTGCGTGGGCCAGGACGCGCGCGGCGTCGTAGCCGAGCGAGGGGGCGGCGAGGCGCTCCTCGTGGACGTACAGCTCCTCGATCACCGCGTCGCGGTAGTCCGAGTCCAGGTAACTGCCCGCGCACAGCAGCCGGGTGGCCTCACTCGCGCCCGGCGGCACACCGGGCGGGTGCGGCACACCGGCATCCGGCGGTTGTGGCTGTTGAGGTAAATGGAACGTCTGCGTCAACGCTGCTCCCCCGAGGCGTGAACTGTCCTGTTTTCACCGGCGCATCACTGTGTTGAGCGTCACAGCATAGAGGGCTTGCGGCATCCCTTGCACCTGTATTCACAGGAACGCCGCAGGCCCCACCCGGGAAACCCGGACGGGGCCTGCGTACGCAACAGCGGGGGGCGGTGGCTCAGATGAGACCGAGGCCGCGGACCGCGTCGCGCTCCTCCTCGAGCTCCTTGACGGAGGCGTCGATGCGGGCGCGGGAGAACTCGTTGATGTCCAGGCCCTGGACGATCTCGTACTGGCCGTCCTTCGTGGTGACCGGGAAGGACGAGATGATGCCCTCGGGGACGCCGTAGGAGCCGTCCGACGGGATGCCCATGGAGGTCCAGTCGCCGTCCGCGGTGCCGTTGACCCAGGTGTGCACGTGGTCGATGGCTGCGTTGGCGGCGGAGGCGGCGGAGGACGCGCCACGGGCCTCGATGATCGCGGCGCCGCGCTTGGCGACGGTCGGGATGAAGTCCTCGGCCAGCCACTTCTCGTCGTTCACGACCTCGGCGGCGTTCTTGCCGGCGACCGTGGCGTGGAAGATGTCGGGGTACTGGGTGGCGGAGTGGTTGCCCCAGATGGTGAGGCGCTTGATGTCCGCGACCGTCGTGCCGGTCTTCTTCGCGAGCTGGGTCAGCGCGCGGTTGTGGTCCAGACGGGTCATCGCGGTGAAGCGCTCGGCCGGTACGTCCGGGGCGGCGGCCTGCGCGATGAGCGCGTTGGTGTTGGCCGGGTTGCCGACGACCAGGACCTTGATGTCGTCCGCGGCGTGGTCGTTGATGGCCTTGCCCTGCGGCTTGAAGATGCCGCCGTTGGCGGAGAGCAGGTCGCCGCGCTCCATGCCCTTGGTACGGGGGCGGGCGCCGACGAGGAGGGCGACGTTGGCGCCGTCGAAGGCGACGTTCGGGTCGTCCGAGATGTCGATGCCCTGGAGCAGCGGGAACGCGCAGTCGTCCAGCTCCATGGCGGTGCCCTCGGCGGCCTTCAGCGCCGGGGTGATCTCCAGGAGGCGCAGCTTGACCGGCACGTCCGCGCCGAGCAGCTGGCCAGAGGCGATGCGGAAGAGCAGGGCGTAACCGATCTGGCCGGCCGCGCCGGTGACGGTGACGTTCACGGGAGTGCGGGTCATGGCGTTCTCCGTATGACAGCTGGCGGTGGGGCGTCCCTGCCCCGGGGTGCAGAATCCTCCCCTGCGTCCGCCGCGATGATCGATCAGGGATACCGATGATCGATCTCTTGGCGTCAAGAGAGATTCGCCGTCAGGTTATCGCGCATCCGGGATCCCGGTCGGCCGGGTCCCGTGTGGCCCACCCCACAGAGTCCCCTGAGAGGCGGCCGCCGGCCCGGGAGAGTTGGCGCGACGGCCGCCGAAGGGGGTACCGGGGTCCTGGAGGCGGTGTATTGCTCCGGTTCCTCCGGGACGGCACCGGATCCCGTGGGGGTACGGTGCGCCTGCCCCGTAGGGGGCCGGGCATTCCTCGATTCCGGGGTCGATTTTTCGCCCCCGCCGCCCCTACCCGTCCCCTGGGGGCTCCGCCCCCAGACCCCCGTTCGGCCTGAACGGCCTCGTCCTCAAACGCCGGACGGGCTGAAAGATCACACCCCGGCCGGGATATCCAGCCCGTCCGGCGTTTGAGGACGAGCCCTTCGGGCGATGGCGGGGGTCCAGGGGGCGCAGCGCCCCTGGCGGG